>DASQLH010000062.1:0-3785 GCA_035630155.1 Chthoniobacterales bacterium
CTTCCACGCCTGCGCCAGCGCCGCGGGCAGGCGTGCCACGATGCCGACGGTGATGATGAGCGAAATGCCGTTGCCGATGCCGCGCTCGGTGATTTGATCCCCCAGCCACATCAGGAACAGCGTCCCCGCCGTCAGCGACAAGACCGTGACGACACGGAAGGTCATTCCCAGATCCTCCACCAGCGGTATGCCCAGCTTGTTGATCGTCTCGGTAATGCCGGGGAGCATCGTCTGATACGATTCCGGATGCTGAAAGGAGATAGACAGCAGGTAGGCCTGGAACACGCACAACACCAGGGTCGCGTAGCGTGTGTATTGCATGATTTTCTGCCGCCCGCCGTCTTCCTTGGCCAGCCGGCCCAGCCGTGGAATGACCGCGGTTAGCAACTGCATCATGATCGACGCGCTGATGTAGGGCATGATGCCAAGCGAGAAGATCGCGCAATTTTCCAGCGCGCCGCCGCTGAACAGATTGAACAGCTCTGCGACGCTGCCGCTCTGGCCCTGGTTGAGCGCACCGCGGAACCATTCCTGGATCACCGCCTGGTTCACGCCCGGGGTGGTGATCGCGGCGCCCAGGCGGACGACCACGATGACCGCCAGTGTGAACAAGATGCGCCGGCGCAGTTCCGGTATCTTGAAAATGTTTACGAAAGCCGAAACCATCGACTAGAAGTGGTTGATGGACCGCAAAGCGCTAGCTCTTTCGCGGTTTCTTTTTTGGCGCGGATTTGGCCGCAGCCTTCTTTTTCGCCGCCGGCTTCCTGCTGGTCTTCGCCTTCGGTTCGGCGGCTGACTCAGCTTCGGACGCTTCCGCCGCAGGCGCGGGCTGCTCCGCTTCACGCGGGCCCTGGATCGGCTTTTCTCTCAAAGTAACGCTGCCGCCCGCCTTCTCGATTTTCTCGCGAGCGGACGCGCTGACCTTATCAACCTCGATGGTCAGGGCGTGCTTCAATTCACCATCGCCCAGGAGCTTGAGTCCGGCGCCGTGCCCGCGGACCAGCTTCGACTCGCGGAGAAGCTGCTCGTTCACCACGGTGCCTTCCTTGAAGGAGGCCAGGTCGCTCAGATTGACGACCGCATAATTCTTGTGAAAGGCGGCGTTGTTGAAGCCGCGTTTTGGCAAACGCCGGATCAGCGGCATCTGGCCGCCTTCAAACCCGAGGCGAATGCTGCCGCCGGAGCGCGCCTTCTGCCCTTTATGGCCTTTGCCGCTCGTCTTGCCATGGCCGGAGCTCTCTCCGCAACCGAGGCGTTTCACGCGGTGCTTCGAGCCCGGCCGCGTCCGCATGTTGTGGAGCCGGATCATGAGGGTTGCTCCACTTCCTTGCGTTCGGTCACGCGAATGCCGCGTGTCTTCAAAATTTCATCGCGCCGCCGCAACGCGCGTAACGCTTCGATCGTCGCCTTGACCACATTCGAGTGATTGCTGGAACCAAGCGACTTCGCCAGCACGTCGCGAATTCCGACCGCTTCGACCACCGCGCGAACGCCGCCGCCGGCAATGACGCCGGTCCCCGGTGAAGCCGGACGCAGCAAAACGCGCCCACCGCCAAATTCGCCGATCGTCTCGTGCGGAATCGTGTTCTCGTGCAGCGACATCTTCTCCATCGACTTGCGCGCCGCCTCGGAAGCTTTCCGGATCGCTTCGGCCACTTCATTTGCCTTGCCAAACCCGACGCCGACCTGCCCGTCGTGATCGCCCGCGACAATCAACGCGCTAAAGCTGAAACGCCGGCCGCCTTTGACGACCTTCGCGCAACGATTGATGAAGACCACCTTCTCGGTCGTGTCCCCGCGCGCCGCCGAGCTTTTATCTGTGTGGCGTTCCTGCCGTCGTCCGCCGCCGCTGTGTTGTTGTGCCATGATCTTTTAAAATTTCAGTCCGCCTTCGCGCGCCGCGTCCGCCAGGGCTTTCACTTTGCCGTGATAAAGAAAACCGCCGCGATCGAAGATGACCTTATCGACTTTCTTCGAGAGCAACCGCTCGGCGATCGCTTTACCCACCTTCTCAGCCGAAGCGCGATTGGCGCCGGCCTTCGATTTGCCGACGACCTTTTCTTCAGTCGTCGCGGCTGACACAAGGGTCTTTCCCGCATCGTCATCAATGACCTGCGCGTAAACGTGTTTGCCCGAAAAATGCACAGCCAACCGGGGGCGCTCCGCCGTCCCGCTGACGCGTTTCCTGATCCGCGTGTGAATGCGGTGCCGAATTTCTTTACGATCGCGAAGTGCCATGGCTATTGAACGGTTTTGCCTTCCTTGCGGCGCACCACTTCACCCGCGTAACGCACGCCTTTGCCCTTGTAAGGCTCCGGCGGGTAATACCGGCGAATGTCCGCGGCCACCTGGCCGACCACTTTCTTGTCGATGCCGGTGATGGCGATCTTGGTGTTGTCGGTCACCGTGATTTTAATTTCTTTCGGAATCGGAAACAGGATCGGGTGCGATTTGCCGAGGCTCAAATTCAACACAGCCCCCTGCACCGCCGCCTTGAAACCGACGCCTTCGATCTCGAGGTTCTTCGAAAATCCTTCACTCACGCCCTGCACCATGTTGTGCACGAGGCTGCGCGAAAGACCATGCAATGCCTTCACGCTCCGCGTCTCCGCATCACGCACGAGCGAGACGCGATTGTCCTTCACCTCGGCCTTGATCTCGCGCGGCAACGTCCATTGCAGTTTGCCCTTCGGCCCCTCGACCGCGACGGCGCCATCGTTGCCGATGTTCACCCTCACCTTGTCGGGAATCTCGACCGCTTTGTTTCCGATTCGTGACATGAGTTCGTGATCCGTTAATCGTTACCAAACGTAGGCGAGCAATTCGCCTCCCACGTTTTGTTTCTTCGCTTCCCGGCCGGAAAGAATGCCGCGGGGTGTGGAGAGAATCGACACGCCCATGCCCCCGAGCACGCGCGGAATTTCCTGCGCGCCCACGTAACGGCGGAGGCCGGGACGGCTTACCCGTTTCAGGCCGGTGATCGCGCTCGTCCGGTTTGCGATCTTGTTCGTAATCTTGATGCGCGGGTGCGCCCCTTCCGTGTCCACCGAGTAATCCGTGATGTAGCCTTCGTCCTTCAAAATGCGCACGATCTCCGCCTTGATCTTGGAGTAAGGAACAAACATTTCTGTCTTCTGCGCGTTCGCGGCATTGCGCACGCGGGCGAGAAGGTCGGCGATAGGATCTGTAACTGTGCTCATTTAAGACTGGGTGGTTTCGGCTGCGGCTGGCGCGGCTGCGGCTGGTCCAGGAGTCGCCGTGGTGACCTTCTTGGCCCGGTCGCTGAACGGCATTCCCATCTCGCTCAAGAGCGATTTGGCTTCCTCGTTTGTCCGCGCGGTGGTGACGATGGTAACATCAAATCCGATGTTGCGCTTGATTTTATCGAGCTCGACCTCGGGGAAGATCGCCTGGTCGGATACGCCCAGCGTATAGTTCCCGTGCCCGTCGAAACCTTTCGGCGAAACCCCGCGAAAGTCGCGGATGCGCGGCAGCGAGGCCTTGATCAGGCGCTCAAGAAATTCATACATGTGCTCGCCGCGCAAGGTGACCTTGGCGCCGATGGCCTGGGCCTGGCGCAATTTGAAATTCGCGATGCTCTTCTTCGCGCGCGTTTCAGCCGGTTTCTGGCCGGTGATCAAAGTCAGCTCAGCCTTCGCGTCTTCCAGCGCCTGCTTCACGTCCGACTGCGAGCCAACCGAAGTGTTGACGACGACCTTCTCCACCTTCGGGACCTGGTGCGGATTCTTGTAGCCGTGCGTCTTTTGCAACGCCGGCATCACCCG
>DASQLH010000063.1:0-10623 GCA_035630155.1 Chthoniobacterales bacterium
GGTCGATTTGTTTGCCCAGATCGATGGGATGCTCCAGCGGATTCGCCGGGACCGCGGCAGCGCATCCGACGAGCTCGATTTCAAAACAGGCACGGGTGGCGTGATTGAGGCCGAATTTCTCGTGCAGGCGCTGCAAATGCGGAGCGCGACTTGGAATCCTCAAATGGCGGGGGCGTTGCGAGATCTGGCCGCGAACGGAATCATGGCGGAGTCGGACGCCGCCGCGCTGAAGAAAAACTACGGATATTTGCGCTCGGTTGAATCGATCTTGCGGCGCTGGGAAAACAAGAGCGTATCGAGTTTGCCCGCCGACAAGACGGAACAGGAGAAGGTGGCTTTACGGGTCGGCGCGAAAAGCCTCGATGCTTTTGCGAAGCGTTATCGCGAAGCGCGCATGGGGATTCATGCGATCTATTCGCGGTATCTTCGGTAGGCCTGCAGCCGCTTCGCTATGCGAAGCGTGAGAAATATCGACGCTGCAGAAAACGCTTCGCACCGCGAAGCGGCTACAGGACGAAGCCAACCTCAGCGACGGCCGGAGAGGAAATCGGCGACGGCCTGGAGGAAGAGGAAGCTGAGCCCCAGGCCGAGACAGACGACAGCAAGAAGAATGACCAGGACCGCGATGACAAAAATCCAATCGCTCCGCTTGGCGACGCTCGGAGTGACGGTGTGGTCCTTGATAATCTGGTAGTTGCGCGCGTTCGATTTGAACCAAAAGGAGAAGGCGTCGCCGATAATCGGCACGATGCCGATGACCTCGTTGATCAAAATGTTTAACGACATGCGCGCGAGTAGAACCTTCGGAACCCCAAGTCGCGCGGCTTGAATCAGAGCGAGGGCTGAAACGAGCGCGGAGCTCGTGTCTCCAATCCCGGGGATCAGACCGAGGAGCGGATCGAGGCCGAAGCGGAATTTCGTGCCGGGGATGCGCACGATCTCATCCATGATGAGAGCGACCCACTTGAAAAGCGGCTCGATCCCCTGGCGCCTGCGCCGTTCCTCGGGCGGCAGGACTTCCCAATCGACATCGAGAATTTTCGATTTTGGATTTTCGATTTTCGATTGCACAGGATGCAGCGAACCAAATCGAAAATCGCCAATCGAAATTCGAAAATGACTAACCGGGGATGCCCTTCAGCATCTGTTCGTTGGTCGGGAATTTCTTCACGAACATGAGCAGACGCTCGATGGCTTCTCCGGGTTTGTGGCCGGCGAGGCCGCGGCGGATCAGGTTGATTTTCTCCAGCTCCCACGGCTGCATGAGCAGCTCTTCGCGGCGGGTACCGGAAAGGAAAATGTCCACCGCCGGATAAATGCGCTGATCGCTGATCTTGCGATCGAGGACCATCTCCATGTTTCCGGTGCCTTTGAATTCCTGGAAGATCAGCTCGTCCATGCGGCTACCGGTTTCAATCAACGCAGTCGCCACGATCGTGAGCGAACCGGCTTCCTCGGTATTGCGCGCGGCGGAGAATAATTTCCGCGGCGTCTCCATGGCGCGTGCGTCGATACCGCCGCTCATGGTGCGGCCGCCACCGCCCATGGCGTTGTTGAAGGCGCGCGCGGTGCGGGTGATCGAGTCGAGCAAAATAAAGACATCCTTGCCGGCTTCGACGAGGCGCTTGGCCCGCTCGACGGCGAGCTGGGCGATGCGGGTATGGCTTTTGATGTCGCTGTCGTTCGAGCTGGCCATGAGTTCCGCCTGCGGACAGTTGCGCCGGAAATCGGTGACTTCCTCCGGGCGTTCGTCAACGAGGAGGATGATGAGCTTCATCTCCGGATGATTCTTCACGACCGCGTCGGCGATGTGATGGAGCAACGTCGTCTTGCCGGTGCGGGGCGGGGCGACGATCAAACCGCGCTGGCCCATGCCGAGCGGCGTCATCAAATCCATGATGCGCGTCGTGTAACGGTCGGCGACCGTTTCGAGCTTGATGCGGCGGTTCGGATTGATCGTGGTCAGCTCTTCGAAGGGCCGGAGTCCCTGATACTTGGTCGGCTCTTCTTCGTTGATCTGGTTCAGCCGGGTCAATTGCGGGCCGCGATTGCCGCGGCGCGTCTCGCCATAAATCCACATGCCGTCCCGCAAGCCAAAGCGCCGGACGATTTCGGGCGTCACGAAAATATCGTTCGGTGTCTGGACGAAATTGCGTTTGGCGTCGCGCAGGAAACCAAAGCCCTTCCCGGAAATCTCGATAATGCCGTCGCCGAATTCGGGCTCGCGCTCGATCTCGCCATTCGGCGAAGCGCCGGCATCGCCCCGCGGCAATTCGTCGCGCTGGTCGCCTTCGGCCGCTCGCGGAGCTCCATCAGTCCCTTCCGGTTCAATCCGGTCGGCGGGGCCGTTTAGGTCGCCGCGTTGTTCTTGCGGGCCGCGGTCGCGGGGGCCGTCATGTCGGCGGGGAAATCGTCGGCGGGGACGCCTTGGACGTTCCGCGGGAGCGTCAGTTCGCGCCGGTGGCTGGTTATCGTTTTCTTCACTCATAAATGCAGAGATTGATCTCAGTGCTGCCGGAGCAGCGGGCCGCCCATCTAACCGGCAGCGTTTCTATGCCGGCAATTTCGCCAGCAACTCGTCGGGAATATCTAGATTTGAATAGACGTTTTGAACGTCGTCGTCGTCTTCGAGGCTGTCGCACAAGCGCAAGATCTGCAGCGCCACAGCCTCATCGTTAACCGGAACTGTCGTATCGGGGATGAAAGTAAACTTTTGCCCATCAGTTGTGACGCCCGCGTTTTTGAGCGCCTCAGCTACTGCGTAGAGCTGATCGTGGGAGGTGGTAATAACATACTCTTCCTCCTCCGTTGTCAACTCCTCAGCACCGGCCTCCAGGGCGAGCTCGAAAATCCGCTCCTCGGCCATCCCGCTTCGCGGGACGGTGATGCGGCCTTTCTTGTGAAACATGTAGGAGACGCTGCCGCTCGTCGCCAGGCTGCCGTGATTTCTCGTGAAGATGCTGCGGATCTCCGCGGCGGTCCGGTTCCGGTTATCGGTCGCCGCCTCGACGATCACCGCCACACCGCCCGGCGCATAGCCTTCATAGACCATCTCGTCGAAATGCTGCGCCTCGGTTCCCTCGCCCGTGCCGCGCTTGATCGCGCGGTCGATGGCGTCGTTGGGCATGCTCTGGGCCCGGGCAGAGACAATCGCGCTGCGGAGACGCGCATTCGCATCGGGATCGCCCCCGCCGGTCTTCGCGGCAATGGTGATCTCGCGCGCGAACTTGCTGAAAAGCGCGGCTCGTTTGGTATCGAGCGCGCCTTTGAAGCGCTTAACCTTGGACCACTTGCTGTGTCCCGCCATGAGATGGGATTTGTAGAAAAGCCGACCTGCGTTCTTTGGTAACCGGAAGCCTCGAAAGGAATCGTTTATCGAGGAGGCAAAGTAACGAAAACATTAAACCGCCTTGGGCGGTTTTTGTCAACAAATGGGGCCTCGGATTTTGGCGGCCGGAGCGCGGACCCGCCAGAAAAGCAGAAGGGCCGGCTTGCGCCGGCCCTTCGCTGTTATTCTATCGATGTGGCGTCGTGTTACGGAGTGTCCACGTTGACCACCGTCGGGTTCGCCGTGACGCCCGTGTAGGCGACGGATCCCATGTACTTGGTCGCAGGCGCCAGGCCGGAGAACGTGAGGTTAACAACCCCAGTCGTGCCAATCGTGGCGGAGCCAGGCGCGGACACTGTCATGTTCCCTGCCGGCGTATTACCCAACAGCCAGCTGAACAAGGTGAAGTTCGCATCCGGTCCATCGGTCTGGAACGCGTGCACCCATACCCGATACGTTTCGCCAGCGACCGGGTTGAGGACGTTCGCTTGCTCGGCCGACGTAGCTCCGCCGCTCGATGCGACAATGGTGTTGGTCGACACTCGGACAACAACGAGATCAAGATCGTCGTTGCCATCGGTGAAGTCATCGAAGAGCGAGAAGCGCGCGTGGGTCGTCCCAGCGGGCATCACGAAGTCGAACGAGACGGTTCCAGGTCCGCCAGCCACGAAGCTGTTGGTCGGATCATCCGCGACTGTGCCAGCAGTTTGAGTTGCTGGAATCAATCCGCGAGCCGAAGCGCTCCATGGGCCGGTGTAACCAAACTTCACGTTGTAGCTAATCGGAGCTCCGTTGCCGAAGACACTCGCCGGCGCAGCGAACTGCACAGGACGAACGACCATCGGGATGCGGACGTTGTGGGTTCCGTCGGTCCAGGTCAACTGCCCACCCTGATAGGTGTTCAACGGCGCCGTGGTGCGAGTGAACGTCACGGTGAAGTTCCCCGTCTGTCCAGGAGCTAGCGTCAGCGACGTTGGGCTAATCGTGGTGGTAATGCCGGTCATGCCGATGAACGAAGCCGTGTAGGTCGCAGTCGAATTACCGACATTCGTCACCCGGCGCTTAACCGTCTGGACGCCAGGCATGTCTCCAATGGCGATCGAGGCGACGTTGTAATCGCTCGGATCGAAGGAGTACCCGGCGCCTGTCAGGGCAGTGCACGTCGCCGGATTAACGCCGTTGGTGGTCCCGCAAAGGAACGCCAGCCAGTCATTGATTCCGGCATCGTAAACGAGGCCCGGATCAGCCGCACTGTTCGGCGCAATGTGGCCCGCACCCTGGCGGAAGATCAGCGTCGTGTTTGTGCTTGGCGGTGGGGTCCCCCCGTCCAGAACGTCGGTGCCGGTGGTCATCAAGGCGGACTTGATCATCATCGGACCCCAATTGGGGTGGAGTTGCTTCAGGAGTGCTGCCACGCCGGCAACGTGCGGAGAAGACATCGACGTTCCTTGATAGAACGCGAAGTCCTGGCCACCATTATTCGGAGGCGCCACTGCAGCCAGAATGTCCTGGCCTGGGGCCATGACGTCGGGCTTGAGAATGTCACCCGCGGCCGCCGCAGAAGGGCCGCGCGACGAGAACGACGCCGTCATCGGGGCCGGTGTGTTGAAGACTATGACCGCCTGTGAGATTGAGGCCGTGGCTGCTGCGCCTGCCGACGCGATATAGCTCTTGATGGCGAGCCCGCTTGCCGTGAACACATGGACGGTTGGCACAGGGTGCACAATCGCGAGGACGGCGGTGTTGTTGGTCGGATCATTGTAGATCACCGAACCCACGCCACCAGCGGCCTTGACAGCACCACTCTTGTTCACCAGCGCAGTCACGCCACGTTTGCAGACGACGATCTTGCCGGCAACCTTCGCCGGATCGAGCACGGGACCCAGTGAATTGCCTCCTCCATCGAGGTTATCGGCAGCCGAGTAGCAGAGCTCGACTCTGGTCGGGTCTGCACCCGGTAGACCAGCGTTGACGGAATCGATAATCGGCGACGAAGCGAGCGCGTTCGAGTACGAGGCACCGTTGTGGGTGACGTTGTCGCCCGTGGTGACTGAGCCTTCGCCGTTCCGGTTATGTGTGCCGGCCGCAACGGTGGTCGCCCACACGCTGGGGTGCGCCACGGTGCCAGTCGTCGGTCCGCTGTTACCAGCAGAAGTGGCGACGAAGACACCCGCATCAGCGGCGTTAAGGAACGCCACTTCGACAGCGCTGAGGAAATTGTTGGTCGTCCCTGAGATCGAGAAGTTGATCACGTCAACGCCATCAGCCACAGCCTGGTCGATAGCGGCAACGGAGTCTGAAGTGAAGCAACCGCCCACCAGAGGATCGAGCGTTTCCCAGCAAACCTTGTAAGCTGCGATACGAGCGCGAGGCGCCATGCCGCTGATTTGGCCGAAAGGAGCTGCCGGGCCAGTGGCCTGAACGCCATGGTTGCCGCCAGCCGTGGACGCGGTGTGCGTGCCGTGGCCGCTATAATCGCGCGGTGAAAGAAATTCCCAAGGGAGCTCGGCTGCGACGCCGGCGTCGCCACCCCAACCTGCGTTAAAACGCCGCGCGGCAACCAGTTTCTGGTTGCAAAGCTGCTTGTTCCAGGAACCGTCCGTATCCGAATCGCACTTGCCTTTGAATCCGGGAACATGCTGAAAGAGGAGTTTCCCGCTCGCGTCGCGATCGGCAAAGCTCTTGCTTTCGGGCCAGATGCCGGAATCAACCATACCAATGACGATCCCTTCGCCAGCGCCGGTGTTCTTCTTTGCTACCCCGCCGAGTTGACTCCAAAGACCGCCAGGGGCGCTCAAGCCGAGAAAGGCCGGCGTGCTCGAAGTATCCAGTTTTAGAGCTTCATCTTCGTTCACTGCAACGACATCAGCCTCTTTCGCCAGGGCCGCAGCCTGCTGCGGGGTGAGTTTCGCGGCAAAACCGTTGAAGGTGAATCCGTAGGAATACAGCTTCTGACCATGGCCGACCTTGGCGAGGGCTGCATCATGTTTGCCTTTCAAATAGCCGACGTACTTCACCACATCAGGGGCGATCTGGTCGATCTTCTCGCCTTTTTTAGGGGCGGTGGCCTTGTGGCCGGCAACTCCGCCCTTGTAGGCGACGGCCGGCGCGTCCTTCATTTGGACGATATAGACGCCGTTGCCGGATTTGGAGGATCCGTTGGAGGCAGGGTTAGCCGCGTAGAGCGCCATTCCGGCGGCCGCGGAGAGAAGCATGCCCGTGGCTGCGAGACGCAGCTTCGAGAGCAAAGGTTTGGGATTAGATATCATATTTGAGTCAACCGACTGTTAGTTTAGTTAATAAAAAAGCGCCGGTCATGCCCTAGACCCGGCGCGGATGAAGGGGCGACAGTGATCGCCCGCCGCAAACCCGTCAAGCATATATTTTAAAAAAGCGTAAATTATTTGGTAACGACGGAGAAACCCCGCCGGCGACGGCTGTGACAGGGCGACAGGGCTCGGTCGAGGCGGCCTCCGCAGGGCCGTAAACCCTCAAAAACAAGAAGGGCCGGCGTTACCGCCGGCCCTTCCGAATCTCTATCTGCTCGCGATTACGGACGAGCGATGGTGAACGTCGGAGACGTATACGTCTCGACGTCAGTCGGCTCCGTTCCGAGCGCCTTCAAGACCTGCACGCGCAGCTTGTAGTTCCCGTTCGGCATGTTCTTCGAGATCGTATGCCCGTTCTTATGCGTGGCGATAAGTCTGCCGTCCCAGTCGTAGGCGAAGAATCCGCCCGCGGTGCTGTTTCGCGGGTGGAGGTCCACCTGGGTGGCAACTGGATCGAGCGTCTGGCTCGGCGAACCCGAGACGACCGGGTTCCCGGCCGCATCGAGGACAGTGATTCTCAGCCACCGGGCCTGGTGATCGAAGTGAATACCAACGGTCGGGAAGTCACGGAAGGGACGACCGAACTGCATCGTCTGTTCCATCGTGTAAGTGACCGGACCCGCCGGGAATGTATAGGTCGGTGTGTAGTTAGCCGCCGAGACCCATCCAACCCGTTGCGCCAGTTTCGGGAATGGCGGGGTTGCGCCGCCGCTGGTCAGGATGGTGATGGCCTGGTAATTGCCGCCGTAGCCAGCATATGGCACTCGCAGCGTCTGGCCGCCGCCTTGCGGTATAAAGCGGATGTAGCCGCCGTAAACCGCCTTGTTCGGCGCGCCGGGACTCGGCGGATCGAAGTTCGGGCGCGGGATAGTGACGTTCACACTCGCCGTGCCGTTCGCGGGTACCGCGACGCTGGGCGAGCTGAACGTGACGGGACTCGCCTGGGCAGTATTCGCCCCCGGCGCGAACGTGCTACCGACGGTCGCGAGCGCCGCCTGATGGGATAAGTCATACGTAATCGTCGAGGCCGTGTTGTTGGTTAGCGTCAGCGTGTGCGTGAGAGCGGGGCCCGCTTCCCCTTGCATAAGCTTCCCAGGCGAAACGCTTGCCGGAGCTTGGATCGCCTTATCGATCTTCAGCATGCCCGCACCTTGACGGTGAACGTAATCGAGAAACCCAAGACCCGGGTTACCAGACCAGTTGGCCGGGACCGCGGTATTCTGGAGCAATCCGCGCACACTCGCCGCCTGCGCCGGGTTCAGAGTTGTCCAGCCCTTCGCCTGCAAGAACAAGGCTGCCGCGCCCGCCACATGCGGGGACGCCATCGATGTCCCACTGATGGTCGCGTAACCGCCGCCCTCGAGCGGATAGGTGGAGCGGATGAGACCGCCCGGCGCGCCGATGTCGGGCTTGACGGTCAGATCGGCCGCCAAACCGTAGGAGCTGAAGGAGGAAATGAGACCGCCGGTGGCGTTGGCGAACGTGCCCTCGTCGTCAGTCCAGTTGAGAGTCTGCGCGCCACTGTCAATGGCATTGTTGATTGCCACACCCTCCGTGTCGGAGATCGCAACAACGGGAATGGCGATCGGGTCCTGCGGCGGACCTGCCGCGGGATCAAGCGCCACGGTCGGATTAATCCGTCCGGCCACGTTGTTGTAAAGGACGACGGCCGCAGCGCCGGCCAACTGCGCATTACGCGACTTTTCATAGAAGCTGCAGGTGCCGCGCCGGATCAAAACGGCCTTACCCGTCAGGCTTCCCGGGGCCGGAGCCACAGCGTTGCAGCCATCGTTGGCGGTAGCGGGAGTTCCGGTCTTGGCGAGCGGGAGACTTCCCGAGGTGGGAGCGGCAGGCGCAGCGGCCGCATTGGAGTAGCCCGCAGTGATGTTCGCCGGGGTAACTGTGAATGTCGGCAATTTCGAATGGCTGTTATCATAGGACGCGACGCCGATTACCTTTGTCCCGACACCAGGGGCACCGGCTGACCAAACACCGTTCGCGCCGCTGTTGCCGATTGATGCCACGACGACGACTCCTGCATCGGCCAGGTTGTCGGCCGCCACCGATGTGGGCGAGCCGGGCCAGTTGTTGAAGGCGTCGCCGATGCTCATGTTGAGCACGTGCATGCCGTCGGCGGCGATGCGCTCCATCGCGGCGATCATCACATCGTCCGTCGTCGAGCCGTCGCATCCGAAGACACGGTAAGCGCCGAAGGTTACGCCTGGAGCGACGCCGCGCGCACCGCCGGTCATGAAGTTACCACTGGCGCCGACAATGCCGGAGACGTGCGTGCCGTGTCCGTTGCAATCGTCCGGAAATGCATCCGGCTGCGGCACCGGCTGATAGGCCGGCGAGCTGCTGCTCGCGTTGTAGCTATCGCCCACAAAATCCCAACCGGCGGTGACGCGGGCTGTCGGAAACACGCTGCTGTTGCTGCGAGTCACGCCATCGCCGCCGAGATCGGCATGATCGTAGTCAAGACCGGTGTCCATGACCGCGACCTTGATGCCAGTCCCGGTGAAGCCAAGCCCGCTCTGGGCAATGTCCGCACCAGTCATGGCGAGCGCCGTCTCGAGGGCTGGAGAGGGGCCACTTGCCTTTGGCACTTGGATGACGTTGACCGGGTAGACCGCCTTCACGCCGGGAAGCCGGGTGATGGTCGAGAGCTGGGAGGCGTCAACTCGGATGGAGAAGCCGTTCCAGAGTTTGTTGTAGGCGTATCGTTCCGTATAGGAAACTTCCGCGTCGGCCGCCGCTTTGCGGAACGCCTGTTTCTCGGCGTTCAACTTCGCGACGCTCGTGCCCTTGACGCTGGGCGCGCTCTGCAATTGGACAAACCAGAGGTTCGTTCCCTCGAGGTGGGTGGTGTAGTCAGGCGCTGGCGCAGGTGTTAATGGCTCGACTTGGTCCAGGGCCGCCTGCGCGAACAGGGCGGCAGCGAGGACGAACAGGCTGCCTGCTGCGGTGATGCGCAGCAAGAACCGGAAACGTTTGGGATTAGGACGTGAAGGATCTGATTTCATAGTAGGGTGCAACCGAAGGGTTTGAGTTAGAGGATCGCGCTGTCGTGCCCTAGACTTGCGCGTTAAGGCCGCGAGAGTGCGTGCCGCACTACCTGCGCGTCAAGCATATTATTTTTCCAGAATGGCCATACTTCCCTCGATCGGATCGAGCCGGCTCCAGGGAAACCGATTCTGGGGAAAATTAGGCCGCGTTCTGGGCGCGTTTGCGAGCTGTCGGATCCAGGATGCGTTTGCGGAGCCGGAGCGATTTCGGGGTGGCTTCGACAAATTCATCCGCGCTGATGTACTCGATGGCGCGCTCGAGGGTCATCTTAAGGGGCGCCTCGAGCTGGATGCCTTTTCCGTCGCCCTGGCTGCGCATGTTGGTGAGATGCTTGGCCTTGCACGGATTCACCGGGAGATCTTCGGGACGAGCGTTTTCTCCCACGATCATGCCGGAGTAAATTTCCTCCTGCGGGCCTACGAAAAGTTTTCCGCGCGCCTGGATATTATTCAGCGCGTAAGCGGTGCTGATCCCAGGCTCCATGGAGACCATCACTCCGCGGGTGCGGCCTTCGAGCTCGCCCTTGAATGGCGCGTACTCGCGAAAGAGATGGCTCATCAATCCTTCGCCACGAGTCAGGTTCACGAGATCGCTTTCGAAACCGATCAAACCGCGCGTGGGTATGATGGCTTCCACGGAAACGCGCGTCGTGTGGTGGTCCATGCTGACTACGTCGCCTTTGCGGGCGGCGAGCGTTTGCAGAACGTCGCCGAGATTTTCGTTCGGGACTTCGACGTATAAATTTTCGAGCGGCTCGAGCAGCGCGCCGTTTTCGTCGCGTTGAAAAATCACCTCGGGACGGGAGACCATGACTTCGTAGCCTTCGCGCCGCATTTGCTCGACCAGGATCGCGATCTGCATTTCTCCCCGCGCATTGATTTCAAAGGCCCCGGCCGCTTC
>DASQLH010000064.1:0-12763 GCA_035630155.1 Chthoniobacterales bacterium
TTGGATATCCGCCACCACCAACACGGCGACATAGCGCCGTGGCTACAGCGCTGAACGAGTTGCAGACCTCAGACCCCGAAGGCGACGCACGTGCGCCGTCCGGGCATCTTTACACCTTCATCTGCCGGTTTATGTTCCGGCTTCACGATGGCTTCGCAAAATCACGAAACTGAGCTCCAGGCGGCGGAGCGCCGTTTGGGCAGTCTGCGCCCCTGCGGCGCGGCCAAGCTCGCGGGGATGGAGCGCTCGTTCCGCGATTTGCTCGAATCGGTGGGGGAAGATCCCGAGCGCCAGGGTTTGCTGAAAACGCCGAATCGCGCGGCGCGCGCCTTCGAATTCCTCACCAACGGTTATCGGCAAAGCCTCGACGCCATCGTCAACGACGCGATCTTCGACTCCGACGCGAGCGAGATCGTGCTCGTGAAAGACATCGAGCTGTATTCGATGTGCGAGCATCACCTGCTGCCGTTCTTCGGCAAAGCGCACGTCGCTTACATCCCGAACGGCAAAGTCATCGGGCTCTCGAAAGTCGCTCGGATCGTGGATGTGTTCGCGCGCCGGCTCCAGATCCAGGAAAATCTCACCGTGCAAATCGCGGACGCACTGATGAAAACGCTGCACCCCACGGGTGTCGCGGTGGTGATCGAAGCGAAGCATCTTTGCATGATGATGCGCGGCGTGGAGAAGCAAAACTCCGTCATGAAAACTTCGTGCCTCCTTGGCTCCTTTAAGGAGGATGGGCGGACGCGGTCAGAGTTCCTCGCGCTCCTCGCCTGACGACCGCATGCTCCTGACGGTCAGCAAGCGCCTCGAGTTTTCCGCGTCGCGCCGCCTGTTCGTCAAGGAATGGAGCGATGCGCAGAATTTTGCCGCGTTTGGCCCGGAGACTTCCGCCCGCTACGGCACCGGGCGAAACTACGTCGCCTATTTTGTTTTTTCCGGCGCGGTCGATCCGGTGACGGGAATGCTGATGAACATCAGCGAGATCAAGGAGCGGGTTGGGAAAGTCTTGCGCGATGGCTTCGACCACAAATTCCTCAATGAAGACAATCCCGCTTTCGCCCAAATGCCGCCAACCGCGGAGAACGTGGCCCGCGAGCTCTTTATCGACGCGGCCCCACTCTTTCAGGAGGGAAAGGCGCAGCTTGTCGCGTGTCACCTGTCAGAATCAGAAGAGCGAAGCGCCACCTTTTTCGCGAACGGAATTTCCGAGGCGAATTACTGGTTCCAGTTTTCCGCGGCGCGCCAGACGATGTCGCCGCGGCTAACCGCGGAGGAAAACGAAAAACTGTTTGGCGCTGCCGCGTCGCCGTTTGGTCATGGGCACAATTACCGGGCGCGCCTCACCTTTCAGGGTAGGGACGCCGCGCTGCGGCGGCCGCTCGTTTCGTATCACGAAATCGAAAAATGCCTCGGATCGCTTCGGAGCGAGCTCGATCACAAGAATTTGAACCGGGAAGTGCCCGGGCTCGCCGGCCAGCCCGTCACGACGGAAAATCTCGCGCGTTACATTCATCGCCGGGCGAGCGAGGCCCTGCCGATTCATCGCGTTCGCTTGCACGAGCGAGACGATTTCTTCGCCGAGTATTGGAACACTGGGAACTATTTCCTCGGCCTGCAACTTGCCTTCAACGCCGCGCATTGTTTGCACAGCCGCGTCCTCGCTCCGGAGGAAAACGTTGCGCTTTACGGCAAGTGCAACAACGCGCGGGGCCATGGTCATCGTTACATCACTGAAGCAACCATCGGGGGCGCATTCGACGAACGCAGCGGGACGCTCGCGGACTTCAGCGCCCTGGAAAAAGGGATCGCTGCGGCGGTCGCTCCCTGGCAGGACAAACATCTTGATCTGGAGGTCGAGGATTTTAGCGATAAACCATCGACGGGAGAAAACATCGTCCATGCGTTGTGGCCGCGTTTCGATTCCCACCTGGACGGGCGGCTGGTCCGCCTGCGCCTTTGGGAAACCGCGAACAACCGTTTTACGCTGCGCGAGCTGTAGCCGTGCGCGGGATTGAACCAAGCTTAGAACGCCCCTTCAGGGCTGGTGTTCGCATTATTCGGATTCCCAGGGCGTTGCCCTGGGCTGGCATGGGTCAGGCCTTTTGGCCTGCAATTGTGCAGGCGCGTGTAGCCACGGCGCTATGTCGCGGTGTTCATCGACGGTAGAGACGGACGCGCCGACATAGCGGCGCGGCTACAGCACTTCCAACTCGGCGTTGGACGTTGGACGTTGGACGTTGGACGTTCCCATCTCTGCTGAATGAAACGCTATCTCATCACCGGCGCCAGCCGCGGCATCGGGCGGGCCATTGCCGATAAACTGGCGGGCCCTGACCGCACACTTCTTCTGCATGGCCGCGATCGCGAGGCGCTCGCCAAAACACGTGAGTCGGTCGAAGCGAAAGGCGGCAAGACGATTTCGCTTTGTTACGACCTGCGCGATCCCGCTATGGTGCAGAAGCTGATCGACGAGGCCGGCAGCTCGCCCCTGGACGCTTTGATCAACAACGCCGGCATCGCCGTGGTAAAGCCGCTCGCGGAAATCACGCTGGACGAGTGGCAATCCAGCTTCGCCCTCAACGTCACCGCGCCGTTCCTGCTGACGCAAAAGCTCCTTCCGATCATGTCCGCCGGCTCGACCATCGTGAACATCCTCTCGATCGCCGCGAAGACCGGCTTTCCGAATTGGAGCGGCTATTGCATGAGTAAATTTGCGCTCGAGGGTTTCACCCAGTCCGTGCGCGAAGAACTTCGGCCCCGCGGCATCCGCGTTGTGAACGTTTATCCGGCGGCGACGAATACGGAAATCTGGAATGCGGTGGAGGGCGAATGGCCTCGCGCGAAGATGCTCTCAGCGAAGGAAATTGGGGCGGCGGTGGCCTATGCGCTGTCGCGGCCGGGTGATGTGGCGGTGGAAAATATCGAGCTTAAAAACGTGAGCGGCAGTTTGTAAAAAGGCGCGCTATCGCGTCGGCGCTGCCGTCCTGTAGCCGCCGCCCTGTGGGCGGCGTGAGGATGACATCGAAAGACAGCCGTTTCCTCTCACAAAAAACGGAACGGTCTCTCGCGCTTCGCATAGCGAAGCGGCTACAAAATGTGCTAACGCGTTGGCGCTGCCGTCTCAAGGTTCGTCTTGTGATAAGTCACAAGCCGGAAACCCCACTCGATGAGCGTCGCGTTATCTTTGTCCATCGTCTTCCGGCTATTGAGAAACGTCATCACCTGCTGCTTGAGCGCGTTCTGCTGCCCTGTCTCATCGAGAATCTCGAAGATCTCCATCGAGAGAAGCCAATCGTCCGCATGCTCCTTCTGCTGTGTCTCCCAGATTTCGCCGAGACGCTCGTAGCCAACCTTGCGCTCGCGGATGTCGCGCACCTGCGCGTAAAGGTTTTCCAGGCGCCTCCGTTTCGCGTCGGATGGCGACTTGATTGTGCGCTCGCGTGGCACGAGCGCGACTTGATTGTAAGCGTCGTTGTCCGCCGCGCCGTTGAAGACTGACGTGATGCGCGAGCCCACCGCCATGTCGAACTTGCCCCAGGCAGGCTCGAAGAGAACGCGATCGCGGTATTTGACCGTGCAATCGGAAAACGTCACCAGCAGTAATTTCTCATCACGCCGCAGGAGATTTTCGACCTTCCCTTCGACCGTAACTCCGCTCTCGAATTCCAATTTCGCCGGCTGGCCTTCGGTCAGCTCCGTCTGTTTCCAGTCGCCAATCGGCGAACCGAATCCCTCCTTGTGATAATCGCGACCGTGACCGTCGAGTTCCTTGTCGCCAAACGCGAGCGCGCTCGGCCCCGTCGTCCGCAGATAAATCGGCTGACCTTGCTCGTCGGCGATCACCTCCGTAAACGTTCCGGAAACCTGGAGCCCGGACGAGTATTCGCAGGTCGCCGTATTGTGGCAGTCGATCGCTTTTTGGATTCCTTCGAGGCCACCGACCCGGAACGCCATCTTGCTCGCGAACTCTTCCAGCACATCTGAGAGCTGCTTGAAATCGCGCGTCACGAAAAGCTGCGGCTGTTTGGTCGTGATATCGAACGGCACGTTCTGCGCGTCGATCGAGTAGGGGATCTTCTTCACGTGCGGTTCGAGGCAGCTCACTGATTCGCCGATCGAGGAAAGCAAACCCGCGCCGTAGATCTTCGGGTTATCCATAGGGCCGATCAGGCCGTATTCCACCGTCCACCAATGCAGGCGGGAAAGGAGCGCCATCTCGGAGGGTTCGCCCAGGTTCGTCTGCCGCTCCTCCACGAGCTTGGTCGCCTTCTCGAGCGTTTCCGGATCCGGATTCGGTTGCTCCTTCAAAATCGAGAGATGCCGGATCGCTTCGTAAAGCTCGAAGTCTTTCTTTGAGGACATCGCCTTCGCTCCGACTTCGCCGAACCGCTGCAAGTAATCGGCGTATTCGCTATCGACAATGATCGGCGCATGCCCCGCCGCCTCGTGCACAATGTCCGGCGCGGGCGTGTATTCGATGTGATTGATCTGGCGCATGTCGCACGCGATCACGAGCACGCGATACGCCTGGAATTCCATGAACGCCGCCGGCGGAATGAACCCGTCCACCGCCACGCCGCCCCAGCCGATTTTGCCGAGGATTTCGTTCATTTCCTCGATCCGCGGAATCCGGTCGAACGAGATGCCCGTATCGAGCAGCCCCTGGAAGTAGAGTTTGTGCGCGTATTCCCGGAGAAAAAAAATGTTCTGCCGCATGATGAAACGCCAGACCGCGTGATCGACCGGGGTGTATTCCTCGTAACGCTGATCGACCGCGAATTGGAGCAGGTGCTTGGGGAGTGCGGTCACTGATTTGTTGTTCGTCGAAATGGCGTTCGATTTCATAAGGCAGTAGCTCCCGTGCGCGACGCAGTTTAAAATATGGGTGATTGAAGACTGAGCAAGCGCATTCACCGGCTTCCGGTAGGGACGCCGCGCTGCGGCGTCCGCGGACAGCGCAGCGCGTTGTCCCTACCATTTGGCTCAATCTGGTGTGCCTGGATGCTCCGATCGTCGCGGTCGTCTGGCTCTGGCTCTTCGCGCGAACGTTTCATGCGCCTCTGCATTCCGGTAACGCCCTCGCACTTTTCCTGACCGCGTGGCTGATCTACCTCGCCGACCGCCTGGCCGATGCCGTCTCGCTAACGGCAGGCACGCCTCGCTCGCTTCGCCAGGATTTTTGTCTTAGGCATCGCGAAATCTGGATCAGCGCCCTGCTGCTTGTTGGCGGCTTTGATCTTTACGTTATTTGGCGCACCATCGCCCCCGGAACATTTTTCGCCGGCGCCGTGGTCGGCATCCTCGCGGTCATCTATCTGGCGCTGAATTATCCGCGCGGTCTCGTCTGGCGTTGGCTGGCGGCGAAGGAGCTGGCGATTGGTTTGCTTTTTACGGCTGGAACGCTGGTGGCATTGCTCCCAACGGCGCCTCCGATGGACCCAACATTTCTCGCCTCCGGGGTGGCGTTCGGCGCTCTCTGCTCGTTGAATTGCATCAGCATTGCCTGGTGGGAACGCGAACTGGATCGGGCCCAGCACAAGGTTTCGATCGCGACGCGTCATCCGGGATTCGCGCGGCAGGCAGGAAAGATCTGTGGTGGTCTCGCGCTTGGCTCGTTGGCGATGATGTTCATTATTCCACCGGCCAGGCCGGTTTTTGGATGTGTGGCCGTCAGCGCGCTTCTCCTGGCGTTGCTCGAATTCAGCCCAGGACGGCTTAGCGACGATCGACGCACGGCCCTGGCCGATTTGGTTTTGCTCACCCCAATCCTTCCGCTGGCCGCGATGGTCTTGTGAGTTTCGATGCCGTTGCGCCCTGGTATCGCGCGCTGGAGACCATCGCATTCGGCAACGCCTTGCAACGCTGCCGCGTCGCCTGTCTCAACGAAATTGAATCGCCTCGCCAGGCTCTCGTTGTGGGCGAGGGGGATGGACGGTTTCTTGGCGAATTGCTCCGCGCACATCCGGTCGTTCAGGTTGACTGCGTCGATGCGAGCGACCGAATGCTCCAGTTAGCGCGGAGACGCGTTGAGATGGAACAGCCGGATCGCTCCGGTCAGATTCGGTTTCTTCATCGCGACATCACTAAGTGGGCGCCGCCCGAAAATCATTACGATCTGGTCGTAACTCATTTTCTCCTTGATTGTTTTCCGGAGACGGAGCTGGCGGGCGTCATCAAAAGACTCGCTTCCGCGGCAACGCCCGAAGCCGTCTGGCTGCTCGCGGACTTCCGTTTGCCGGGCCGAGGTTTCGCCCGGCTTCGTGCGCGGGTTTGGCTGGCGGCGATGTATCAGTTCTTCCGGCTCACCGCTCGGATTCCGGCGACTGAACTAATCGACCCTACGCCGTATATGGAAGCGGAAGGCTTCGCGCTGGCAGGCCAGCATTTGTTTCGAAATGGAATGCTGAAGTCGGAGCTGTGGCGCCGAAATTCATAGAACGGTTTTTTTTGCGTGTCATCCCGAGGCTGGCGAAGCGCGCCGAGGGACCTCCCAGTCGCGAAGGTGGTCACGCAAGCTCGCGTGCGCACTCCACGAAGATCGATCTGACGAACCCACTGACAGGTTGCTTGCGTGACTTCAACACCGCCTGCGAGGTCCCTCGGCGTCTGCGCGCCTCGGGATGACACGCTTTCGGTAGAGTGAACTAACTCAAACCCGCTTTGTCCTCGGCCGCCACTTTCCGCGCCGCCCTCGCCCGCGACACGCGCCGCGCGACCCAGCCAACCAACCCGAGGATCAACGCCCATGGCGCGAGAAACGCGATGGCCACGCCGATCATCCGCACGCTCCACATCAACGCAGCCGCGCCTTGACCGATCGTCCGCCGCAGCGTCGCCCAAATCCCCGTCTCCTGCGAAACGATGTTTCCCTGGCTGTAAACCTGGATCGAGACATCGGCGGGTGCGTTGGCTTCATCCGTCTGCGAGTTTGGCCGATCGTCCCGGCGCACACTGACGTTCTCGACCTTGCCGAGCGCGTTCAACGATTGCATCAGCGCGCTGTAATTCTTCATCGGCACGCGGAGAGAGACGTTCGCGTATTCGCGGCCGTTTGGGTCGCGCGAGAACGACGAGCTGCGGATGCGGCCGCTCTGTTGCTCAGCAATGGCGCGGAGATGTTTCGTCTTCTCGTTCACCTCCGGAGTCTGGATGCGCAGCGAAGTTTGCTGCAACGCAGTCTCCTGTTCGTCGCGTGAAAGTGTGATGTTCAGCTCCACTTTGTCGCGCTCCGTCTTCGCGTTCTCGCCCAGACCATCGCCGCCCTGCGAAACGCGCTGCGTGTTTACCTGGAAATTTTCCACGCGCGCCATGCCCTTTACCCGCTCGATCACCGCCTCGCTCTCCTCCGGCGCGAGCAACAGGCTCAACCGCGCCGAGATCCGCCCGGTGTTGTCCCGGTCGATCTGCGCGTTGGTGATCTGCACCTTCGGCGAAGCCAGCGCCTTGATGTCGTTGTAGGTCTTTTCAACCTCGACGGCGTAGAGCGCGAGGGTCGCGCGTTCCTTGAGGAGGAACGCTGCCGGAACGTTCATGTTCTTTTCCGCCAGCTGAATCGTCACCGTCGCGAACGACACCTGCGAATCCGTGAACTTTAGCTCGCCCTGCATCTTTTCGATCTCCTCGCGAACGCGCCCGAGTTCTTTCTCGACCTTGAGCAGATCGGCGACATCGTTGCTTTTCGTTTTCAGGATTTCCATCAAACGCTGCTCCATGAGGCGCGCATTCTTCAGCCGCGATTCCGTGTCGAAGTAGGCTTTCGTCACATCTTCGGTGGTAAGCGCCTGGTTCTTCAGTTCGCCGATCCCGCGCAGCTTCCCGAGAAAGCGATCGAGGTTATCCGGGAGCACTTTCACCACGACTTCACCGCGCAGTTTCCCGTTCTCCTGCTTTTCGGAGCTGGTCGTGGCGATGTAACCTTTCTCTTCCGCAGCGAAGGCCGTGATCTTCTGGATCGCCTCATCGAAGCTGGGCACCTCAAGCTCCGCCGTCGCGTTGCGAATCAGCTTCCGGTTCGCTGCCGGGTTCACCGCAGAAGGAGACGCGGAAGGCTCTTCGACCATTTCCATCGCCGACACGTCCGCCGCTGCGTCCGGCTTTTCTGCATCCTTGAATTCAGCGCTCTTGGTTTTGGGAGCTGTCGAGTGTTGCCGCCTTTGCACCTCCGTGTTGTAGACAGTGACGGGAAGTGGTGTTTCTGATTCGGCTTTGTCCTGTGCTGGCGGCGGAGGAGGTGGTTCCGCTGGAGCTTGGTTAATTGCGGCCACATCGACGCCATCGGTGCGGCCATCCTTTTTGGCCAGTAAACCGCTCGCGCGGCTGGCTCCCAGGGTGTCACGGTCGCGGGCCAGCTCAGACATGATGGTCGAATTCTCACGCCGTTGCACCGACGTGGCGGATTCGCCCGTGATCATCTTTCCCATCTGAGCGAGGGCGAGCAGGAGCGCCGCTACCGCCGTGAGCTGAACCGCGCGCACTCGCAAAAGATCGGTTACCAGGCTGATCAGTCCGCGGCGTTTGGGGACGCGATCGCGAAAACGTGAGACCATCCGTTGTTCGAATCCGGCATCCGCTTTTTTGCCGGCCACTGTTTCGTTAAGAATTCTGTTCATGTTTTTTCCTTCCTGAAAAGCCTGGCGGCATTCCGCGCACTCAACGAGGTGGGCGTGGAATCCGTCACGTTCGGCGGCGGTCAGTTCGTCGTGGAGATCGGCCGCCAGCAGTTCGTCAATTTGTTCGTGGATCGTTGCCATAAGGTTATCCGGTAGAGGCCAGGGCCGGCTTGAGCCGTTTCCGCATGAGACCGAGAGCGCGGCCGAGAATTCCGCGCAGGGCGCCGTTCGTCAGGCCGAGTGTCTTTTCGATCGTGCCGTAATCGAGCTCCTCGAAATAACGCAACGTCACCGCGACGCGGTGGAGCTCCGGCAATTGCGCCAGGGCCGAGCGGACCTCGCCATCGAGGTCCGCCTGTTGCCCTGACCCTTCGAACTCCACCATGTCCGTCGCTTCAAAATCTTCCGGCAGCGGCTCCGGCCGCCGCCGCCTGGCCAGGTCGCGCGCCCGATGCCGCGCGATGGTCGAGAGCCAGGCCGGGAATTTTGCCGCATCGCGCACCCGCCAGCGCGATTTCCACGCCTTCACAAAAGTGTCTTGGACGACGTCTTCTGCCTCCTCGCGGTTTTGCAAAATCCCGTAAGCGATCGCGAACAGGCTCCGGCTAAAGGAGCGGATGACCGCCTCGAAAGCGTCGCGATCGCCCTGGATGGCGGCGCGGTAGATAGCCTGTTCGGATGAGTCCATTTCTGTCGATCTACCAGCCTAGACGCACGAGCTGGCAATTCCGCGCGAAAAATTTTCAGTTCTCTTGGCGGATTCGCGCCTTTGCATGGAACGGGCGGGGCGTCTTCGGCGGGGAGATCTCACGCAAAGGCGCAAAGGCGCAAAGGCGCAAAGGCGCTAAGATGCATTTCCTCGTTCCCAAGCTCCAGCTTGGGAAGGGGGGGAGTGGCCATTTACCTGTCATCCCGAGGCTGGCGAAGCGCGCCGAGGGACCTCACAGTCGCGGAGGTGATCACGCAAGCTCGCTTGCGCGATCCACGCAGATCGATCTGGCGACGGGGTTCGCAGGCTGCTTGCGTGAGCTCTAGACCGCCTGTGAGGTCCCTCGCCGTCTGTGCGGGCTCGGAATGACAGCTGCTGCCCTACCGAAAGATCGAGACCGCGTTCCCCACCGTCACCAGCTCCCTGACTCGCGCGGCGTCCCAATTGGCGGTGCGAATGCAGCCATGGCTCGAAGCGCGGCCAATCGTTTCGGGATTGTTCGTGCCGTGAATGCCGACATGCGGCTTGTTCAAGCCCATCCAGAGAACGCCGACCGGGTTGTTCGGTCCGGGCGGCAAGTTGAAAAAGGTGCCCGATTTTTCCCCGTGGTTAAGCACGCCTTCATCGTGCCGGAACACCGGCAGCGTCGCGATGCCCAGGATCTTCCAGAGCCCCATTGGCGCCGGCAGTTTGGCCGACCCAGGGGTAATCGGAAATTCGGCGACGAGCTGCTTGCCGTCATAGATCAGAAGAAAGCGGTCTTTCGTGTCGATGTAGATTTTGCGATTCGCAAAGGCCGGGTTCTTTTCGGCGAATCCCGGCTTCAGATCCTCGATCTTGAATGGCAACACGTTCGGCACCTTCACCGTGTCGCCGGGTTTCAATTCCTCCAGGTTCATCCCCGGATTCAGCTTCTTCAGGAATTCCTCCGCGGAATGATAACGCTCCGCCACCAGCTCGAGGAGCGAGCCGTAATGCATGCGTTTGAGTTTGGATTGCTCGGACGGTTTGCTCTTCGTCTCTCCCACAAAACTCAGCGCCTCCTCGGGAATGGTGTAATCGGTGTAGGTCTCGGGCACCTGGTCGATCAGCCAGGAATCGACCGCGCCGGTTTCGGCCATGCCGTGCGCGCGCTTGTAATGGACCAGGGCCTTGCGAAAAAACTCACCCATTCGGCCGTCGATTTTTCCCGGGCCGAAATAGTTGTTATCGAGAAAAATCTGGAGTTTCACGCTTGTCTCCTCGTCGTAATTGGGGAGCGCCACCGGGATCGCGGGCGCGACCGAGGCCTTCGGTTTCGGCGAAGGCCGGTCCCCCTCCGCCTCCGCTTTTTTCGCGACCGGCTTCGCGGCCACCGCAGCGAGCGCGAGCAGAACAATCAGAATTCGGGAATGCATCGGCGAAGTAATCGGCTGTAATCGAGGCGCAGGCAACCGAAGCATCACCGATTTGCGCCCGCCGGGAACATCACCTTGTCTGGCTCGGCGTTCAGGGCCGCGAGCAATTTCGGAATCAGCCGCGTCTTAACCGATCCCGCTTCGCGCGGCGGGACGACATACCTCACGATGGCGTCAATCCAACCGACTTCGTCCACCCGGAAGAAAACGCGCGGATGCGCCCGCACTTCCAGCTCGTTCACCGGCGTCTTGGCCAGCAGCTCACGGTAAACAGTCACGCGTTCTTCCATGTCCTCGCCGATGTCTTCCTCCACCACGCGTTCCATCGTTCTGGTCACGAATTCCAAGTCGCTCTGGTAGGCGATCTGGAACTTGATCTCGTTCCAGACGTAGGGGAACAGCGGCCACGAATAATTGTAAACGATCTCGTCGAGCACTTTCGCGTTCGGAAACTTAATGACGCGGCCGCTCGGATGATCCGTGGAAAGAAACGAGCCGCCGAATTCCCAGAGCGTGGTGTCGATGTAGCTGACATCGATGACGTCGCCGGTGGCTTCGCCGATCTTGATGCGATCGCCGACGCGGTAGGGCCGGCGCACCAGGATGTAAATCCAGCCGATGAAGCTGGTCATCGGCGTTTGCACCGAGAGGCCGACGATAATCGAAACGACCCCGACGGAGATGAGGGCCGTGTACCAATTGGCGAAAAAGATCGAGAGACCGATGAAGACGATCAGGATTCCGACCACGAGGTGGAGAATGCGCCGGAGCGTAAAAATGGTGGAGGCGTCCGAAATGCGCCCGATCGCGTAAACGGAAACTGCCTTGGCGATGGCGAGCAGAGTAACGATAAAAACCGTGGCCCGCGTCGCGCGCTGGAGAAGGTCGAGGTGGAGCTGCGGAAGCGGAATCCATTTTACGGCCAGCAGGAAATAAACGGCCGCGCACCCCAGAAGAACAAGGGTGTGGGTGACGAACCAGAACTTGTCGGTCGCCTGCGCCTTGATCTTCGGTTTGCCACCGGTCTGCGCGAGCGCTTCGCGCACCTCGTCCTTCTGCTTCAGCTCGACGAGCGTTTCGGGCATAACTTGGATTCGAAGGAGGGGGGTCCAATGGGCGCTTGAAGCGGAATCAGTTTCCGGAGGGAGCGCAGGCTGCTAGCCTGCCCGTCTCGGCAGCTTGCCGAGACGCGTCTTTCGATTTCCTCTCGCGAGATAGCGTTGAGCGTTCCCCCAGATGTTGCCGGCAAGCTGCCGGCAACTGCAGGCTGGCAGCCTGCGCTCCCCTCACAAATTTGGATCGCGCGACGAAGGCGTCACGCCGTCTTCACCCAGCACCGCAGCACTTCCGCCACGCTCCACGCCTGGGCGATACATCCGCCGGCGGTGTGCGGCTCGCGCGCGTCGAACACTTCGCTGATCGTCCCAACCCCGTTCTCATTCATGCTTTCGGGAAAACGGCTGAGGAAATTCCGCGCCGTCGTCTCCTCTTGCGGATGCACCTTCAACCATGCGTCGATGAACGGCCCGATGAGCCAGGCCCAGACCGTGCCCTGGTGATACGCGCCATCCCTCGAGCGAAGATCTCCGCCGTAGATCGGCTTGTAATCCGGATGTTTCGGCGAAAGCGATCGCAGCCCCACCGGCGTGAGCAACTCCCGCTCAGCCACGTCCACGACCGATTTCCAGCGCGCCTGATCCAGCACCGGGTGGTCGAGCGCGATGGCAAAAAGCTGGTTCGGCCGGCAGGCCGCGTCATTCGGGCCGCCGCCCTCCACGTCGATCACGTCATAAAGATGTGCGCCTTCCTCGAACCAGAAGCGCCGGTTAAAGGAGTCGCGCGCCCGTTCCGCCTGCTCCGCGTAACGGCTCGCTGCGTCCGTCTCATCCACTTCCCGCAGCCAACCTTCGAGAAGCTTGAGCGCGTTGAACCAAAGCGCGTTAATCTCCACCGCTTTCCCGCGCCGCGGCGTCACGACCCAATCGCCCATCTTCGCATCCATCCAGGTGAGCTGGTAACCCTCCTGGCCTTGCACAAGCAACCCG
>DASQLH010000065.1:0-7479 GCA_035630155.1 Chthoniobacterales bacterium
GGCGGTGCCCAAGGGCGCCAGAACGGAGATCTTACCCGCTTCGATGTTCGCATCCATAGGGAAAACGAGCGTGAATTCCATTCGCTCTCCGGTCTCCAGGTCGAGGAGTTCGGCCCGGCTGTTCATGGTGATAACATCGGCCGGAATCTCATCGGCCCCGACAATTTTGGCGCGCGCGAGTTCAGCTGCGAGCCCTGTCATTTCGCCCCGCTCCCGATGGGATAGCTTGCCAGCCGCCACGATGGCGTCGCTCAGCTCTTCGTGATCGGAAGCAGTCATAATAATGGTGCGTTTCTTCATAGGTGGTGTGTGCATTCTTTCCAGGTTTATTAATTCGGTTGAGTCTTCTCTTGCTGCGGCCCGATTGGGGTGCCGCAATTGCCCGACGTGGATCGGCGCTGGCGCTCGATTTCGCTGACTGGAACCATGCATATCGCTCCGCAGCGCTTCGCGGACCTGCTGCAGGTGCGAGCCGGTGTCAGTATTTGTGGGCACGGGAGCAAATAACGCGTCGTAAACAGACTGCCGTCGGACTCTCTCGCCGGGTCCGGGCTGCAGCGACGACTTGTCTACGCGTCGGTGAACTTCACGGCCGGCATCGGTGAGGAGAACGTTTCGCTTGTTCAAGCTGATAAGGCCCGCCACCCGCAGGATCCAAAGCGCAGCCCATTCGATTCCGAAAATGGCAGCGTCGCCGTTGGCGCTTTGCTCCGCTGAAGGTCGAGCTTTCTGCAAGAGAGCGGTCACGGAAAGCGGTTCTCGGTGCCGCGCGAGAATGGTAAGAAGCCGATCGCATGGTTCCGCGCGTGCGAAAAAGTCCACAGTCAGGTGCTGGATCGGGCGCAAGTCCTCAATCACGCGGGAACGCGGCGAAGCCGTATTGTTCTTACTGGCGTTAGGATCCAGGTCGTGCTGAACGAGGCGGCCGCCCAAAAAGAGCACGAATATTCCCGCGAGTAGATACAGAGCTAGAGCAACAATGGCGATGAACTCAGGAGTCATAATATGCGTCGGTGGGGAGAAAGTTTCGAGGCCGAGTAAATGATGCCAGGCGCGCCGCGGCGCTAACCCGGTGCAGGCTGGACTCGGATTTACGTAGTGGCGTGCGGAGCCAGCGGAGAAGAGCTGAATACAGCGCCCACGGGACGGCGATGATCAGAACGATCAGGAGAAGCTGATTGAATAAACTCATATAAGTTGCGGTGTTGTTGGATAAGAGGACTTAGGGGAAGTAGTTTTCGATTAGAGCTGTTCAGGCTGCTCTTGGGCCCGCTGGCGGGCGCGGTCGATCGTCTCTGCGACCACCGCCATCATTACAATGACGAGGGGTGCTGCGATTAGTGTTACAATGAGGATATTCACGATGCAGACCGGTTTGGTTGAACGAATCGCAGCGGTTCCTCGTGGTGGACGAGAATGCCCCTGAAGGCGTCCGGCTGCTTCGCAGCGTTGAGGTGCGCGCCAGCCGGATTGTGGTCAGACAGATGCGGCGTCGATGCAGACTGGGCCAACCGGCGAAGTCCGCGGGTCGGCAGCGTTCCGATAGCCCGTCCACCGGCGATGCCGAAAAGTACGATGAGGGCAAAAGCGAGTAAAAGGATATCGAGGATGTGCATTGGTTCTTACAGGTTGGAGTTAAGGTTTCGTTAACGCTTTGAATTTAGCTTCCGCAACGGCTATTGACTAAGACTCAGATGTGAACGGATCGATAGGTTCGCCGTATCGAACTCACGCAAGCCGGCGCCATCGTGCTTATCGCAACCGCGGCTTTCGTCGCTGCATCCTGCGAGGTCATCGAGACTCAGACGCGGCTCTATATCAGGCGCTCACCGTCCTGCTGTGCGCTTGCGCTTGCTTCTACGATCTCCTGTCTCGCGAGTAGCGGACGGATCTGGTTGCTGCGCGTCTGAAAGCAGGGACCACGCGGCTGCTCGCATTTTGACGCGGTCGCTGGGCGACACAATTCGTCTGCGGGACAACGACAGTAACAAAGCGAAAATCAGGAGTCCGCACACCGCAACGAGATCCCAGGCCTCAGTAAGCTGTGTCATGACGCGTGGTCAGAAGAGCCTTCGCTCCGTCTGGGATGTTCGAAAGTTCTGGCGAGACGCGTCTTCCGCTTGCGGCAGAGGCGGGCAAGTTTATCGACGAGCTTGCCAATGGCGACGTACAGATTGGCATGGACGGCCTTGCCGTGAATGTCGCGACCCGGCAACGCAAGCCGCGCGCTGGCGGAAAAACGAGATGCGGCGCCACCATGATGGCGCAATACGATCTCAGCTCCGATTGCGTCGTTTGCGAAGCGGATCACGGGGGCAATTTTTTGCCGGGCGAATTGCCGCAGCGGTTCGCTGAGACTGAGGTGATGAGTAGTAATGTGAATTGGTAGATCAGTCATGGCGGAGTGAAATCATTTGAGTGCCTGAGGGATGGACGGTGTCGCGCTCGCGGAAAGCCGAATCGATTTCACCGGCCTTGGTTTCGTCGAGTAACGGCGGAGCCGTGTCAGGCGGGTGGCGAGTGGGCCCTGCACTCTCTGCTGTTGCGATTCCATTGTAGGAATTCGGCGGACCACTGATAATTCGCGTCGCCGCCTGGACCAGGAGGTCCATCTGCGTTTCGACGTAAAATGGCCTGGCCTTTAAGAAGGCCGCCACCGGCGGCGCGATCGCGATCCAGCCAAGCGGTGTTTGAACCTGGCGCCCATTGGCCGCCTCATAGAGTCCCCTTAGCGCCTGTTTGAGTTCAGGGTCGTCCGCCGCGCCATTGTCGGCTGGACAGGCGCGATCCCATGGGAGCGACCGGACGCGCGTCAGTACTCTTTCGAAGGGCTCGGCGAGATTGATTTCAAATAATTTCATAAGCAAGCCTTACTGGAGTGACCTGATGCCCGGAGTGTACGGTCCCTGGCATGGTGCGACTAAGACCGCTATTGGATTAGACTGATAGCTTTCGGCTATCTATTGTGTCGTCATGGAATGGCTGAATTTTCATCACCTCCGCTACTTCTGGACCGTGGCACGCAAGGGCGGCGTGCGGAGGGCAGCAGAGGAACTGCATGTGTCGCAGCCTTCGATCAGCGCCCAGCTCCGTCTCCTCGAAGAATCACTGGGGCAGAAACTCTTTCGACGCAGCGGGCGCAACCTCGTGCTCACGGAAATGGGCCAGCTCGTGCTCAGCTACGCTGATGAGATTTTCTCCTCCGGGCGTGAGCTAATGAACGCCGTAAGACAGCGGCCCACCAAGCACCCGCTCCGACTGAATATCGGATTAACGGACGCGTTTCCCAAGTTGATCGCTTTCCAAATTCTGAAGGCCGCTTTTCGCCTGGACGACGCGATTCACATTATCTGCCGTGAAGGTGAGATTGGTCCACTTGTCGCTCAACTTGCGGCGCACCGGCTCGATATCGTGCTCGCTGATGAGCCGGCCTCAAGCAGCCTCAAGGCAAAGACCTTTAATCACCGACTTGGACGTTCCGGAATTACCTTTTGCGCCGTGCCGGCCATCGCCGCAAAGCTGAGGCGCAATTTTCCGCAGTCCCTGGACGGCGCTCCCGCGCTTCTACCATCCGAGAACATGGGGATGCGAGCGGCGCTGGAGACTTGGTTCGATAAGCAAGGCATTCGCCCGCGTCTCGTGGGCGAATTCGAAGACACCGCGCTGATGGAAGTATGTTCCGCCGGCGGGCGCGGCTTCACGGTTGTGCATAGTGTGATCGACCGAACCGCGCTGAAACATTACAACCTTAGGGTCATCGCCAAGGTTGAAGATTGCGGAGGCGACTTCTACGCGATTACGGCCGAACGGCGAGTGAAACATCCCGCGGCGATGGCGATCGCCGAGCACGCCTATTCGACTTTATTTGCCGAGCCGGCCGGATGATGCGGTTTTGTTCGGGCAGAAGTTGAGACGCCGAGGGTGACAATGAATAGCGATAGAATTGGCAAGCGCGCGCAAGAGAAGAAGAAGCGCGAACTAAGCGACGACGAACGACGGGAACGGAAGATCGACCGCGATCTGGCGGATTCGTTTCCCGCAAGCGATCCACCTGGCTGGACATCGGGAGTAGAGCGACGCAAGCGAAGAGATTCAAAAGACCCTCAACCCTGAGGCGTCTAATGCGCCGGCCTCGTGCAGGTCCCTTTCTCTTTAAGATTCGCTAAGATACTTCTCGGTCAGCGTGACCCAATACGCCGCCCCCTTCGGCAGAATCGCGTCGTCGAACACGTACTGCGGATGGTGCACCATCGGCGTATCGCCGTTGCCTAGCAGGCAATACGTCCCCTTTTTCTTCTGCAGCATGAAGGCGAAGTCCTCACTGCCTAAATAGCTCGGTCCTGGATACACCACCGCGTCGTCCCCGAACGCGTCGCGCGCGATGGCGGCCGCTTTCGCGGTTTCACCTGGATCGTTCACGAGAACGGCGCCAGGAGGGCCTTCCCGAATCTCATGGGTGCAGCCGAAACTTTCCGCCTGCGTCCGTGTGATCGACTGGACTTTGCCCAACACCAGCTTGCGATCTTCCGGTGTAGTCGTCCGAATCGACAGACGCAGAATCGCTGACTGCGCGATGACGTTGCCCGCGTTGCCAGAGATGAAGGCGCCGACAGTGACGACAGCGCTGTCGTGCGGCGACACGTTACGCGACACGATCGTTTGCAACGCCATCACGAGCGATGACCCTGCCACGACCGGGTCGATGCTGAGCTCCGGCATCGATCCATGGCTGCCCTTGCCGGTGAGCTCGATCTCCCAGTTATCGACCGCTGCCATCATCGCGCCGTCGCGGAAGTGCAGTTTTCCGAGCTCGAGCCCCGGCATGTTGTGCATGCCGAACACAGCATCGACGGGCCAGCGCTCGAAGAGGCCGTCCTCGATCATCGCGGGGCCGCCGCCCATGATCTCCTCGGCGGGCTGAAAGATCAGTCTGACGGTACCGTTAAAGTTCTTCGTCCTGGCCAGGTACTCGCCAGCCGCGAGGAGCATTGTCGAATGCCCGTCGTGACCGCACAAATGAGCAACCTTTGGGACTTCACTCTTGTACGGCAGGTTATTGTCCTCCTGGATCGGGAGTGCGTCAGTGTCCGCGCGGAGGCCAATCGACTTCGTTCCCTTCCCTGCCGTCAATGACGCGACGACACCATATTTGCCGACGCCCTCGACGACGTCATAGCCCCAGGACTTGACCAGGTCGGCGATGTACCTCGCGGTGTTCGCTTCCTCAAAGGAGAGTTCCGGATGCTTGTGCATGTGATGACGCCAACCCTTGATCGTCTCCAGCCTGCTATCGAATTCCCTAACGAGTGCATTCATGACATATCTCCGCGTGGGCGGCCTTTAGGTACTGTGAGCATGATCGACACGATCGCGCCGACGACCATGAGTAGATTGACCGACAGCGCGATCAACGCCGCCTGACGCACGGCCAGATTGTCCTGGCGACCGGCGAACGTGATTACGCCCTCCAGCCAGCGAATCGATCCATTGTTGACGCTGAGCGCAGTGAAGATGGCAGCGGAGATAGCGACGCCAAACGAGGCGCCGAGCGACGACGCCATTTTGTAGAGACCTGAGCCGGACCCTGCTTGGTCATTCGGCAGATTCGAGAGGGCCGCATCAGTTGACGGCGTCGCGTAGAAGGCCAACCCCAGACCAAAAAGCGTGTAGGAGATGATAGCAAGCGTCTTGTACTGGCCGATCAGCAGGTTGGTCGGCATCAGCAGCACGATTGACAATCCGACGATCAGACTTCCCCAGATCATCGGTTTACGCGCCCCGAACTTCTGCAGCAGCTTTTCGCCGACGCGGATGAAGGCGACAATCGTGATGGCATAGCCGAGTGTCAGCATCCCGGCTTCCTGAGCGGACAGACCGCCGCCAAGCTGCACAAGCATCATCGACACCAGCAGTATGCCGGCGACGCCGTTCAAGAGGAAATTCGAGATCGTTGCGCCGGTGTAGGTCGAATTGCGAAACAACCCGAAATCCACGAACGGATGACGCGCCGTGCTCTCGGCCCTGAAGAACAACACGCCGAAGATGACTGCGATCGCACCAAGGCCAAGCGTAATTGGGCTCGTCCAACCGATCTCACTCCCCTGGGTGGTCAGCACCTGCAGGGCGACCATCGTCACCATGAATGTCAGGACGCCCATCGTGTCGAACCGGTAGTCCTTCTCGACCGCACCCTTGCTCTCTGGTGTCCCGCGCACCATCAGCATCCCAGCCAGCGCCACCGCTGCCGAAGCAAAAAATATCCACCGCCATCCGACGTTTTCTGCCATGAGCCCGCCAAAGAGCGCGGCGAATCCTGATCCACCCCATGAGCCCATCGACCAGAGGCTGACCGCGCGCTGACGGCCGGGACCGTCCCAGTAAGTTTTGATGAGCGCGAGACTCGCCGGCATGATGAACGCTCCCGAGAGCCCCTGGCAAATACGACCGAGCATCAGTAGCGGTGTTGCCAAAGCGCCACTCGGAGCCGCGCCGACGAGCAGCGAGCCAACGATGCTAAAGGTGAATCCCCACATCAAAATCTTCACCCGTCCGACCCGATCGGCGAGTCCGCCAACCACGACGATAAAGATGCCCGAGAACAACGCCGTGATAGCCACGGCGATATTCATGACGTTTGTTGCCACCCCGAGGTCGGCCGCCATCGCGGGCGCGATATTGAGGGTGGTCTGGGCAAACAGCCAGAAGGCCAGCACACCGAGAATGATGCCGAAGAGGAGCGTGTCGTTGCCGCGATAGGAAGCGGGCTCTCGAGTCATCGCGTACCTTCCTCGCTGTTCGTCGGCGGGGCAGCTTCCCGCCTGGCGTTCCCTGCATCATCGACTGTGTTGGTGGGAGGAAGCGTGTCGAAGGTTAGTTGCTCCGAATGGCATGCGACCGGCAGCCGCCAGCCGTGGCGGATGGCCATGAATCGAAGCCCAAAACACACGGCTGCGCCAGCGATCGTTATCGGAATCGATGGGAACTGCAGCGCTCTGCCAACAACAACTAACGTGGCGCCAGCGAGAGCTGCGACGGCGTAAAGTTCCGCCCGCAGGACGGTCGGTATTTCAGCCACCAGGATGTCTCGGGCGACACCACCGCCGACGCCAGTCAGAACGCCGAGCATAATCGCCGCAAACGGTGTAACTCCAAACGCCAGCGCCTTCAATGCGCCCGACACTGCAAAAAGCGCCAGGCCCGCCCCATCGAGAATGAGAATAGGAGTTCGCAACCGGCTGGAGGTTGGATACCGCAAGAAAATGATCAAACCAGCCACGACAGAGACTGTGATGTAGCGCCAGTCACTGAGCGCTGCGGGGGGCACTGCGCCAATCAGGACGTCGCGCGCCATCCCACCGAAGGTCGCGGCCGCCAATGAAAGCACGAGAATGCCAAACACATCCAGGCGGTGCTTGACCGCGGTCATCGCGCCACTCAAGGCGAAGACGAACGTGCCAGCGAGATCAAGAGACAGCAGCA
>DASQLH010000066.1:0-5803 GCA_035630155.1 Chthoniobacterales bacterium
GCCGAAAATTTTGGAGCAAGCGAAGCTCGGCTACGAAGAGGTGCATTCGCCCGAAATGTTCGAGCCGCATTTCGGCATCGACGAAAGCGGCAAGGGCGATTTCTTCGGGCCCCTCGTCATCGCCGGGGTCTATGTCGATCGAGATATCGCGCGAAAATTTATGGATGCCGGTATCCAGGACAGCAAACGGATCGGCTCCGATGCGCGTATTCGGACGCTCGCAAAAATCATCAAGACGACGCCCGGGGCCGTGGGCGATACGGTCGCCATCGGACCGGAGCGCTACAACGATCTCTATGAGAAGTTTGGCAACCTCAACAGCCTGCTGGGCTGGGGGCACGCGCGGGTCATCGAGAACCTGCTGGCGAAAAGGCCGGATTGTCCGCGGGCTTTGTCGGACAAGTTCGCGGACGCCAAAGTGATCGAGCGATCGCTCCTGCAACGGGGGAAGGCGATTCGTCTCGAGCAACGGACCAAGGCGGAATCCGACCTGGCCGTGGCGGCGGCCTCCATCCTGGCCCGCGAAGCTTTCATCGACTGGCTCGAGCGAAAGGGGAAAGCCATGGGAGTGAAGCTGGGCCGGGGAGTTTCGGCCCCAATTAAGGAAGCCGCGAAGGCGATTGTGGACGCCGGAGGCCCTGAGGCGCTGCGAAAAGTCGCAAAAGTGCATTTTCGGACGGCCCACGAGATTGCTCCGCGGCATTACAACGCCCCTGCGCCAAGGCAGCCTTGGCGCAGGAAGACACCCTCATCCTAGCCTTCTCCCGAGGGGAGAAGGAACTGTCTACGAGGAGATTGGGCGTCTACTTTCCGCGGAGCCATGGCCTGCGGAAACGGTCACTCGTCGAGGTAAACTCCCTCTCCCTCGGGGTGAGGCTCAAGGGTTCCAGGACTCCAACCGGGCAGGCAAGATTCCTGCTACCTACTTTTTACCTTTCGACGCGCATTTGTGGAAACGAGGCTCCTCATATTGAATGCTGACCCGGTCTTTCAGGACCGCGCGCTGGCCATTTTCGACGAGATCAACGAGATCGAGACGCGGGTTGTGCGCACCATGGCCGACGCCGTGTCGGTGTTGCTGGATGAGAATTTTGATGGGTTCGTCGTCGAAGGCGAAGCCCCCATCGCGATGGAACAGGCTACCAGCGCCCGCCAGCATTTCCCTTCGCTGAGAATCGTCTGTCTCGCGCCGAAGACTAACGACACCCAGACCGCGGCGACCGCCCAACAGCAAAAGATCACCCGCATCGTCAGCAACGGCAGCCAGCGGGCCCTGCGCCGCCAATTGCAAAACTTTGTCTCCTCGCTGGGTCGAGGCGGAACGCCGGCGGAGGGGATCGATCCCTGCCATTCGCTTATCGGAAACCTCAACCAGTTCTCGGCGGCGGAGATTTTGCAGATGAGCTGCCTCGGCCAGCGCAGCGGGCGGTTTACCTTTAAGTCGGGGCGCGGCAACAGCGAGATTTACCTCGCCCACGGCTCGGTGCGGCACGCGGTCTTTGGTTCGCTGGAAGGCGAATCCGCGGTGGCCGAAATTTTCCGGTGGCGCCAGGGCCGGTTTTATTTTGAAGAAGGAATCATCAGCCAGGTGCAAACCGTGGACCGCCCGTGGGCGCATTTGCTCATCGATAATTTGCAGAAGCTCGACGAGACCCTGGAACTTTCAGCGACAGGGCCCTTATGAGAGATAAATCCGTTGAAACCCAGCTCCGGCTGCTAAACCTGCAGCTCGATAATTGGAAAAAGCTGCACGACCTGATCACCTACGGCTTGGACAAGGCCCGGCCGATCATCTCGGCCGAACAGGAACGCCAGTTCACGGAAATCCGGGCAAATCTTTTGCAAGAGACCGAGCATGTTTTCGGTGCGTTGGGCGTCCTGGCGGATCTTTCCGGGCGGGCCATGAATGTCCTCCAGCGTTGCGTTTCGGTGCGCGGAGTTCGCGAGCTTTCGAACGAAGAAGTTCGCCGCCTGGAAACCGAGTGGAACGGTGTTTTCACCAAGCTCGGGGTGGTGCAGGGCCAGTTGAAATCGCGCCGCAAGTCGCTCGCCGAGCAGAGCGCCGTCTCATATTATCTGAGCCGCATCTTCAGCCGTCCGGCGACGACCTAGGTTTTGGAGCCGGCCTGCCCTCAGGCCGGTCAACGAAGCCTTCCAACCTCCACCCGCCTTAGGGCAGGCCGGCTCCATCGCGGGGCACGATTGCAAATTTTGTTGCAAATCGTCCCACCATCTTACTGCCGGGGCACGATTACCTTATGTATGTCGAAGCTAACCAAGAGGGACATCGTCGTGGCCATCAGTAACCAGACGGGGATGGTGCAGCACGACGTTTTCGAGGTCGTGCAACGAACGCTCGATCACATTACCAACAGTCTGGCGAACAATGTCGCGGTCGAGCTGCGCAATTTCGGCGTGTTTCAACCGCGCCTGACCAAGCCTCGTGTCGGCCGCAATCCGAACGAACCAGGCAGCAGTTTTGTGATCCCGCCGCGCGCCACGGTGAAGTTCAAGGCCGGCAAAATCATGCGCCAGCGCGTGGAAAAACTTTCCCGCGAATTGAAGGAAGCGTCGGAGCGGGTGGCCGCGGAGAAAGACGCCGCAGCAAGCGCGACACAGTAAAGCTACCCGTCGTCAGGACTGGATCGCCGGTTCCGGCTCCACCAGAAGAGCCTGAATCGCTTCATCGAGCCGATCGAAATTGATCGGTTTCGTGAGGTGCTCGGAGAATCCTGCGGCCCGCGCCCGGCTGACGTCGTTCTCCATCCCGAAACCGCTGAGGGCGATTCCCCGCAACCCTCGCGTAGTGCTCAACTCCTGCATCAACTCATAGCCGGATCGATCGGGCAGTCCAATGTCGCTAATGACAAGGTCAAACTCCGCATGGCGGGCTGTCTCCGAGGCCTGATCGGCCGTATGCGCCACAGTCACCCGATAACCACGGCGTTCGAGCATCATCTTCATGCCCGTGCAGGTATCGACGTGATCGTCTACGACGAGCACGCGCGGCCCGCTCTTCGCCTCCACCCTCTTCGTATCGGCCGATCGCGGTCCTTTCGGTTCCACCACCCCGGCCACCACGGCCGGCGCCGCCACCGTCTCGAGCGTGACAATGAAAGTCGCGCCGCGATTCTTCCCCCGGCTCTCCGCTTTGATTGTCCCGCGATGCGCGCTCACCATCGCCTTTGAGATAGCAAGCCCAAGCCCAAGGCCGCCAAAGCGCCGCGTGATCGAGCTCTGCCCTTGCTCGAACGCATTGAAGATACGGTCCATCTGGTCCGCCTCGATGCCAATACCCGTGTCGGTAGTCCTGATCTCCACCTTCTCCGGCGTTGGGTTGAGGGTCTCGATGACGATGCGGCCTTGCTCCGGTGTGAATTTCACGCTGTTCTTAATGAGATTCCAAAAGACCTGCTGGAGCCGCGCCGGATCGCCTTCGACATAGGCGCGCTCGGCGCGGAGCCGGAATTCGATCTTGAGATCTTTTGCGGCGATCTCCTCGCGGCAAATTTCATAAGAGCGCTGCAAGATCTCGTGCACGCTGGCGGTTTCGAGGCTGAGCTGAAGCTTGCCTTTCGAGATGCGCGTCACGTCGAGGAGATCGTCGATCAGGCGCGCCTCGAGCTCGACGTTCCGGCGGATGACTTCGAGCGCGCGCCGCACTTCGGGTGAATCAGGCGCGCTCGCTTCAAGCTCGCCCACCATCGCGATCACCGGCGAAAGCGGATTGCGCAGCTCATGCGAGAGCAGCGCGAGAAATTGGTCCTTGGCCGCGTTCGCCCCGATCAATTCCTGGCGCAAAGTCACGTCGCGGGTCTTGTCCTCCACGAGATAAAGCACTCCCTGGATGGTCTGCTCCGATCCTTGCAGCCGCAGGAGGTTTACGTTCACGAAACGCGTCATGCCTTCGCGGTCAGTAAACGGCTGCTCGACCAACTGATAGGGCGCCCCAAAATTCAGCACCCGTTCGATCGCTTCCGCGGGCGCGATTTTTACCTCCTCGTAGCCGGTTTCGTAGATGTCCTTTTCCTCCGGCAGCTCGCCGAAACGCTTCGCCATGTCGCTGAAAGCCTGGTTCGCCTGGAGGAAATGGTGGGACTCCGGATCGACCAGCGCGATGCCGCTCGGCATGTTGGCCAGGATCTTTTCGTTGAAAATAACTTCGCGCTCGATCCGCCGCGACGCTTCCGCCTGGCGGCGGGCGACCCGTGCGGCGTATGCGGCCATGGCCGCCGTCACGCCAATGAGCCAGAGGGCGGGGATGGTGATTTTATCCAACAGATCGCGGACCGGCTGATAGGCCACCGCCTTGGGTTGCTCGACGATCGTCGTCCAGCCCGGCGGGTCGATGGCGGAGAAGGAATAGAGATTGCCATCCCGTTCGATTGAGCCCGTCCTGAGCTTGCGAATTTCCTCGATGATTTTCGCCGCTTTCGGCGGAGCGGGACCGGTGTTTGGCGCGAAGTTGTCGGCGAAAAGCGGCCAGCCATTTTGATCGATCACCTGGCAAATTGCCTTGTCGTCGAAATCGATGGAAGACAAGCGCCGCCCCATCCGTTCCACCAGCACCCAGACGCCGAGATAGCCGACGATGGTGCTCTCGGGCGTTCGCACGGCGCCGACGATGGCAGTGGCCATGCGCCCGTCCGACAAGCGTGGATGGACCGGCGATATAAAAACGTCAGCCGACCCCATGGCCCCCTCGCGCCAAAGCGCCGGCGAAAATTCGTGCGTGTTGGCGGGCGGGATTGACGGCAGCGAAGCGATCAATTGGCCATCGGCGCCGGTGATGAACATCCCGTCAATGCGCGGATGCGAATAAAACGTCTGGGTCAGCCATTGCTGGGCCGCGGTCGAGGCATCTTCTGCAACCAGCATCTTCGCGACATCGGGCTGGCTCTGGTAGTACTCAATGACGCTTCCCGTGTGGCTGAGGTCGTCGGCCACCAGGTGCGCGATCAATTGCACGAAGGTCTGGCGGTCGTGGAGGATTTTCGATTCGAGCGTGGAGTTGAGGATCGTGTAGGAAACGACCAGCATCAGGATGGAGGGGAACCAGCCCGCCAGGAGAATGGCGATAACGATGTTGTAGCGGGCCAGCCGATCACGGTCCCGCCGTTTCAGGTGGGCCAGGAATGGAATCGACTGGAGCCAGGACATCGCGGGAAAAACTCGGCTCTCTCTCTCGTTGCGGCAAGGCCCGATCTGTCGTTTGTCCGCGGCCTTAATCAGCGGCGGCAATGGCCTGGTTCAATTCCTTCGCGCGCGCGTGGAGTGTCTTCACTTCGTCGAGGCTCAATTTTTCGGGGGCGTTGTTCAAGAGAGCCTGGATCGCACCAACGCCCTCCCGGATTTTGGCAAAGAGCGGCTTGTGGGCGATGGAGGGTGGGAAAGTTTTAACTTCCTCGGCAAAGTAATTGATCAGATCGCGCTGCCAAAGGACGGCGGCGCGGTCGGTGGAGTAATTGAGTTCCACCGCGCCGGATGTGATTTCGAGGCCGCGGAGCCAGCCGCCCAGGCCGATCAGGTGCGCCATTTTCTGGTCGCGCAAGTCTGTCATGGCCTGCTCGACATCCTGCTGCGTGGCAATCAACTCCTTGCGCACCGCAGGCCAGTCCCCTTTCTTCCCCAGCTCGGTGAGGCTGGCACTGTGTCGCATAACCCGATCTCCCACGCCGAGGCTGCGCGCCTGGCGAAGCAATTCGCGCCCGAGATCTTCCACGAGATTCCGCCTCTGGCAGGCCACGATCAGAAATCCGTCCGCGACCAGGCCTCCGAAGACCATTCCCAATTGCTCCCGGCT
>DASQLH010000067.1:0-2155 GCA_035630155.1 Chthoniobacterales bacterium
GAATATCAACACGGCTGGACTCGCGGAAGGTCTCGGTCTCGGCGATGCGCTTGGACTCGATCTCACGATGCTGCGCGAAGTGTTTTCGCAAACCGGCGCCGCGTCTCGTGTTCTCCAAACGGATGGCGAAGACATGCAGAATCGAGATCACGCCTGTTTCTTTTCGGCGGCGCATGCGGCGAAAGACAGCGGCATTGCGCTGGAGCTCGCGGAGGAAAATGGCCTCGATCTCCCGCTCGCCCGCGAGACGAAGGCGCAATACGACCGCATGGCCGCGTCCGGTTTGGGAGAACTGGATAAGTCCGGAATCGCCGAGCTGACGTTCAAAGGGCGGCTAACCGAACAGACGGGACCGTAACGGCTACGAGATCAGCCCCGGCGCCGCGAGAAGAAGCTGCGCATCGCCGAGCGCGATGGCGCCATCAGTAAGGATCTCCGCGCGCAGGCCGCCGTTTCCTTCAAGGAAATCTTCCGTGCCTGGGGCAAAGGCTTGGTCCAGCCAGTAGCACGGCTTGCAATGGCCGGTGCCACGCAGGCGAACGCCTTGAATGGAGAATTCCTCGCCAATCAGATCATTCAAATCGATCCCGGACACGATAACGTTCCGGCGCAGCACGCCCGGCGATTTGCTCCTGATATCGAAGTGCTCCACCAAACGTTCGAAAACCTCGAAAGAGAAGAAAGTGATCTGGCCTTTGTAATGGTCCCGGTAATCGTAAAAACGATCGCCGCGGATTCCGTGGCCCGCCACGCACTCGATCTGCGGCACTTCGACGAGCGGATAATCGTCCGGCGGTTTGCCGTGGTGTCCGAAATAATTATGTCCGGGCGAAATGAAGATTTGCCGGATCAACATGCGAAAAAAAATTAGCCGACACGAAAACGAATCTCGCGAATGATTTTCGTTCCAAAGCGTTGTTTCAGCTTGCGCAGGATCTCCGTCTTGGAGATTTGTTCGAACTGGTAATGGAGCGCGGGTTGCAGCACCCGCACCGACAAAACGCCCGCCCGCAAACTGACCGGCGCGGAGTGGGCGGCAATGAACTCGCCGACAATCTGTTTCCAGGCGTCGATCACTTCGCCTTCGCGCAGTCGCTCGCTGAGCCCAAGCTGCTGCATCAGCTTCGGCAGCAAATCTCCCGGCGCCTGCCAGCGATCGGGGCGAGTCTTGTTAGCGGGAAGGCCGCGCCATTCGGCAATGACGGCGGCGCGCAGGGAGGAGTTCATGAAAGTTGAAGCGTTGAAGCTTCACGCTGCAACGTCCTAGTACTTCCGCCGCATATTGCTCGGCAGAATGTTCAGCTCGGTACGGTACTTCGCGACGGTGCGGCGGGCGATGGGAATTCCGCGCTCACTGAGAATTTCGACGATTTCCTTGTCGCTCAAGGGCGAGGTGCCGTTCTCGCCCTTCACCAAATCGAGGATCGCTTCTTTCACGCTGGTGTTGCTCATCGATTCGCCGGTCGCGGTTTGGTAACCGGGGGTGAAGAAATATTTCATCTCGAACACGCCCTGCGGCGTGGCCATGTATTTCCCGGAAATGGCGCGGCTCACGGTCGTTTCGTGCACGCCCACGATGTCCGCTATTTGCACCATCGTCATCGGTTTCAGGTGCGCGGTGCCGTGATCGAGGAATTCTTTTTGCCGGAGCACGATCTGGTGCGCGATGTTCGAAATGGTTTGCTGGCGCTGGTGGATTGATTTGATCAGGAATTTGCCGCTGCGGATTTTGTCGCGGATGTAGTCCTTCACTTCGCTGCCGTTTCCATCCTGCGACATGATGTCTTTATAGGTGTTGCTGATGCGCAGGTGCGGGATCTGTTCGCCGTTCAGGATGACCTGATATTCGCCGTCGATCTTTTCCACGGTAACGTCGGGCAGCACATAGTTCTGCGGCGCGGCCGCGAAAATCTGGCCGGGCCGTGGATCGAGCGAGGCAATGTTGTTCGCGCACTTCTGGATTTGCTCGACGCTGATACCCATCCGGCGCGCGATCTCGGGAAAACGCCGCTTGCCCAGGTCCTGCATGTGGTCCTGGATGATTTTGTATTCGAGGCTGTTGCCTTTTCCCTCGCGCTTGAGCTGGATCAGGAGGCACTCGCGCAAATCGCGCGCGCCGACGCCGGGCGGATAAAAGCTCTGGATGAGCAGCAGC
>DASQLH010000068.1:0-4335 GCA_035630155.1 Chthoniobacterales bacterium
GAACGGCGACATAGCGCCGTTGCTACAGTGCCTCGACTGAGCGAGGCGGCTACAGTAAAGAAGAACGGCGATGAAAACTGATCGTAAAATGCGGGTCGAGACTCTCGCGGTGCATGCGGGCCATGAGATCGATGCGGCGACGGGCGCGGTCGCCACGCCGATTCATCTTTCGACCACGTTTGAGCGTGATGCGGAGGGTGGTTATCCGCACGGATATGTTTACGGGCGGAGTGCGAATCCCACGCGGCATGCGCTCGAAGAAGCGCTCGCGGCTTTGGAAGGAGGCGAAGACGCCGCGGCTTTCAGTTCGGGATTGGCCGCGTCGAGCGCGGTGCTACAAACGCTCGCGCCCGGCGATCACGTCATCGCGCCAACGGACGTTTATCACGGGATGACGAAGTTGCTGCGCGAGGTCTATATGCGGTGGGGACTCGAAGTCAGTTTCGTTGACATGACGAAGCTGGATGACGTCAAAAAGGCCGTGGGAGCGAAGACCAAATTGGTCTGGGTGGAGACCCCCTCGAATCCGCTCCTCAAAATTACCGACATCGCCGCCGTCGCGGAAATCGCTCACGCGGCGGAAGCGATTTGCGCGTGCGACAACACGTGGGCGCCTATCGTGCAGCGGCCGCTCGAGCTCGGCGCGGATCTCGTGGTTCACGCGACAACGAAATATCTCGGCGGCCACTCCGATGTGACCGGCGGCGCGGTCATTGCAAAATCCAAAACGGATTTTTCCGAGCGGCTGCGCGAGATCCAAACGACCTGCGGCGCGGTCCCCTCGCCTTTCGACTGCTGGCTGGTCCTGCGCGGGACGCGTTCGTTGCCGTGGCGGATGCGCGCGCACTCGGAAAATGCGCTCAAGGTCGCGACCTGGCTGGCCGATCATCAGGGCGTGGAGGCGGTGCATTATCCGGGATTGGCGGCGCATGCGGGACATGAGATCGCCGCGCGGCAGATGAGCGCGTTTAGCGGAATGCTTTCGTTCGAGGTGCAGGGCGGGCGCGAAGCGGCGCTCGGCGTCGCCGCGAAGACGCAGATTTTCATTCGTGCGACGAGTTTGGGCGGGGTGGAGAGTCTGATTGAGCATCGCGCGTCGATCACAGGTGAGGATCCGCGGACGCCGCAGGGTTTGCTACGGCTTTCCATTGGCCTCGAGCATCCCGATGATTTGATTGAAGATCTGGCGGAGGCGATGGGGTAGCAGCTGTGGCGATCATCTCATAGGTCGCATAGGACCTATTCGACATATTTAAGCGCGCAGCCGGCTGAAGCGGCCGCGCACCAGCTGCACTACGTCGCGCAGCTCCGCGACATGCAACACATACGCCGCGCCGAAGAACAGGGAGCTGCCCACGGCTATCGTGAGCAGCATGGCCAGGAGAGTTCGCCATGTGCCGACCACGAAACCGCCGGAGAAAAGATACGATTGCGCCAACAGGCAGACGCCCGCAAGCAATGCGCCGGCCAAAAGCAATTTCAGCAGCGTCTTGATCATCAAACCGGTCTCGAGACGGCCGGCATACCGGCGCATCATGCCGTAGAGAAAAAAGAAATTCGTGATGGCGACCAGACTTGTGGAGAGCGCGAGTCCGCGATGGCCCAGTCCGAGATTGAAAGCGAGTAGCCAGCTCAGGCAGGTGTTCACGACAATCGACGAGAAGCTCACCAGCATGGGCAGATAGCGTTTATCGAGCGCGTAGAAGGCCGGAACGAGAATCTTATCGGCGGAATAAGCGACAAGGCCGACCGCATAAAAACGCAGCGCCGCGGCCGTTTGTTCCGTCGCAAACGGTGTGAACCGTCCATGTTCGTAAATCAGGCGGATGATCGGGTCCGCGAGGATGATTAACCCGATCGCGGACGGAATCGTCAGGAGCATGACGAGCCGGATCGCGTGCGAAAGAGCCGAGCGGAATTGAGTGATATTTCCCAGCGCCACGCTTTTCGAAACCAGCGGAAGCGTCACGGTCGCGACCGCGACACCGAAGATCCCGAGCGGCAGCTGCATGAGGCGAAAGGCAATGTTGAGCCAGCTCACCGCGCCATCCTGGAGGTAGGAGGCGAAAATGCTGTTGATGAGAACGTTCACCTGGACCGCGCTGGCCGCGATAACGGCCGGTCCCATGAGCTGCAACACTTTGCGCACGCCTTCGTCGCGCCAGTTGAAATCCGCTCGGAGAATGAATCCGACCTTGAAGAGCGAAGGGATTTGAACGGCGAGCTGCAAGAAACCGCCGATCAGCGTTCCCATGGCCAGGCCGACCAGAGCGCGCGTGCCGAAAGCCGGATCGAGCCACCAGCCTAAAGCGACGCCACCGATGATGGAGCCGAGATTAAAAAAGCTGGAGGCCATCGCCGGCACGCCGAAGACATGCTTGGCGTTCAACATTCCCATGGCCAGCGCAGCCAGGGAGACGAGAAGGATGAAGGGATACATGATGCGCGCGAGCACGACGGTGAGCGCGGCTTTTTCGGGATCGAATCCTGGCGCGAGGAGGGCCACGAGGTAGGGCGCGATGACGATGCCGACGAGGACGACGGCGCTCATGAAAACCGCCGTGAGGGTGGCGACCTTGTTCGCCAGTTTCCAGGCCGACGCGTCGCCTTCGCTCGCGATCTTTTTCGAAAAAATGGTGACGAAAGCGGTGGAGAGCGCGCCTTCGGCAAAGAGATCGCGCAACATGTTGGGCGCGCGAAACGCGGTCAGGAATGCATCCATGCTGCGGCTCGCGCCAAAGAGCGAGGCGATGACGATTTCCCGGACCAGTCCGAGCACGCGGCTGCAAAGAACGGCGATGCCGACGACGCCGGTCGCGCGCGTGCTGATGCGTTCGGTCGGAATCACGGGCGCGGCCATCGGACGCAACAGAACAGCGGAGTGACGGCTAACGAAAGGGAAATCAATTGGAATGCCAAGGCGCTGTAGCCGCCTCGCCATGTCGGGGCGTAGACGGCCTCGCTACGCTCCGGGCACGGCGATCCCGCGGTGGCGGGACCGTGGCTACAGCAGCGACGGATACAGAAGAGCTACAGGGGCGGCGGCGGAGTCTCTTCGACTTTCGGCACGAGAAAGCGCTGATAGACGAACGACGCCACGATCAAAATGATCGCGATGCCGATGAATGCGCCGATGCGGTAAAGCGGGCCGAGACTCAGAAGATCGTGGAAGAAGAGCTTAACCAGCGTAACGACGAGCAACGCCAGCCCGGAATAGCGGACCCAGCGCGTTTTTTGGCGCATGCCGATCAGGAGCAAAGCGAAAGCGTAAAGCGCCCACGCAATCGAGTAGGTCATGTCGCGAGCGAAATTGCCGGAGAACGAAAAGGTAAGCGTCGGCCCGATGGAAAAGTAATCGGCGATCTCGATGTTCAGAAGCAGGAAGGTGAGGATGGCGCCTAACGAGCAGAGGAGCGTTGGCGACGTGCGCTCGAAAGGCGTGATGCGGGGGGGCCGGAAGAGCCAGGCGCCGGCGAAAAGGCAGAGGATGGTGATTCCGTAGGCGTAGAAGTACCAATTCCAGATCGGCGTGGCAGTACGCTTATGATATTCGAGCACGGCGGGATTCAGGGCGAGCCGGACGAAGGCCAGGCAGAGCAGCCCCACGCCGACATAGCGCAAGCCGCGATTCGGGACAAGGCGGAAGAGCCAGAGCAACGCCACGCCTTCCAAGGCCCAACCGAGCGTGATCCATTCGCGATCGAATTGGATCGGGAAAATGAGCGTGAAGAAAAACAGCGCGGCAGAGCCTTGCCACGCCAGGCGCGCATCGCCGGAGGCCGGGTCGGCCGCCCTTTTTTTGACGAGGAAGAAGATGCCCGCGGCGTAGGGAAAAACGAAAACAGCCGGAAGCAATCCGTTGCGCAGGTGAGGGAAAGTGGACGAAACGATTTCGTAGATGAGCCAGAAATGGAGAGGCCCGGCGAGAGCGCCGATCGCCCAAGGAAGCGGTTTGCGTTCCTCATTTGAGAAGAAGGGATAAGCGAGAAAGAGCAGGAAAAACGCGACCTGCCAGCCAAGCGCGAGAGTCGCGTAGTCGCTCGTGAAATGGAGCGCCTGCCATTCGCGTTGGACGGCCCAGGTGAAGAGCAGCGCGATCAACGCGACCCAGCTTGTCCGCGCGACCACGCCCAATCCCAGGAGCAGCACCGAGAGGAAGAATGCCGTGATGAAAAACGGCGTCGGATTCACGATCGGCAATTTTCCGATCGCCATGAGCAGGAGGAAAAATGGCAGGGCCGCGGCGAGCGCGGGGATGTTTCGCCGGGCGTTCTCGGAATTGGGGAAGAATTTTCGCGCGGCGAAAAGGGAGGCTGAGAAAAAGAACAGGCCCGA
>DASQLH010000069.1:0-7243 GCA_035630155.1 Chthoniobacterales bacterium
CCTGAAAAAGATCCCGGAATGGGAGCTGGAGAAGAAGCACATCGAACGCACGTTTGAGTTCGACGACTTCTCCGAGTCGATCGATTTTGTAAACGGTGTGGCCGAAGTGGCCGAGGATGAGGAACATCATCCCGACATCGATATCCGTTACAATAAGGTACGCCTGGTCCTGAGCACGCATAGCAAAGGCGGCCTGACGGAGCTCGATTTCGGCCTGGCTGAGCGCATCGACACGCTCTCGGAATAACTGCGGCAATGCCGTCCGATTCTCAGCCGGGAAACGCGGTCTCCCGCACGCGATTAATCCTGGCGTTGGTCGTCGTCGCGCTGACGGTCATCGCGGTCTGGAAGTTCATCGATTACCGGACGCGGCCCCCGGAGCCGCCAGCTCTCACCGCGCCACTGTAGCCGCGCCACTGTAGCCGCGCCCCTGTGGGGCGCGCGGGAGTAGCGTGGACCTCACTCACGCGCCCCACAGGGGCGCGGCTACAGAAGAACGCCTACTGGACGGCCTTCATCGGCGTCGATGAATTGAAACATCGTCTCGATATCGGCGCGGTCGGCCATACCGCCCGCGTGTTTGCGCCGCGCGAGAATCTCGGCCGCTTGATCGCGCCAACCGAATTTGCGCATGAATTCATTCCACATTTCGATTTCGGTTTCGTTTGGGCGCCGGCCGCTGGTCAGGGCCCATTTCAGCATATCGTCGTCGCTTGCGCCCTCTTTCACGCGACGCACCGCTTCGGCGTAATCGAGATGCAAAAAGGCGCAGCATTTCGCGTCGAACCCTTTGCCGAGATTTGGCTGATATTCCTCGGGCAGCTCGCCCTTTGCGTGGACGCGAATCTTGTCGAGCATCCGACCGAAATAAACCAGGCCGCCCAGTGTTGCCGCTGGGCTGCGGACAGGAAACTCACTCATTGTTAGCGAAAATGTCGCGTGGTCAGGCCGCGATTCAAGGGCGCGTGCCATAATCCGGCAGGCTGTGCTACACTGGTTTCGTGGATCGCGTGGCCGGGATTGAAACCGAATACGGCTGCCTCGTCAGCGGAGACGAGGGACGGGCCCACACCGACGCCTGGCCGGTGCGCGTGAAAAATTACCTGTTCCGAAAGGCGCAGGCCGGCGCGATCGACCTGCACTATCGCGATTACGAGGAGCCGCCGGGCAACGGCGGCTTTTTGCTGAATGGCGGCCGGCTTTATCTCGATATGGGCCACATCGAGTACGCGTCGCCCGAGTGCCTGCATTTGCGCGATGTGGTCACTTACGACATCGCCGGCGATCAATTGCTGCAATCAGCGCTGGAAGACCTCGGCGCGGCCCACCGCGTTTCCTTCATCAAGAACAACGTCGATCACAACACGGGCGCGACCTTCGGTTGCCACGAGAATTATTTGATGAAGCGCGAAGCGCAATTCACCCCGCCGGTCCTCGGGACGCTGCTCGCCTTTCTGGCCACGCGCCAGATTTTCACGGGCGCCGGCCGGGTAGGGCAGGCGAACCCGCTGGCGTTCGATTTCCAACTGCCCCAGCCCGAGGTCCACGTCGATTTCCAGCTCAGCCAGCGCGCGGATCATATCGTCAACGACATCTACCAATGGGTGCAATTCAACCGCGCCATCATCAACGCGCGCGACGAACCGCTGGCCGATTACCGGAAGTATCGCCGCCTCCATTTGCTCATCGGCGATTCGAATATGAGCCCGTTCGCCACGGCGCTGAAAATCGGCACGACCGCCTGCGTTCTCTCGCTGCTTGAAGAAGGCCGGCTGCCGAAAAACTTCATCCTGGCCGACGCGGTCCAGAGCACGCGCGATGTTTCCCGGGACGCGACCGGCGCGTGGATGGTGCGTCTCGAAAATGGCAAGACCATCGGCGCCCTCGACATTCAATGGCAATTCTTCGAGCTGGCCCGCGCTCATCTCGGCGGCGCCAGCGAAGAAACCGACTGGCTGCTCGAAAGCTGGAGCTTCACACTCGAAGCGTTGAGCGGTAAGCCCGAAGCGCTCATCGGAGGCGTCGATTGGATCACGAAAAAATGGCTGCTAGAGACGTTCATGGAATCCGAGGGCATTGGCTGGGATGATCCCTGGCTGCAAAGCCTCGATCTCGAATATCACAACATCGATCCGGCCAAAGGATTGTTTTTCGGGGTGAACGCCGCCAAACGAATCGGCGAATGGAACAACAGCGTCCGCCATTCCACCGCGAGTTTCCATCCGCCCACGAACACGCGCGCTTATGGCCGCGCCCAAGCGGTTGCCTGGTTTCAGAAGAGCGAGCAGCCGTATGTGATCAACTGGGATTCCATCGCGTGCGATAACCGCGATTTCCTCGTGATGGGGAATCCGTTCGAAGTGTACACCGAGGAAGTTGCGAAGTTCTTAGCGCAACCTCGCGTACGGACCACGCGCGGCGAGGATGCCTAGGTGGATCGAGCGCTTCAGCTACTCGAGTCGCTGCAAAGACGGCAACCCGTAATTCTGCTTCAGCGCCTCCGCTTCCGCCTCGACTTGCTTCGCTTCGAGCGCGATCTGCTTCGGATCCTCTTCGGTCTCGACGGTGATGAAACCGTCCACCGGCTGCTTTACCGCTTCCGCTAATTCGGCGAGCGATTTCACTTCCTTGCCGTTCACTTTGGTCACGGTGAGATAAGCGACTTCGTCGTAGCCAATTGTCGTGTTGGCCGGCAGCACCTGCGTCAATACCACGACGCGCCGGTTGCCGTCCGGATAAAGCTCGGATTGGAAGCGGTCCTTATAGACCCATCGTTGCGGCGCGTCCTTCATCCAGTTGGCGCCCCACTCGCGGAGAAATTGGCGGGAAAGCTCCTCGAAGATCAGGCCGCCCAGGACGTAATAAGGGGGCGCACGATCGATATTGTAGGGCGGAATGACGAAATCGTCCGCGTTGCGGTGCTCGAGCGCGAAGTCGAGCTGCATCGGTTTCCCCGCCCGCTGAATGTGCACCGGCAACGTGTCGCCCGCGTAAGCTTTCGCGGTGATCAGGTTCGTGAACTCGATCTTGCCGTAGAGCGGATCGACGTAATTTCCGTTCTGATCGATCTCGTTAGCCCCGATGCCGGTCACGATGTCGCCCACTTGGAGTCCAGCCTTCGCCGCCGGTGATTTCGGATCGACACTGGTTACGTAAACGCCGGCCGGCTTCCCGGTTTGCTCCGCGAACTTCCGCAATTGCGGATCGCGCGTCGGAAAAAATCCGAAACCGGCGGCCGGGAATCCCTGGTAAGGATGCTTCTCCGCGTCCCTCAAGAAATGCGCGATGATTGGCGCTGGGATCGCATCGACCACCTGCGTTCGCTGATCGAAGCGCAAGAGCAGCGCGGCGAGCTTGTCGTTTTTGACCAGCGGCACCGTGTAGCTGTTGTCGCGATATTGCATCGAGATGCTAATGCGATAAGTCAGGAACTGGCCCATGTCGGCCGGGTAGCGTGTCATCTGGATTGTGGTCACGAGGCCTTCTGTCACGACCAGCGCACCAGTCGATTCGAGTTGCCAGGCGGCGAGCCGGTCGCCGACCACGGTGTCGAGGGCCAATTGCAATGGCGTCAGGCCATCGAGAAATTTTTTCTCCGCCGGCTCGAGCAGAGCCAGGTTCGCTTCGTAATCGACCACGACCACATTTGCCGCGGTCTTCTCGCCCGATTCGGCGCGTTCCAGCTCCACGTAATTTTGGTTCGCCACCAGGTCCGCCGTCACGAGAACGCGGCCTTGCGGAAGGACGGCGCCGAGGGCGCGCTTCTGAAACGGCGCCTTCTTCTGCCACGGTCGAACGTAATCGTAGGCCTGCCCGGTCACGTTCACGCGCACGAGCGATCGCTCTTTCGGCTTCACGATCGTTTCCGGCCCTTTCGAGGCCGGCGTGGGCGCGGCTATTACAGAGAGCGGCAAAACGATCGCCGCGCAGAGACCGAGATGGAAAGGCAACGTCCTCATCAGCTTTTCGTCTGATCGGCCGGCGTCGGTTTGCTCGGCTGTTCCTCGAGGTTCTGCTCCGAGACCACGTTGTAACGCGTTTTAATTCGCTCGCGCGCCGACTCCACTTCCTTCGGATCGAGCACGAGCGGCGGGCCATCGCCGATCATGCGGACGACATGGCGGTCAACCTTTTCCGCGAATGCGGCGGCGAGATCGTCGAGCTTCTTGATTTTCTTTCCGTTGATTTCATCGACGATGCTGGCGCGATACGGAGCGAGGTAGGTGTTCGTCGGGTCGGGCAGAATATTTGTCAGGATGATGACCTCCGGATGCTCGAGATAAATTTGCTCGAGAACGAAGTAATCGAAGAAATGCCGGATGCGGACATCGCTCGGCTGATAGGCTTCCATCAAATCGAGTGTGAGGGGCTGGAAGAGCAGCCCGCCGTAAACGACGTAGCGCGGCCGGACGTCGTATCCGTGCGCGAGATAAAGGTAGGGCCAGACGGTGCCCAGCTCGATGGTCACCGTAAGCGGTTTGCGATCGCGCCAGATGTCGAGCTTCACCTTGTCGCCCTTGAATTTTCGTTCGACCACTTCCGGCATCTCGACGCGGGAACCTTCCAACTCGACTGTGCCGTCGCTGGCAATCGGATGATCGTCGATCGCCAGGAGCACGTCGCCGGCCTGAAGGTGGTTCGCCGACGGCCCGGCTGCGATCACGGTCCCGACGAGCACGCCGCGATCGTCGTCCTTCAACCCGAGGAAATGGCGCTGGGCCGGATTCTGTAAGTCCAAGGGCGTAATGCCGAGATCGACGTAGCGGTCGTATTGCCCGTCCTCGATGTCCTTGAGAAAACGGCGGATGACCGGTGTCGGGATCATGTAAGCGACGCCCTGGGCCACGTCGCCGCTGTAACCCTGGAAAGCCACGCCCACCACCTTTGAGTCCTGCATGACCGGGCCGCCGCTGTTGCCCGGATTAATCTGCGCGCTGATCTGGACGGCGAGATGCGAGTCGATCGACGAATGCGTGTAGAGCTGGAAATCGATCCGCGAAACGATGCCCGTCGTCACCGACATGCGTTCGCCCCCGAGCGGATAACCGTAGGCTGAGACAGTCGATTCCAATTCCGGAATTCCGCCGAAGGTTAGCGGCAGCATGCTCTTGAAGAAATCGGGCGAAGAGACTTTGAGGAGCGCCAGATCGCAGTCGTGCGCCACGAACAAGACCGTGGCGGGATATTTATTCGGGTCGCCATCGCGCTCCACGGTGAGATAGCGGCTGTTGCTCACCACGTGGGCGTTGGTCATGATGCGATTGCCGTCGATGACGAAGCCGGCGCCGATGCCGCGTTGCACGCCGCCCGAATTCCACGGGGCGCGATAATCCGGCTCCACTTCCGTCGCCGTAATGCGGACCAGGCTTTTCTGGATCTTGCCGTTCGACTTCGCCGGGGGCGCCACGATCACGGCCGGCGGCGGAACAGCCGCGGGGGTGGGGGTGGGTGTCGCATCTCCCGGCGGAGGCGGTGGCTGCGGAGGGTCTTTCTGCTGCGCCGGTGCTTCCAGCCCGAGCAACAAAAAAATCGACAATAAAAATACGCAACGCCTCATCGGAAGTCCGAAAGATGAAACAGATGATTGATAAATCAACCAGTAGCTCCGCTCCTGGTTCTCTTGCTCTTGCTCCCCTGTAGCAGCGGCCCTGTGGGCCGCTCGGGCCTGCACTCAGTCACTAGAAGCGCTTTCGCTTTGTCGACCACTCTCACGCGTCCCACAGGGACGCGGCTACAAGGGAAGGGGAGATGAGCAAGAGTAAGAGATTAAACGACATGCACCGGCGCCTGCCGGCAATCGCGCTCGCAATTGCCGCATTCGATCTGGGTTGTCGCGTGCCCGATTCCGAACCGCTCCCGCAACACATCGCAGACATCATGCAGGAACAGATCGTTTCGGGGCGTCTCGTCCATCACGAGGTGGACCGTCAGCGCCACCTCCGTCGTGCTCATCGCCCAGATATGGAGATCGTGCACCGCCGTCACGCCCGCCAGATTCGCCAGGTAATCCTCTACCGCGTGCGGATCGATCCCTTCCGGCACCGCGTCCATCGAGAGATTGATCGACTCGCGCAGCAATCCCCAAGTCCCCCAAACGATCACCGCTCCGATCGCCAGGCTCACCGCCGGGTCGAGCCAATGCCATCCGGTAATTCCGATCGCGAACGCCGCGATCACCACGCCCAACGACACCGCCGCATCGCCCACCATGTGGAGAAACGCCCCCTTCACATTCAGGTCGCGTTTTCGCCCCGCCATGAAAAGCAGCGCCGTCGCCGTGTTGATCACGATTCCAACCGCCGCCACCGCCATCACCGTTCCACTCGCGATTTCCTCCGGCTGCGCGAATCTCCGGATTGCCTCCACTGCTATCGCCCCCACCGCGACGAGCAAAATCACTGCGTTAATGAGCGCCGCGAGGATCGACGACCGCCCCCAGCCGTAGGTGCGCCGTTTCGTCGGCGCGGCCTGCGTCAACTTCATTGCCCCCCAGGCGAGAAGCAGGCAAAAAACGTCGCTCAGGTTATGACCCGCGTCCGAAATGAGTGCTAGTGAATTCGCCGCCAGCCCGTAAAAGACTTCCGCCACCACGAACCCGAGATTCAAAGCCACTCCGATCGCAAACGCCGCATTATTGCGCGGCGGCGCGTGCGAATGCGCGGAGTGATCGTGGTCGTGCCTCATCGCTCCATTAAACTATGAAGGAGATCGCCGACCAGCAAGGAACGCCTCGTCGAATCTCAAACTGCCGAGCTGATCGGGGCCGGGGCAAAAAAAGGCTCCGGCGATTTGTTAGGCGCATTTCTTTGCCTGACAGATGAAGAACGGCCCCGCTCCATAGGAATGAGTGAGCGAGTCTATCTCGAAACCCGCGGCGCCTAGCTCTCCCTCGAGCCAGTCACGCGTTGCATAACCCCAGGTAAATGGCCCATCAACCATGCCGCCATACTCAATCTCGTGCTGGACCGTGTGGAAGCTGCCGGTAGCGAAGTTGCCCGTTTCAATCAGTACGCAGCCTCCCTCAACCAGAAGACTCGACAGCCGCCGAAGTTGATGCCGTGTCGCGGTCTCATTCCCGAAGACGCCAAGGCCGTTGCCCATCAACAAGGCGATATCGAAGCGCGATTGAGCAGGAACATCCTCGAACCGTGCGTAGGCCAGAGCGCCCGGAATCAGCGAGAGGCAATAATGACGCAGATCCTGGTTAGCCTCCACGAGAGTGATCCTGGCGTCGGGCGACAGC
>DASQLH010000070.1:0-2320 GCA_035630155.1 Chthoniobacterales bacterium
TTGCCCGATCTGCGACCAGGCCGGCGAATGCCGCTTGCAGGAATTCAGCGTCGAATACGGGCGCGCCGATTCGCGCTTCCTCGAGAACAAGGTCAAAAAACCGAAGAACATCGAGCTCGGGCCGCGGGTCACGCTGGATGATGAGCGCTGCATTCTCTGCTCACGCTGCATCCGTTTTTGCCAGGAGATCGCGCAGGACGATGTTCTCGGCTTCATCGACCGCGGCAGCCACAGCGTCCTGACCGCGCATCCCGGCAAGCGACTCGAGAACAACTACTCGCTCAATACGGTCGACATTTGTCCCGTGGGCGCGCTGACCTCATCCGACTTCCGTTTCCAGATGCGCGTCTGGTTTCTGAAGGAGACGAAAAGCTTTTGCACCAGTTGCGCAACCGGTTGCAACACCCTCATCGGGACGCGCGAGGATGTGATTTATCGTCAGACGCCGCGCGAAAACAATGCCGTCAATTCTTCCTGGATGTGCGATTACGGGCGGCTGAACTTCGATTATCTCCAATCGGACAAACGCCTCCTCCAGCCCGAAATCCTTTCCGGCGACAAGCTCATTCCCGCGGACTGGAACGTGGCGATCGCGCACGCCGCCGCGCAGTTGAAGCATTTCTCCGGCTGGGAGATTGCCATCATCGCTTCCGGCCGGATGACGAATGAAGAACTTTGGCTGACGGCTCAACTGGCCAGGACGCTCGGCGTCGATCTGATCGATATCGTTCCGCGCACCGGCCCGAGTGATGACATCCTCCTGAGCGCGGATCGCAATCCAAATACCAACGGCGCGCTCTTGCTCGGCGTGACTGCTAATCCCGGCGCCAGGCTTCGCGAAATTGTGGAAGCCGTGGCGTCCGGTCGCGTGAAAGCGTTGGTCGCGCTCGGCGAAAATCCTGTCGAAATCGGACTCACTGTTCCGCAGCTCACCGCGCTTCAGGCGTTCGTCGCGATGAATATCCTGGCGGACGACTCCACTTCCGCAGCCACGGCTGTTCTGCCCTCATTTGGTTTCGCCGAGAAGCGAGGCTCGATGGTCAACGGCAAAGGGCGCCTGCAACGTCTCAATCGCGCGGTGCGCGGCCCCGGTCAGGCTCGCGATGACTGGGAAATCCTGCGTGATTTGATCCAGGCCTACTCAGGCCGGAACGGCATTTATACCATCGAAGATGTGTTCCGGCAGATGAGTGAGTCCACCCCGGCGCTCGCGGGACTGAGTTTGAGCAAGATCAGCGACCTTGGCGTGCAGGTGATGGAAAGCGCCACCGCCACTCCCGCTCCGCCGCTTGAGCCCGCCCGAGAAGAAATGAAAAAGCCCGAATCGGAGAAAGCCGCGCAGTGAAGATCCCAAGTGCTGTAGCAACGGCGCTGTGTCGCCGTTCCGAGCAACGCCCCGACATAGCGGGGCGGCTACAGCGTCCCCAATGCGGCTGAGCCCAAAATGGATTACGCCTTCATTTTTTCATCGCTGATCAAAATCGTCGCGCTGCTCGCCGTCGTGCTCGGCATCATGAACTACGCCGTTTACGCCGAGCGCCGCATCAGCGCGCTGATCCAGGATCGCCTCGGGCCTAATCGCGTTGGCCCCGCCGGCTTGTTCCAGCCGATCGCCGACGCCATGAAGTTCCTCCTCAAAGAGGATTTCACCCCAGGACACGTAAACACCTTCTACTACTGGCTGGCCCCCTGCCTCGCGATGATCCCCGCGATCACGACGCTCGCCGTCGTTCCCTTCGGCAGCACGCTCTTCGGTATCCCCATGGTCATTGCCGACATCAACGTCGGCGTTCTTTTCGTCTTCGCGATCGCCTCGTTAGGCGTTTACGGCATCGTCATCGCCGGCTGGTCGTCGAACTCGAAGTACCCTTTTCTGGGCGGCGTCCGTGCGAGCTCGCAGATGATCTCTTACGAATTGTCGCTTGGGCTGGCCGTGATTCCCGTCTTCCTCCTCATCGGGGAATTGCGCCTAACCGAAGTCGTTCGCTATCAGATCGAGCACGGCTGGATGATAGCGCCGTTTATCGGCGATTGGGGCAACGTCCACAAATGGCTCCTCGCGATCCCGATGGTGATCTCGTTCGTCGTTTTCACGATCGCCATCTTCGCCGAAACCAATCGCCTCCCCTTCGATCTCCCCGAAGCCGAGACCGAACTGGTCGGCGGCTATCACACGGAGTACGGCTCGATGAAGTTCGGCCTGTTTTTCCTCGGCGAATACGTCGCCATGATCACCGGCAGCGCCATCATCGTGACGCTGTTCCTTGGCGGCTGGCATTTTCCCTGGATCCCGGACGGCTCGCACGGCTGGGGCTGGGGA
>DASQLH010000071.1:0-5255 GCA_035630155.1 Chthoniobacterales bacterium
CGGTATCTTTCTTTGGTTCTTCCTTTTTCTCCTCGCTGCGGACCGGCGTGGCGACGACCGCCAGGCCCAGCACGCAACAAAGCAATGTCAGTTTCATGCGTGACCCTAGCGTTCAACTTCGCTGCTTCAACTGCGAACGGCTGAAGGCGCGCTACTTCCCGTGATATTCCTGCAGCGTTTGCACCCGCAGGCTGGTGCGCTGGAGGGAATGAATCCCGTTCGCGCTGGCCTGCGCGGCGCGAATCGTGGTCATGATCGGGATTTTCTGGGCGAGGGACGCGTTCCGCATCGTTATCTCATGTTCCCGGGGAATCTTCCCGCTCGGCGTATTAATAATGAAGTGGATCTCTCCATTCTTGATCCGGTCGAGGATGTTTGGCCGCGCGTCTTGCAGCTTGCGCACCTTGGTCACGGCAATGCCCGCGGAGCTCAGCGTTTTCCATGTTCCTTCGGTCGCTATGACTTCGAAACCGAGATCGACAAAATTGCGCGCGAGAGGAATCACGTTTTCCTTGTCACTGTCTTTCACACTGATGAAGACGTTGCCCCCCTTGGGTAACGCAGGCGGCGCTGCCATCTGCGATTTAACGTAGGCCAGGCCAAGATCCTCGTCGATTCCCATGACTTCACCGGTCGACTTCATCTCCGGACCAAGCGAGATGTCCTTGCCCTGGTAACGCAAAAACGGAAACACCGCTTCCTTTACGGAAAAGTGTTTCGGAACGATCTCTTCCGTGAAGCCAAGCTCGACCAGGGTTTTTCCGGTCATCACTTTCGCGGCCAGTTTGGCGAGCGGCACGCCGATCGCCTTGCTCACGAAGGGCACGGTACGCGACGCGCGCGGGTTCACTTCGAGGACATAAACATCGTCGCCTTTCACCGCGAACTGCACATTCATGAGTCCGCGGACTTTGAGCTCGCGGGCCATCGCTTTTGTCGCTGTCCGGATTTGTTCAAGGACCGGCGGCGGCAATGAGAACGTCGGGATCACGCAGGCGCTGTCTCCACTGTGAATGCCGGCCTGTTCGATGTGTTCCATGACCGCGCCGATGACGCTCGTCTCGCCGTCCGCAATGCAATCGACATCGACTTCGAAGGCGTCTTCCAGAAAACGATCCACCAGCACCGGCCGATCGGAGCTGACTTCGATCGCGCTCTGCATGTAACGGCGCAGATCGTCAACGTTGTAAACCAGCTCCATGGCCCGGCCGCCCAGAACGAAAGAGGGCCTGACGAGCACCGGATAACCAATTCGCTCCGCGATTGCGACCGCTTCGTCGGCGCTCACGGCCGAACCGCTCGGCGTCTGTCGCAGTCCCAGCTTGTCGAGCATGGCGGCGAACAGCTTCCGGTCTTCCGCCATCTCGATGCTTTCCGGTTGCGTGCCGATGATCGGGACGCCCGCGGCCTTCAAGCCTTCGGCCAGATTGAGCGGCGTCTGGCCGCCGAACTGGACGATGACGCCTTCGGGAAGCTCCTGCTCGTAGATATTGAGGACGTCTTCGAGCGTGAGCGGCTCGAAATAGAGTTTGTCGCTGGTGTCGTAATCAGTCGAAACCGTCTCCGGATTCGAGTTCACCATGATGGTTTCGAAACCGATTTCGCGGAGCGCGAACGCCGCATGGACGCAGCAATAGTCGAACTCGATGCCCTGGCCTATCCGGTTCGGCCCGCCGCCCAGGATCATGATCTTTGGCCGGTCCGTCCGGCGCATCTCGTTCTCTGTCCCGTAGGTGGAATAATAATACGGCGTGAACGCTTCAAACTCCGCCGCGCAGGTATCGACGAGCCGGTAGGTCGGGACAACGCCGGCGGCCTTCCGCATCTCGCGGATCTCCGCTTCGGAAATCCCGTGCGCCACCGCCAGTTGCCGATCGGAAAAGCCGAGCTTCTTGAGGCGACGGAATTCCTGCGGTAGCACAGGCATCTTGCCTGTGGGGCCGGTAGGCGTCTCGCCTGCCCCGTCCTCCACCCGTTTCAAAACCTCAACCCGATGAATTAAAAACTCGTCCGCGATTAATTTCGCCTCCTCAGGATTACGCGAGATGTAGTCTCGGAACCGCTGCAACTCATCGAAGTCGCGAACGATACGGTCGTAGTTTTCGTCCTGCCACACCGTCCCTTTCGTTCCCTTTATTCGGTTGATCTCTTTTGCCGTAAAAGATTTCCAAGAATGAAGAATATCAGAGAGGCCGAAACCGCTCAGAACTTGGACAAGCGCATGAACGTGATTGGGCATTATTACCCAGCTGTCCAAGACATATTTTTTGCGGTCGAAATGCCGCAGAGCTTTTGCGACCAGGGTCGCTATTTCAGAGTGCCTGAAAAGGCACGTGCCGTGTCCCTGGTCCAGCCATCGTTCACGGTCTTCCTGAAAGCGTTCTTGGTATTCGTGTTTAGTCCTGGCGTCCCAAGGTTCGGGATGGAATTTCAGCCACGTGTCGAATTTTTGTTTCCATTCCCGGAGTAACTCAGCCGGCACGGCGTCGGCCAGGCGAAAGGTGACGAAGTAGGTCGCGCCTTCCTGCTGCCAGTGCGGGAGGTTGCGTCTCGTGATCTTTATGTCGTCATGCGGATCCATGCCGCGAAAAATCGGCGCAGGCGTTTCGTCTGCCGATTGCTGAGGAGAAACGGGCGAGACGCCCGTTTGCCCCACAGGCAAGATGCGTGTGCTACCACCGAGCTTTCCCTGCTCCTCCACGATCTGCTTCACGTTGTGCAAAAACCAGCGATCGATCTTCGTGAGCTCGAAGACTTCCTCGATCGACATGCCGTCCTGAAACGCCTGCGCCATGTAAAAAATGCGCTCGGCGTTTGGGATCGCCAGCTTCAGGCGCAGCGCTTCCGCATCGACACGTTTTTCGTTGCCGTCGCCGCATAAGCCGAAGCGTTTTATTTCGAGCGAGCGCAGCGCCTTTTGGAGCGCTTCCTTGAAAGTGCGCCCGATGGCCATCGCTTCGCCGACGCTTTTCATCTGCGTCGTCAGCGTCGGGTCGGCCTGCGGAAATTTTTCGAAGGTGAACCGCGGCACCTTCACGACGCAATAGTCGATCGTCGGCTCGAAACTCGCGGGGGTCTCGCGGGTGATGTCGTTCCGGATTTCGTCCAGGGTATAACCGACAGCCAGCTTGGCCGCGATCTTCGCGATCGGAAATCCGGTCGCCTTGGAGGCGAGCGCGCTCGAGCGGGAGACGCGCGGATTCATTTCGATGACTACCATCCGGCCGTTCTCGGGATTGACCGCAAACTGGATATTCGAGCCGCCCGTCTCGACCCCGATCTCGCGGATGACGTCAAACGAAGCGTCGCGCATCATCTGGAATTCCTTGTCGGAAAGTGTCTGGACCGGCGCGACCGTGATCGAGTCGCCGGTGTGCACACCCATCGGATCAAAATTCTCAATCGAGCAGATGACGACGCAGTTGTCCGCGCAATCGCGCATCACCTCCATCTCGAACTCTTTCCAGCCGACGAGCGATTCCTCGATCAACACTTCCGTGACCGGCGAGAGCGCGAGCCCGCGTTCCACGATTTCCGCCAGCTCGTCGCGATTGTAGGCGATGCCGCCGCCGGAGCCGCCGAGGGTAAAGGCCGGCCGGATAATGAGCGGGAATTTGTCGATTATGTCCGCGATGCGGCTGGCATCGGCGATGGAATGGGCAATGCCCGAGCGCGGAACGTCGAGCCCGATTCGCAGCATCGCTTCCTTGAAGAGCTGCCGGTCCTCGCCTTTCGCGATGGCCTGCGCGTTCGCGCCGATCAATTTCACGTTGTGGCGGGCGAGCGCGCCGTTGCGGTTCAACTCCATGGCTACGTTGAGCGCCGTCTGGCCTCCCATCGTCGGCAGAATGGCGTCCGGCTTCTCCCGCTCCAGAATCGCTTCGACCACTTCCGGCGTGATCGGCTCGATGTAAGTCCGGTCCGCGAATTCCGGATCGGTCATGATGGTGGCCGGATTCGAATTAACGAGGACGACCTTGTAGCCTTCTTCGCGCAAGGCTTTGCAGGCCTGGACGCCGGAATAATCGAACTCGCAGCCCTGACCGATCACGATCGGGCCGGAGCCAATCAACAGGATTTTTTTGAGCTCGTTGTTCCGCGGCATTGGAGCGAGCGGACGATAGACGAATTTGCTCGAAGATCACGAGCTAAACGCAACCATTATCCAGGCCTTGCCGCATGTGTGGCCGTCCGAGTTCTCCGACGTCGGCAGCGGGCTCGCTTGAGGCCTCTACAAAGTTTAACCCGCGGAGGAGAGCTCGCCCTGCTCAGTCATTTTTGAGTTGTAGATGAGAGCAACCAAAAGTCCGGCGGTAAGCGATTCGGCCAGGCCGGAAACTAGCCCTGCAATGAGCCAGTTGAAGGGCATCGCATAGTATCCGTAAAATCCTGTGAGCATGGGAACAAAGTAAAAGATCCAAACCACCAGTCCGAACCTTATTCCTTCCGTCCATCCTTTGTTTTGATGTCCTTTTGTGTAGATGAAGGTCAAAGCAAGCGACCAAGCAATCATGCAGATCAGGCCGGCGGCGTGAACTTCAGAGCCTTCCGGTCTGGCACAGGGCAGGGCCTGGTCGTAAACGGAATTAAATATGATTCCGAAGAAGAGAGCTGCGACCAATCCCTTGGCGACTACCAAAACTGCGACTGCGGCGATCCAATATCTTTTCCAGTTCATTCTTGCGAGTATCCATAAAGGAACGCGCAACGCGAGCCGAGAAGGGTATCGACCGCTCGAAACTGTTGTCCGATTATCGGTATAGCAAGGAGAGCTGCACTCGTCAGCCCGCGTCTCGCCTGGGAAAGACTAACCGGCTCGCAACGCGGCGGTCCGCTGATTCGCCGCAACGCGCCATTCTTCGAGGCGGGAGCTGACCACCAGGAGCGCCGCGGGGTTACCGCGATACTTCTTCTCGGTCTTCTTCACCATTCCGTCGTGGACGAGATTTTGCAGCTTCTCGTAAGCACGCAGACGGAGCATTTCATCGCCGCCACTCGCGGCGTTCCGGGCGTGGAGGTTCGCGTAAACCAAGTCGTAGAGCGGTTTGAATTCGAACGAAATTTTCTGCGACAGGATCGCGCAGAGCTCTTCTGTCATGATGTCCGGCGTGCGGCGGGTGAAACTGGAATTGTTAGCCATAATTTAAGCTGCTTTTTTTTCCGGAGCGGCGCCCGGGAAGGACATGATGCTGGGGGTGAAAGAGTTGTCCGGCTTGATGCCCGGCGCGGCTTCGTAGCCCAATTTTTCCGCGATG
>DASQLH010000072.1:0-20865 GCA_035630155.1 Chthoniobacterales bacterium
AATCCACGGACGCGACTCGGCGCTCTTGCGGACTGCACGGTGTGGGCAATCTTGCCCGTCCGAAACAACCAACAGAAACTCCTTGAGCATTTCCACGGAACCAACAGCCCTGCCGCGGAGCCGGCCGGCGGCGGGCGATTCGGACCATCTCTTGCCCGGCAACAGCGTCCGGCTGCGGATCTTTCTGGTTTCGTTCACGCTCCTCTTCTTCGAGCTGCTCTGCATTCGCTGGATTCCGGCTTACGTCAGATATCTCAGCTATTTCACGAATTTCATTCTGCTCGCTTCGTTCCTTGGGATGGGGCTCGGGCTTCTGGCCGCGCGACGCGCCACGTTCCGGTTTCCGTCGTTCCCGCTCATGGTGTTGCTGCTTACCGCGGTAGTGGCGGTCAACCGCTTTGAGCTCAATATCTCCACCACCGATGTGCTCTACTTCGGTTCGGGAACGCACGGCTTCGCGCAGGCGGAGAGCTTCATTCTCCTGCCGCTGATCTTTACCTTCGTGGCGGCGGCGTTTATTCCGCTCGCCCGCACCCTCGGCTCGCTCTTTACCCAAACGGCGCCGCTCACCGCCTACACCTTCGACATTCTTGGGAGTCTCGCGGGCACGGCCGCATTTTTCATCATCGGTTATTTCGCGCTTCCGCCGATCTACTGGTTTGGAATCCTCGGCGTGTTCGTTCTGCTCTTAAGCGCAAGAGCGGAATGGCTCCGCTCGGCTTTGCTAATTCTCGCCGCCGCCGGCATCGCCTTGTTCCTCCAGCGCGGCACCTATTGGTCGCCCTATTACAAGATCACCCTAACGCCCGCCACGCCGGCCGGCTACAACCTCGACGTCAACAGCATCGGCCACCAAAGCATGATCCCGTGGCGCAATAAGGAGCCGTTTTACCGTCGCGTTTACGAGCTTTTCCCGGAGACATCGTTCGAGCGGGCGCTCATTCTCGGCGCGGGGAGCGGCTCCGATGCGGCGACGGCTTTGGCCAATGGCGTAAAGTCGGTAACCGCGGTCGAGATCGATCCGGTCATCGCGAAGCTCGGCGCGCAGTTCCATCCGGACCAACCCTATTCCGATCCGCGCGTCCGTTTGGTGAACGCGGACGGCCGAGTCTTCCTGCGCAACACGAACGAGAAGTTCGATCTCATCATCTTCGCTCTGCCGGATTCGCTCACCCTGACTTCGAGCATCGCCAATCTGCGGCTCGAGAGCTTTCTCTTCACGCAGGACTCGCTTGCGGCCGCACGCGAGGCGCTCGCGCCGAACGGCGTCCTCGTGCTTTACAATTATTACCGCGAACCGTGGCTCATCGAAAAGCTGGCCAGCATGGTGGGGCGCACCTTTGGCCGCGACTCTTTTGTCTCGACTTACGGCGGGCAGGGGCGCGGCGCCGTCATCGTGAACGGGCCGAGATTGAGCGACATTCCACCCGGCACGTTCGGTCCCTATCGGGAAGAACCTTCCTCCGCCAGCGACAAAGAGCTGCGCGTGACGGGCGAAGGGTTCTTTGCCGCCACCAACCTGCCGCCCGCGACGGACGACTGGCCATTCATCTACCTGCCGCAGAAATCATTTCCGACCATCTATCTTCGCGGCCTGGCGGTTGTCCTGGCGATCTCGCTCGCCGGGATTTTGTGGATCGCACCGCGTAGCACGCTTCGGCGCTTCGACTGGCACATGTTCTTTCTCGGGGTTGCCTTCGCCCTGCTGGAAGTGAAGGCATTGACCACGTTCGCGCTTCTTTTCGGCAGCACTTGGAACGTCAATTCGCTCGTCTTTTTCGCCATCCTCACGAGTGTCCTCGTGGCGGTGCTCGTGAATGCGCGCTTCACCTTTCACCGAATTTGGATCTTCTACCTGCTGCTCTTCGGCATGCTGGCGCTGAACCTCGTGATCCGGCCGGAAGCTCTCCTCTTTCAAAACGCGATCGCGCGCTACGTGATCGCCAGCTGTCTCATCTTCGCGCCAGTGTTTCTCGCGAACGTGGTCTTCTCAAACTCGTTTCGCGAGACCGAGAGCGCGGACGTGGCGTTTGCCTCGAACCTTCTCGGGATCATGGTCGGCGGAATGCTCGAATACTTCAGCATGTTGACCGGCTATCACCTCCTGCTCGTGGCCGTGATCGCGTTCTATTTTCTCGCGATGCTCCTGAGAGGCCGCCCGAAATCAACTCTCGGATTTCCCGCGCCCGCGGCCAGACCGTAACGCGAACCGGACGCCGGTCGCAGGGTTCGATTCCTGGGGTCATTCGACTCCCATTGTGTTCTCAATGTGTTTCTAACTGTTCCCAAACTGTCTTTCTGGGATCGGCACCCCTCCTGGCGTATCTCTCCCGCTCTCAATCTTCATGATCAAATTTCCAAGCCGCCCAGTCACCGACGTAATCAGTAATTTTCACCGGCCAGAGCGCCCGTTTCCGGGCACGCGCGCTGCTATTGCAAAGCGCGCTATGAGGCTTCTCCATCTCAGCGTTCCAATCCTTGTTTTAACTGCGGCTCTTCTGAGCCCCGCGCGGGCCACGGCTGCGCCCTCTATCGTCGTGAGCGTCCCCGACCAAACGCTCGCCCTGATCGATAAGGGCGTGGTCACCGCGCGCTTCCCGATCTCCACCTCGAAGTTTGGTTTGGGCGACAACCCCAACAGCTATGCGACCCCGCTTGGTTCGATGGAAATCGCCTCCAAGATCGGCGGCAACGCCCCCATGGGCGCGGTCTTCAAATCCCGGAAGTTGACCGGCGAAATCCTGCCGCCGAACGCCCGCGGGCGCGATCCGATCGTGACCCGCATCCTTTGGCTGCGCGGTCTGGAAAAGGCCAATGCCCGGGCGTATTCGCGGAACATTTACATTCACGGCACGCCTGTCGAGAAGCTCATTGGCCGGCCCGTTAGTTACGGCTGCATCCGGATGCGTTCGCGCGACGTCGCGCGTCTTTTTGGGGCGGTCACTGTTCGCACCAGGGTGGCCGTGCTGAACACGAAGCTCAATCGCGCGGTCGCGCAGGCGACCCTGCTCTCGAACACCGGCGGAACCCGGATGGCTGCGAAGCCGAGTTTGCGATTGCACACCGGAACCCGGGTAGCCGCAAACTAGGCAAAAGGCTTGCCGCAGCGCCGGCAGAAACGCGCGGCTCGATCCGATTCCACCGTTTCGCAATTCGCGCAGACGCGCGCGTCCCGGGCTTTCGCCGCCTGCCGCAGTTCCATGGAAAAGATCCCGGTGGGCACGGCGATGATGCCGTAGCCCATGATCATGATGAGGCTGGCCATCAATTGGCCGAGCGGCGTATGCGGCGTGATATCGCCGTAACCGACCGTGGTGAGGGTAACGATCGCCCAGTAGATGCCGTACGGAATGCTGGTGAAACCATTCGCCTCGCCTTCGATCAGATACATGAGCGTGCCCATAACGATCACGACCGCGAGGACTGTGAAAATGAAGACCATGATCTTGCGCCGGCTGGCGCGCAGCGCGGTGACGAGCGTGTCGGTTTCCTCGAGGAAATGCGCCAGCTTCAGGACGCGGAAGACGCGCAGGAGCCGCAGGACGCGGACCACCATCACGTAGTTGGCGGAGGTGAAGAGATTGATGTAGCTCGGCAGGATCGCGAGCAAATCGATGATGCCGTAAAAGCTCACGGCGTAGCGCCAGGCCCGCCGCACGCAGAGGAGGCGCGCGATGTATTCGATCGTGAAGAGCCCGGTGAAGATCCATTCCAGATCGCGAAGCAGAATGGCGTGCTCGGCCTGGATCGACTTCACGCTCTCGAGCATGACAACCGTAACGCTCAGGCCAATCGCGATGAGCAGGCTGACATCGAACGCCTTTCCGCCCGGCGTTTTACTCTCGAAAATAATGCAGTAGAGCCGGCGCTTCCAGGCAGCCTGGTCGTCGGTGGGACGATCCTCCGCGGGTGGACGGCGTTTTTTCATGCTGAGATCACGCCATCGCTACCAGCAACAAGGCGATGGCGGTGCCCAAAACCAGGAGCGGCGCGGCCCACACGATGGAGAGGTAGAGTTGCTCCTGCACGTATTTGCCGAGGGCGCGCTGCACCAGGTTGAAGCGAAACAAGGCGATGATGATGGCGAGCGCCGCGCCCAGGGCGAGGTAGTTCAATCCAAACAACCGCGTGACTGTGTTATCGGCGTCGCCCAGCATCGGATAGGCGGAGTTCACCGTGAAATTCAGGGCGATGACCGCGAAGAGCCCGCCGATGACGATGTTGCAAAGCTCGAAGGCGTCGATTTGAAATTCGCCGTCCTCGACCCTGTTCATGTAAACGGCCATGAGCGGAATGAGGAGCGAGGCAAATAAGGGAATAAAGATCGGCGCCATCGCCATGGTGAATTGCCGGCGGATTTGGAGCTCGATCCACAAGCGCGAATGGAGCGTGTCGTATAAGCCAGACAGCGGCTCCCGCCGGATATTCGTCAATCCGAGCGCCCAGCGGTCCAGCTTTCGATCGGAGCCGCTCGCGCTAAAATCCAGGTCGTCCTGGTGATAATCGAGCGCCACCCGATCCTGATCGTCGCCGCGCACGACAACTTCCGCGGCGAGCTTTTGTTGATCGAACGGAAAACGTTGCGGATCGAACGAGGTCGCGAACTTTGAGCTGGTGCGCTGCATCAACTCGACCTGGCCATCGGGATAAATCCGGAGCGAGAAAGTGCGAAAGGTCGGGCTGCCGATCGTATTCGCCAGTTCCACCCTCGGCACCCACATCGTAGCCATCCGCGCCTCGGCCGCGGCGTCCTTGAAGTTTTGGAAGAGCGCGCCGTCTTCTTTCGGATAAGCCAGGCGCGCATCTCGCCAGCGCAGCCGGAGATCCACCGTGGCAGTGCACGATCTTTCGTTTTCGTCGATGGAATCGATCTGGTCGAAGCGAAGACCCGTTCGCACAACTACGGGGAGGCCGCCGGCGAGAGGCAACGCCGGAGCCGGTTCGGCAAAACTGGTGGCGCCATGAAGCGCGAGGAAAATCGAGAGCAGCCACCTCCACCGCCTGGAGTGCAGCGCGGATTTCTTCATCATTCCTTTTCCTCGTCGGATCCCCGGAGTTGCTCGTATGTCCCGGCCAGCTCCCGCATCTCCTGGCAGAGCGTCTCCGGCTGCTCGATCGGTTTGGTCCGGTCGCCTTCGGCCAGCGATCGGAATCGTTCCGTGATCATTTGGACGGGGCGCAGCAGCAATCCGCGGATGACCACAATGACCGCGACCGCCAGCGTCACGATGGCAAACAGGGCGAGCAACGATTGCCAGACGAGCGAGCGGCCGGACGCGGCCCGCGAGGCGCTGAAATCCTTGGCGACCACCAGCAGCCCCAGCTGTTCCCCGTTTGGATCGCGCAGCGGCAGGATGAGCGCGCCGTAGGTGATCCCGCGCAGCTTTCGCGTGTATCCCTCCTCCGTTACGTTGATCACGTCAGCCTCCGTGGCCAGGTCCTTCATCAGCGTCCAATGGGTGGAATGGAACTTGATGAATTTTCCGCGCCGATTCTCTTCGGTCAGCACTTCGCCAGGGAGGCCCGTGGCAAATCTCCGGAGCGGCTCTTCGGCGATGAACAGCGCCAGCTCGAGTTGATAGGTCGCCTTCAGGCCATCGAGAATCGGATTGAAATCCATCCCCACGTCCAGCGACCCCGCGTGTCCGCCTGCGAGATCGACCATCGGGACCACGCCGAAAATCGCGGGGCCGGTCCGCGCCACGACCAGCCCTTTGCGGGCTACCCGGTCGGTGTTTACCGCGACAACCAACGGTCGGAATTTGGTCAGGTCATCGCTGTGCTGAGGAGGCGCGTGCAAGCGCAGGAACGACACCGCGTTCGGAAGATGGAACTGCATTTGATCGACCCCATACTTCGATTTTTGGATCTCGAACATCGGCCCGCATTCGGCCAGCAACCGTTCCCGATCTCGCTTGGCGAAGAGGTCGCGCACCGTCGGCAGATTCGCGACCATCTCCGCCCGCGCCATGGCCCGGTCTTCCGCGGCCCGAAGGCTCGAGCGCAGAATCGTCCGCATCAGGTCGAACTGGTTTTGCTCGACCGCATTGGTCAGGTTGTGAAAAAGCCGGTTCGAGAGAAACGCGAGAGTGACGACCACGACAACGACGATGCAGATGAGGGCCGTCGGCGCGCCCCGGCGAAAAGTTACGTTCATCAGATTTTCGGTGCGTCGCTCACCATGGAGCAGACGCCTAAGCGTTTAGCTGCCGACTCGCGAAAAGAGAAGCGGATTGTCTGGCGCCGGACGACGGCCTGTAGCAGCTCCGAAAGCTTTCGGGGCTCGGTCGCTAACGAGGATGCCCCGCTCTCTCTCGCGTCGCCCACCCACCTTCGCGCGGCTTTCGGCGTGGCAAGCAGGGCGACGGCTACAGGGTTCGATCGCGACGCCGCGAGGCTACCGCGTTTTGCGCTCGTTTACGGCGACGATCTGGAGATCGTAGGCGCTGGTCTTTTAGTTATGTTGCGCTGCCAAAGGATCGCCGTAGAAGCAGTAGGCCGCGTACGAATCTTCGGCGCCTTCCGGCCGGTAAGCGCGTGCACGAATGCTCGCAAGAATATCAGCAAAAGGCTTCCCCGGGTCTGATTTCACCGCGCGGTAAAACTCCTCCGCAACAATGGGAGCAAACTTGTCCTTCACGCTCCACAAAGGAGCAATGACACAGCTCGCCCCCAGGTCGATAAAGGTGGGAGCGAATCCTCCTACCCCAACCAGGTTTGGCGTCAGGCGCCCCACCTCGCACGCATTCATAAAGACAAACGGCTTGCTCTTTGCGATCGCAGGTGGCGTCGATGTGCCACCAGTGAACGCAATCGAGCTAAGCTCGGTCCCGTCCTCAGAGTAAATGGTTTGAGCTCCGACTGCTGCAGATTTGCCGTGACAAATGAAATGAAGCAGCGAGCGTCCACCCGAGGCCATGGCGGCCTCGAAGCCCGTGAAATCAGCCGGCGCGATTGTATCGCCGGGAAACTCACTGCGGACCATTCCGCTTTCTTTTTCGGAGTGCGCCAGCGGTTTAGGACCTTTTTCGAGCGAATAGGCAGGAGCGAAAATCAAGCTGTCGGTTAGAGTAACTCGTTGCCGTGAAGACCGGTACTCGTTGGAGATCCAGCGCCCGACCGCGAACTCTATTCCCAGGGGCTTACGCTGCTCATCCGGACCATCCGGGCGCGCCCGCTTCGGGACCATGAGCTCCCATGGCATATAGGGTTCGATGGAAACAATGCTGATTGAGCGCAGAGGATGACCGCCGTCCAGGAGCTGCCAGAAAGCCTCTTTGAAGTGCTTGGGTGCCGCCTTAAACAATTCAACGCCTGCTCCGGTAAGATTTGCCACGCGTAAGTCGTCTTTCAGTCCGGGCGCGGTAAAGCGGGTGAAGTGCTGCTCGACAACCTCTTTGGTCGTGCCGCCCGGCGACCACTTGTCCGGGTACCCGTCCCGGAACTTAGGCAAATGGGGCGTGCTCACGATACAATCGTAAGTCAGGCCGTCGGGGGTCGGATTCGCAATTGTCACGACGAGGTCCGCTGGCTGCGCGGTTGGCTCGATTTCGATTCTTGGATCACCTGCGCCTCGGCCGAGTTGCAGGGAGGGAGGCGGGTTTCCGAGATCGATGTTGCGGCTCACGCTGCCGCAAGGGCGATGCTTGTAGTCGAAAATCGCGGTGAGCTTGGCCGTCGAGGGATCGACAATGTCCCTGCGAGCAACAACTTGAAAGGCGGCTTCGGTGGAACGCGCCACATCGCGCGTGATCGTGATGGATTTTGGACCGGGGTCGGTGATGACGAAGTGCGGACTGCCCGTGAGCCACACGCCGAGGACAAATTCCTTCAAGTCAGGCGGAGCGTCGATGATGATTGGGTCGGAATATTCTCCGGGCCGAGGGTCCGACGTGTCCGCGAAGATGGTGACTTCGAAACTTGCCCCACGCGCGAGCGGTTCGGGGGGCTTCACGTCAATGTGCGGCATGCGGCTCAAAACGTGTGCGGGCGAAGTGCCCTGGGGCGCAGGGGCGCCACCCCCATTCGTGGTGCGCTTGGGTGGTTTCGCGTGACTTCTCTTCAGCCGTGTGGTCACGGCAGAAGCGAGGTGACTGGTATCGGGCACATAGGCAATCTGCACTTTGCGTCGAGGATCCAAGAGCACCGCTGGCCGATCAGGTACATCGTCTGGCCCACACTCAGGGCAAATCGTGTATTCCTGAATATCGAAGAATTTGCCAAGCGCGTCCTTGGACTTTGGACTGGCGCGCTTGAGATCAAGGAGACGGCCCTTGTGGGAGGTAGTGACATCACTGAGAATGCTCTTCAGCGGCACAGGCGGCAGAGCCAGGTTCTTGAACCAGCGGTAAAGCTCGTGGTCAATCTGGAGTTTGAACTTGTTGCTCTTGAACGCAGCGGCCGCGGCCAGCCAAAACTGTTCGTTGGAAAAAACGTAGGAGCCCTTGTTGTCCGATCGGTTCAGAACGAACGCCTCCCAGGCGGTCACGTCCGCGGGTTTAGCGAATTCAAAAAATGAGATGAGGCCTTTGCGGCCATTATCGATGACGCGAACTTTTTCTTTGGGAATCTCCCGCAGCTCAGTGAGGCCCAGCGTCACCGGATTGAGCCACGTCGGCGGGGGCTGCGGCAGGGAAGCCACATAGTCGTAAGCGGATAATTTCATGGCAGCGTCTCTCTTCGAAAGACCGTGCCGAACTCGTTGATGTAACGCACCGTAGCGTGGTCGTTTTCAAGGTCGACAACGGCGAATCCAAGAAAGGCCCATTTTTCGAACAAGCGCCGCCTGAAAGCGCGGTATTCATAGAATGAAGGAAACTTGTGCTCCGCGTCTTCTCGATGCGTCATGTAGACGGGCACACCGCCGTTGCCGATCAGACGCGCATTCCGCACGCCTTGGTGGTCCTTGTAGAACACGCAACGATGCTCGTGACCCCAGAACCAGACATCCGCCGGCCGGTTCGCCACATACTGGCCGATCTTTTCTTGCAGGGCGACCGACGGTCCCTCGTAGGCGCTGAAGAGCTGATGGTGACTGAGGAACATGGAGCGCCGATTGGAACCCGCGAGCGTTTCCGCGATCCACTCGGCTTGAGGATCATGCAACCCGGCGTCGTCATAGGCCGTATCCAAGCCGATGATGTCCCAATAGTCGTTGCGCAACGCGAAGAAACTGTTGCGCTGCTGCCGCGCGAAGCGCGGGTCCGCGAGCAGGAAATCGAAATAGGCGTGACCGCCACAATACATGTCGTGGTTCCCGTTGAGGCACCATGATGTAAGCAGGTCTGTGGTTTCGTCCTTCTGAATGGGCCAGTGCGGAAGGAACCGGTTCCGGTATTCCCGTTCCCATCCCGAGTAATAAACATCACCGAGATGAATGACGTGCTGCTCGATTTTTTGTTCCCGGCCCTCGTCGACAATGCGCCGCATGCCGTCCGCCACCGCCACAGCGCGCTTGAGGCCCGTGCCCCAATCGCCGACCAGAATCAAACGCGCTTTGTTGGAAACGGGCACCGTCACCGGTTTTTTGTCGTTGAATGAGTGTCGATGCCGAAACTTCCGCATGCCCATGGCAAAGAGTGAGGCGACCCAGCGCGGATCGGTCACGCTAAACTTCTCGAAGTAGCGTCGGCCGTCCTCCTCCCGAGGGAGCACGTCGGATAGGGCCAATTTTTGATCGGTTATGGCGACAAAGTCATCAGTGCCGCGCCGATCATCATCGGCCGGTGGCTTTGCCTCCACCATGCCCTCCGCGCGGCTGTCGAAGTACTCCTCCAACGAAGATTGAAAAAGGCTGATGACGGGATCCGAACTGATGAAAACGGTGTCGTCAATCGGCGCCGCTTCCTCTCCTCTCCGCGCGTCAGGATCAGCATCATCGAAATTCCTCTGACCGGTAGACCGTGTTTCTTCCCGCTGGCGCGCTGCTTCGAGTTCTTCGGCCGCCACGGCGACCTCTGCTTGAGGGACAGTTAATCCCGGAGTCCCTCCCCCCGTTCTGCGATCGTCAGTCGAGCTGGCAAGTTCATTTTGCACCAGTTCAAGCTGGTTAAGCACAAATCGCCGGTTCAGTAATTGCGCAATCAGATTGCTACCTCATCCTTTATCAATTCATGGAGGAAATTTCGGATTTGCATCCCGCCATGTCGTTCTACGGGAAGCCCGGAGCGAAGTTTACCTTTTCCTCTCTAAGGACGGGGTTTCACACCAGAATCTCGCTGGTTCCATCGAAGGAGGCCCAGTACGTCGGGACGAATCAATCGCATCGCCTGGGCTCCGAGAATTCGTTCCGCGAGGCTACCGCGCCTTGCGCTCGTTCACGGCAACGATCTGGAGATCGTCTGCGCCCGCCTGTTCGAGGACCAGCGTTTTCAAGACTTTGCCGGTGGCCCGTTTCGAGCCGTTCCGCAATTCGTAACGCAGGGGAAACGTCACCTTCAGTTTGCCCTCGCTCGGAGTTACGTCCAACTCGCCCGCAAGCCAGAATCCCCGCTGCGGCCAAGTGTTATTGTAACGTTGCAGATCGCTCCGGATTTTTTCTCGAGAAACCCCGCGCTCGCCGAAGTAGTCCACGCGCTCGGCGAAGAATTCCGTTTCCGCTCCGACCTGCGGATCGAGCCCGGCCAGGACGAAGGCGGCGACATAATCTTTAAGTCGGTCACGATCGTAGGTCGCAGGAGACGTGGCAGTTGCGGCCGGCGGGGGGCCCTCTGCGGGCGGCGGCGGGTTTGTGGATGCTGGCGGCGGCGCTTTGCTCGGTTTGTTGGCTTTGGCTTCCTCAGCCATGAGACGCTGGATGGAAGCCTGGTCGCTCTTGCGCAGGTAACGCCAGACATCTTCGCCAAACTTCGGCGTGGGAACTTTCGGTTGGGCGGCGGCCACCCCGAGCGCGTGACTCGTGGGCCCGTCGAGCTTGCCCGTGATCTGAAGGCCATTTCGAATCTGATAACGCGTGACGGCAGCAGCGGTGTCGCTGTCGTAGCGCCCATTGACTTCGCCGAAATAAAAGCCGCCCGCCTTTAGCCGGCTTTGCAGCGCCCGCACATTTTCATCGGCCCTTAGGGAACCCACTGCGCCGAGACTGAGGAACAGGAAACAGAGAAAAAATCGTTTCATCACTTGGAAATCGTATGTCGGCCGGCCAAAGGTCGGAGGTCAGGAGGTTGCCGCCATAGCATCCTTGTTCGCAGCGGCAAGGACTGTTCAAAACGGCGCCTTAAAGCGACGCAACCGGACAAGGTTTCAGAAAGTCGGCCTGCTTTGACACCATGAAATTCCTCAAAATATTTCTCATCGTCGCGACAATCGCCTTCCTGGGTTATGTCGCCTTCATTGTCTGGTTCGGCTTCGAATGGGCGAAAGGGGAGGAGCGCGCCCGGCTCCAGCGGGAAGACCTGCGCTCCGGGAAAGAGGACTTTGGCGACCACCCCGCGCTCTTCGCCGTCGCCCAAGCGATCGTCAGGAATGATCAGGAGGCCATCCGGGCCGCGGCGAAAGAGGTGCCGGATTTGCAGGCGGCCGGACGGACCGGAAAGACGCTGCTTTATTTTGCCGTCGGGCAGACCTGGCATCAGGAACACAAGGTAGAGGCAGTGAAGACACTGCTTTCGTTAGGCGCCGATCCGAATTACAACAACGGCCAGGAATATTCCTTTGCCCTCATCGAAGCGGGGCAGGCCGCGGCCCATGTTCTGCGCGCCCTGCTGGATGGCGGTGGCGATCCGAATGGCCGCAACGAAGAGGGCGTTCCGCTGATTCTCCTGAACTGGCGGGTGAGTTATTACGCCGACAGCCAAAGCCGGGCGCGGCTCGACCTCCTCCTGGACCGCGGGGCCGACATCAACGCCACCATGCCTGAAACCGGATGGTGCTGCCCCGGTTACACCGTCTTGCTCTATCGCACGAGCATGGCGTTTGACGATGAGAACGTTTACGCGGACGCACTCCATCTTCTCGAACGCGGCGCCGACCCGAATCGCGTCGCCCCTGACGGAATGACGTTCGCAAAAATGCTGGTAGCTCATCGGGAGAAATTTTCTCGAGAGAACAAGAGGCCACCGCCAGACTTCCAGCCGCTTTGGGATTGGGCCCAGGCCCGCGGGCTCTTTACCGCGCCGTAGTGAGCTCCCGAAAAGCGGGCAGCCGGCGTGGAAGAATAGTCGATTTCAAGTGTTTGTCGGCATACGGGCTGCTCGGAATCGAGCGTGAAATTGTACGAGCTGCTGGTCGAGGGTTATCACACTGCTCTTTCCCCCGAAGAAATCGCAAATCTTTATCGTGCGGGGCGCTTGCGGAAACACGATCCGTGCAGGGAAACAGGTACCCAACGGTGGAGAACGGTCGATGAATTGTTTCCCCTGCTAAAATACGATTCCAGAGGACCAGCGTCTCTCCCACCTTCAGTCGCAAATTCGTCTGTTCTCGACCGCCGCGATTCCGATAGCGCGCCGCCTGTGGCCGCGACCTCGGCCTTGAAAGCAGGGTGGATTTGTTTTGGTCTCGGGCTGGCGATCAGTTGGTTTTTTCCATTGGCCCACGCTTTTTTTAGCGTGGCACTCATCACAGCAGTGGTGGCGATGTGCACGCATCAGGTCAATCGCGGTCTTGCACTGCTTATCTCAACTTTCTGTGGGTCTGTGTTATGCGCGATAATGTTCTTCGCGCTAGCCCTAAGCACTGTTGCACTCACGGGCGCGGCAGCGATGCAGAAAATCGACGCGGATCTAAAGCGGACGCGCACGGTCCAGCACCAGTCTCTGAACCAGCTCAACTCCGCAGTCCAGCAATTGCAAACGTCGCTCCCGACGGTTGCGCCACCGGCGGTGACCATTAGTAATCCACCCGTTGGGCCTGCGGCAACCGTCGCGCCCATCGCTACATCCCCCAGCCTCGACAGCCACAAAAGGAGAGAGGCTGTGCGTCAGGCAGAAATGCAGCGCGATCGAATCAACGCGAAAGAACAGCGCATCGACCAACTGCAAAAGTCGATTGAATGGAACGAGGAGCACATTCGCAGAATTCGCCATGCCGGCGGCAACGAACGGATTTTTGTGGAGCAGCGTGACCAGCTGGTGAAGCAAAAGTGGGAATTACAGCGCTAAGCTAGGCCGGCTGCCTCACCGCGTTGTGGGCCTCGCAAATCTCGCGGGCGAGGCCGCGGGCTTCGTCTTCCAAGGAGCCGACGCTGAAATCGCGGGAGCTGCGGCGATCGCTAAGATATTCGCTGACGAAGGATTCGAGGCCGCCGCTGCGTTCGCATTGCGCGACGTGCACCAACTGATGCAGGAGCAGCTCGCGGCTCTGCCAGCTATCGGCGCGGATAATGACGCCGTAGCCGATGGCGACGCCGCGGGAGGCGTCGGTGATGATCTGGGCGCGCCGCGCGGCATCGGCGAGCTCGGCATCATCGGGAAGCGGAATGCGATCGACGACCAGCACGCGCACGCGGGCGGGATCCTGGACGCCGGCGCGGGCGGCATCGGCCAACTGGTGCGGGGCAAGGGGAGCGCCGTGCTTGAGAATGTAGGCTTCCTGTTGTTTCGCCCATTGATAAGCAAGGGGGGCGAGGCGCTCGAATTTTTCCTGGTCGATCATGCGGCGTTTGGGCTCCCTTCTTTTAAGCAATTGCTGTGCAAAGGGTTCGTTTTCCGAGCGGCGAAACGAGTCTCGCGGCTGACGACTTGCCAATTGTGTTATCGTTCAACGCTTTGGGACTTTTCCGGCGAACGCATGGCCATGTCCGAAGCTACATCCTCTCACACGCAGGCGCCTAAATATTGGGCGTTCCTCAGCTACAGTCAGCGCGACAAGACCTGGTCGGACTGGCTCCGGCGCGCGATTGAAAATTATCGCGTCCCGCGGCGGCTGGTGGGACGCCAGTCCCGGGATGGTGTGGTCCCGAGGCGCCTCTTTCCGGTGTTCCGCGATCGAGAAGAGCTGCCAACGTCCGCGAATCTCGGTTCCAATATCGAGGAAGCGCTGCGGGCTTCGCGTTATCTCATCGTCGTCTGTTCTCCGAATGGCGCGGCTTCGCGCTGGGTGAATGAAGAGGTCCGCGCCTTCAAAGCGATGGGCCGCGAAGACCGGGTCCTGGCGATCATCGTTGATGGCGAGCCGAACGCGTCCGACAAACCGGATTCGGGCGTTCCCGAATGTTTCCCGAAAGCGATCCGCTACCGGATTGGAGAAGACGGCGAACTGACTCAAGAGCGAACCGAGCCGATCGCGGCCGATGTCCGGCCCGACCGGGATGGCCGTGATAATGCGCGGCTCAAAATTCTGGCGGGCTTGTTAGGCGTGGGTTTCGACGAATTGCGGCAGCGCGACCGCGCGCGGCGCCGGCGGCGTGTCATCATGGCAACAGCCGCCGCCATCGCGATCATTGCCGCCCTGGCGGGGACATGGCTTCTCCAGGAGCGCGCGAAGAAACGCGACGTCGACCGCCAACTCGCCTCGAAGTACGAGGAGCGCGCCAGGGCTTTGGTCGCGAAAGGGGATGAAGCCGGCGCCGCGCTTTTCTTCGCCGAAGCGAACCATCTCGATCCAAATCGGGCCCGGCGAGACGCCGCCCTGCTCCATATGCAGCCGCTCGCTCTGCCGCAGCTCATGGTGGAGCTTGGCGAGAAGATTAGCTGCGTGGCGTTTGATCCCGGCGGCGAACGATTTTTGGCCATGGGCGAAGGCCTCCTGAGAGATGAAGCTGAAGAAAGTATCCCTGCCAGGTTGCGCGTCTGGGACGCAAAAAACGGCGCGCCGCTCGTGGAGTTTTCGGTTGGGAACAATCTTGTTTCTGTCCGGAGAGCTTTCTTTACGCGCGATGGAAAACGCATATTCACCGCGCTCGACCATGCCCGGCTCTGGGACGCGGAAACTGGGAAACCGATCGCACCGCCGATACCCTTCCGGACTGTCCAACCAGAGAGCAGCGAAAGCAGCCATGTGGATCGCGCCGGCCTTGATCCAACCGGAACGAAGGTGGTGCTGAAGTGGGACCAAAACTTTGTCCAATCGTGGGATGCCGAGACGTCGCAACCGCTCGATGAGGTGCAGTATCAGCCGGGCGGATGGCCGCATTTGGCGTTCCTTTGGCAAGACGACCCCGTTCCGCGATTCAGCCCGGATGCGAAGATCTGGCTGGTGCAAGACAATGGGGGACCGATTCAACTCATCGAGGTGGAGAGCGGGAAAAAGATCGTGGAACCGATTCGGCAGCAGGTGGATATTTCGGGCGCTGCCGTCAGCCCCAATAGCGATCTCGTCGCGACCGGCGGAAGCGACGGCGTAGCCTACCTCTGGAGGATCAGTCCCGGGAACAACGAAGTGGTTCGCTCCTCCAAGCCAATGATCCATCCGGGCGTGGTTTCGCGAGTGAAGTTTTCGCCGGACGGCGAATTCATTCTCACCATCAGCGGCGCTACAGCCTATCTTTGGAACCGATTTGGCCAGCTGGAGATGGTGATGCCAAACTCAGCCGAAATTGAGGCCGCGACATTCAGCGCTGATGGCCAGCACATTTTGACGGGGGCGAAGGATGGGACTGCCCTGATTTGGAATGTGGCCGGGCGCCGGATGCTTCCACGGGCCATCGGCCATGGCGCCTGGAAAGAGGCGCGCGTCATGGTGCTGAGTCCGGATGGGCGTACCCTGTTCACGCAATCGCCGAGCGAGAGCGGACAAACCCACATCCGCATGTGGGAGGTGCGCAGTGGCGCGCCTCTCTGGAATGAGGTGGAGCATGCGCCGGCAATCACGGTGGTCGCTTTCAGCCCGGACTTCTCAACCCTCGCCACCGTGGACCGCGAAAGCGGGACCGAGAAGAAAATGCTTCGATTGTGGGACGCGAAAACCGGATCGGCCGTGGGCGATTCTTTTGAGATCACAGGCCGAAATGGTGGCGATTCTGAAACGCCGGAGACGGTCGTTGCCTTTAGCGCTGACGGCAGCCGGCTGTTGCTGGTTCACAATGAGTTTCTTCCTCCCGCCCAACCTGGCGGCGGACTCACCGCGCAAGCGAAGATGCATTTCTTGGATGGACGAACCGGGCGCGCGTTGCGTGAGCCATCGACGATCGAGGGACATGTCGGGGGCGCTCTCTTCCTCAGGTCGAGCGAGATTCTCTTCGCGCGGAAGAACGGAGTGTTCAGTTGGCCGGCGGGCCAGAGCGAGCCTTCGGAGGAGCCATTAGTGAGAATGGAGAGGATTCTTTCCCTCGCTCTTTCTCCGGACGAAAAAACTTTACTGACCGTGGCGAGAGACGAGGGACGACTATGGGACCTGAAGAGCCGCCAACCGATCGGAGTGCTGCTCCAGGTATTCGATCTCGTTGACTTCGCGCCCAGGAAAAAGTCTGGGATGACCGAGATCCACAACGCGGCCTTCAGCCCCGACGGACGCATCGCCGTGACGACGGCGGGACGAGAAGCGCGGCTCTGGGACGCGCGGACAGGCGAAAGTGTGGGCCAGCCATTTCCTCTCGGTGATTCTCCGATGTTCGGGCAGACCCCGCGTTTCGTTGAAGGAGCTCACCTGCTGGCCCCGGGTCGCGGCGTTGTCTTGGACAAAGATCTTTCCTGGCTCCTGCGCGATGTTTCGCCGGAGAAGATACTTCTCGAGGCCCAGCTTTTTAGCCGGCGGCGGATGAGATCGGATGGCGCGCCGGAGATCATTCCAGCGGCAGAGTGGAAGGCGAAGCGCGAGCTTTGGGCTGGGCGACAACCCGGTGTCGGTTATCCTTAAAGCGTCTTCGGATTAGATGATGGACGAAAACGCCCAGTTCGCGGGATCGATCCCAGCGGCCTACGACCGATATCTCGGACCCGTTCTCTTCCAGCCGTATGCCGAGGACCTGGTGGCCCGTTTGCGGGTGCCGGAAAACGGTTCGGTTTTGGAATTGGCCTGCGGCACGGGAATCGTGACGCGCGAGCTTCGGAACCATCTCCCGGCGACCGTGAATCTGATCGCAACCGACTTGAACGAGCCGATGTTTCAACATGCCGCCGCGAAGTTCGCCAACGGCGAAGCGATCGAATGGCAGCAAGCCGATGCGAGCGCCCTGCCTTTCGGCGACGAAATGTTCGACGCGGTGGTCTGCCAGTTCGGGATCATGTTCGTGCCGGAAAAGGCGCTGGCGGCGGGCGAGGCGCGTCGCGTCTTAAAGCCAGGCGGCGTGTTTCTTTTCAACGTCTGGGACGCCATCGAGCACAACGAGCTTTGCCGGATCGCGCATGAAACGATTGCCGGCTACTTTGAGAATGATCCCCCCATGTTCTATCAGGTCCCGTTCGGTTACCACGATCACGGCGAGATTCAGCGCGTGCTGACCGAGGCAGGGTTTCGAGACGTTCGCATCGAGGTCGTGGACAAGCTCAGCGGACCGAGCCGTGCGGACGATACCGCGATCGGCCTGGTGCAGGGTAATCCCGTGTCGATGGCAATCGCCGAGCGCGATCCATCGTTGTTCCCGGTTATTACCAACGCGATCGCGGCTGCGCTGAAGAGCCGCTTTGGCGAAGCGGACCTGCGCGCTCCGCTGCGGGCGCTTGTTGTCCAAGCCCGGGCCTGATCAACGAGCTTGCTTTTTCTTAAGGCAGGCGCGTAGGATTGGATTGTGAAAATTATTGGAACATTCAGCGGTGTGGTGATCGCGAGCATTGCAATGTTGCAGCCGGCCCAGGCTGGCCACCGAGGAGGCGGACGTTCTTTCTCTTCCGGGCATCATAGCTCGGGCGGGGCCAGACATTTTTCCGCACCTGCCAGGACGTTTTCGAGCAGCGGCGCACGCTTTCATGGCGGCGGCGCGCGCTTTCATAGCGGTGGTGCTCGCTACAGCGGCGGCGCACGTTATTCAGGCGGCGCACGTTATTCCGGCGGTGCACGCTATAGTGGGGGCGCACGCTATACCGGCGGCGCGCGCTTTCATAATTCTTCGACCCGCTTTTCGTCGGGAGCGACGTTTCGGAACCGGTCGGTCCCAAACTCCGGACCTCGGTTTTCCGGCAATCGCCTGGACCGCGTTGACAACCCGGGCGTGAACAGGCGCGGAGACTTTCGTAATCGGACGCGCTCCGGAGATGGCACTCGGTTCGACGGCAATCGTTCCTCAGGTTTTCGAAACCGCGGGTTCAACAACAACAACAACAATGGGAGCCGCATCGTGGGACACCGCGGGCGCAATTGGAATCGGCATTGGGACAAGCGTCGCGACCACTACTGGAATGGGCACCGCTGCCGCTGGATTAACAATTCCTGGGTGATTTTCGCCGCCGGTTTCTATCCCTATGGATATGGCTACTACCCGTACGGCGGCTATTATCCATACGGCAGCTATTCGTATTACGACGACGGCTATTACGACGATCGCTATGCGTCCACTGACGAGACGGAGCAATCCGACTATGTCGAAGGCGCGACGGATTCGAACGTCAGCCAGATTCAGTCGGCCTTATCGCGCGCAGGTTATTACAGCGGCCCGGTCGATGGCAGTCTCGGCCCGGAAACGCGCAATGCTTTGCGGCGATACCAGCGCGATCGTGGCTTGACCGCCACCGGCCGCATTGACCGCGCGACCATAAACGCGCTGGGGCTGGGGTAATTCCGCCTCCAAACGCAAAGCGGAGCTGAGCTTGAAGGCCCGGCCGGCATCAATGACCGCGCGCTTTTTCAGGCTGGCGCTTGGAGCAGCGGCGCTGGGGATGGCTGCTGGCCCCGCGGCTTCCGCTGCCGATAAGCCGGCCTTTGTTTTCAGGGACGCTGGTTATTTCCATCGCTGGTCGCAGAACCAGCAGCATGAGTTTACTCCCGAAAAGCAGGAAGACCTCAAGAAATGGACCGACATGATGACTGTGAATGGCTATCCGAACGTCGCTGATGGCGACGGCCTCGCTGCCACGGCGAACGCGGTCCTGGAGAATTACAAAAAGCATGAGGCAAAAGTGCTCAAGACCAACTCGGTGCCGCGCACGGCAGAGCGGCCCGCGGAGCATTTCATCGCCGTCGTGTTTGGCCGCCCGGATTTTGTCGAGGTCGCTTTTGCCCGGTTCAGGCTGGTGGATGGAAAGGGATTCTCCTTCGTTTACTCCCACCGCATTTACGGGGAAAAAATTGGAGATCAGATGAGCGCCTGGTTGGGCGCAAACGGAGAAGCCGCCGAGAAGGCGCTGATGAAATGGAGCTCCTTCCCTTCTCCGGATTCTCTCAGCAAGGAACGGCTCTAAACTGAACTCGCGAGCTGCCCCGACCCTTAGCCGAGGCGGTTCCGGCGGCGCCGGCGCATCTCCCCTTACATGCTCGTATCAGCCAGGTTCGATTTATATTTTGTGTTCGTCTGGCGGTCGTTGAGCTCGATATAGACGTAACTAGGCGGAATTACCCCTTCCTCGAAAGCGACCCAAATTTTGCCGAGATCGTCCGGCTTGCTCAAAGCACAAAAGCCGTAGAGCCGTTTCCCGGTGGAATCGAAGAAATCCACCCAGGTGCGCGACGAATTGGTGTTGCTGCCACAAGGCGGCAAACCGGGCGCGGCCGCGAACATGTCCGCGGGATAACTCGATTTGTTAAAGACATCGTAGCGCCTGCGGATCCAGTTCTTTCCGCCGGCGGTATAAGGCTCCTCCGACGTCAGGTAGAGGATCGGTTTGGGCGGCGGTTGATTGGCCGCCGGTGTGACCGCGGCTGTGACGGCTTTCCCGGGCTCTTCGCTTGGACTGGCCAGCTCCGCTGGAGAGGACTGGCTAATCGAGGCCGGTGACGACGCGGTTGGGGGTGACGATTTGCTCGCCGGCGTGCTTGAAGTGCTTGGACTGGAGCGGGGTGATGAAGCTGGCGTGGGACTGGCAGCGTAGGCCACGAGTCCGCCGGCCAGGATCACGAATGCGACAGTGATTTTGTGTGTCGTTTTCATGCAGGGTCCTTTCGATTAGAGGGAATTAAAAGAGCGCGGGGTTGTTTTCCGCCTTCGACTCAGATTGGCCAGCCCGAATAAAAGATACAAGACTCTTTTTTCGCACGGATCTCGGGCCATCACCGGCCTCGTCCGCCTATGGCGCGGCGAGAGCCGATTTCACGTCCGGGAACAACCGGAAATACTTGTCGAGGCGTGCGCTCTCGAGAATCGTCATCACCGTTTCCTGCGCGCCGGCGAGCAGGAAAACGCCCCCTTCATGTTCCAGGCTTTGCATGGCGCCGATGAGCACGGCGATGCCGGAGCTGTCCACGTAAGGGACCTGGGAGAGATCGACGACGAGGCGCTTGGGCTTCTCATCGATGATCGCGCGGAGCGAAGCGCGCAGCTCCGGTGAAACGTGAAGATCGATGGCGCCCTCGGGGGAGAACACATTTGGCGTTTTGGATTCGGGCATCTTGGCGGCGAGCATGGCATTCCGCCCGGCTCGGTGTCAATCGCGCGAAACGAATGCTTCTCTACAGCGCGGGATCAAGCGCGACGGTGATTTCCCCATGCCTCGAAGCCGTTTCCGGCAGGGGCGGGGTAGCCCAGTTCGAGAAAACGGCTGGCGGTGACGATGCTGATGTCCGTAGCGGGATTGAAGGTCAGACGGCGGAGAGATTCGCGATGCCAGATTGTCTGGAGGTGCGCGGCGTATTGCGCCTCGCCCAAAAAAAAGCGCCAACCGAAACCGGTTGGGGCTTTGATGATTTGTTAGGTGAGAAACTGCGCTTCCGCGCGGGATTAGGAACTGGCCTTGAGGCTATTGACGATTTTGCCGACCGCCTGCTGGTGTTCCTTCTCTTTCGCGATCGTGACCCAGTAGGTGATGATCACGAGCTTGTCCTTGATCGGGACGAAGGTAATGCTGATCGCCGCCGGACCGTCGTCGTCCTTGCCTTGGTAGAGCAGCTCCGTGGCGTCGA
>DASQLH010000073.1:0-27771 GCA_035630155.1 Chthoniobacterales bacterium
AAAAGGAACCGATTTCGTGGCCCCGCAATGGGCGTGGGGTGCCCCGGGGATTACCAATTTCGACGGGATTTATTATCCGCCCCAGGCGCCCGGCCGTGGCGGGCTCGCCACCTTGAAGCTCAGCGTCAATGAAACGGGGCACGTGACGGCGGCGAGCGTCGTCCACGAGCATCCGGCCGGGGTGGGATTCGGCAAGCAAGCAGTGGGACCCATCCGGGACGCGGCCTTTATCCCGGGTTTTCGCAATGGGAAACGCGTGTCCTGCGAATTTAACTGGACGTTCATCTTCACGGGGCCGGGCCGCCAGATGGGGTCGGGGTAGACGCGCGCGTTCCGCGCGCGTTATCGGTTACTCGAGATTGGGTATCAGGGGTTGCCCGTCGGTTGTGGTCACAATCTGCGAACCTCATAATGGGCAGAGGTCGGATCCGCCTTCGCACATGGCTACTCCGAAAGCGTTGACTCATTCACGCCTGCTCATTTCGGCCTCTCGGCTTTTCTCATCTATGTCGCACGCGTCCCCGCGGCTCCATTCGCGAGCAGGCGACGCGACAGGGAGTTCGGGAGTCAGCGGATTTTTCTGAGGATTTGGAATTTACCCTTGCCGTCGAACCGGGCAATGAAACCATTGACGCCGTCGGCTTCGTCATCCCCGCGGAAAACTCTCTCGACGGACAGCTGCAGGGTCCCAGGCTTCACCCAGCGTTTTGGGATGATGTGTTCATTCCGCACGCTGCCTTTGGTGGGCGGGCTGAGATCTTCGGGCTTGTTGACGGCCTTAAACTTTTTGCCGCGCAGGTTATAAACGGTGGTGTACCCGGTCCGGGGATAACTTAAGAAAAAGGCGCACCATTTCGAGTCGGTCGACCAGAGGAGGGTGATGCCAAAAGTGTTCCCCCCTTCCTTCTCCGCGTCGAACAGGATGGCGACTGCTTCCTTTTCGGGCAGAGAGACAAGCTCAATCATCGAGATCGCCTGGGAGAAAATGTCGTGCGGCGGTTTCGGATTGTTCCCGCTCAGCATCCGATCGTTCAGGGCTTTGTCATACTTGATGCGCATGGCGAATTTCCCGTCCGGCGAGGTCTCGACGATTTTTTCCATCAGGACAGGCGGCTTTTCTTCCTCCTGCGCGAGAGTGCCTTGGGCAATGAGGACGAGGCCGATGACTAAAATAAAAATCCTGAGCATTGGAACCTTGCTAATGGATGCCGGCTCAAGGCTGAAGTTCAATCAGAAAGCGAGCGAGCGGAGGCGGGGCAGGCGCGGGATTGAGGACGGAGGCACCCGCGCAGAAAGTGGGGTGTGACCCCACCACGGCGGGTTGATTCGATCGAAGCCCGCGATCTTACCCTCGCCCCTCGGGTCTTGTGATCTATGTCGCGGCTTCCCAGCGCGCTCCATTCGTCTTATGCGAACGTGTGACGTGTTGGGGAGGAAGGGGAAAACGCCGAACGCCCAACGCCCAACGCCCAACGTCGAACGCCCAAATGAAGAGGCGCGAAAAAGAAGAATCTCTGCGGGTGCTGGACGCGGGGCGCGACAAAGAACAGGCGAGGATAGAGGATTGAGGGTCGAGGATCGCGGGCCGGCGAAGACGGAGGGAATCCGCCTGCGCAGGAGTCGGATTACTGCGCGACAAGACCGAATGGGCGGGCAGGAACGAATTGTAATGGTTAGGCGATCGATGCTCCAGGCGGGGCACCCGCCCGCATCGCTATGCGAAGCATTGCGGGCAGGGAAATCGCCCCGGAATGAATAGATCGCCCACAACTACGACCAAGACAGGATCAACATGAAAAAAATCACCCACTTACTAATCGTCTGTTCGCTGGCGCTGGCTGGAGCCGTGACGGCCCAGGAGCCCACGCCAGAAGAATCACCAGGCAGCAAAAAGCAGCGGCCCGACAAAAAGGCGCCCGCGGAAGTGAAGCCCACCGCGCCGCGCGCGCCGAAAACTGAGGCTCCGGCCGTTGCGCCAAAGACTGAGGCGCCACCCGTGAAGGAACCGGCGGCGACTCGCGCGCCGGCTGTGCCAAAGCCGGAAAAGAAGGCCCCGGATGCTCCAAAGCCCGCGCCCGCCGCCACTACGGAGACGAAGACTCAAGAACCGGCCACCAGCGCGACGCCTGACGCCAAGAAAAAGCAGTCGGAGAAGCGCAGCAGCGAGGCGACGAAGTCGCCTGCGGCCAGCGCGGACACCTCGCCGAGTGCGACTGCGGCAACCAGGACGACGGCGACTGCCACTCCAGCGACCAAGACCACGGCCACTGCCACTCCGGCCTCAGCAAAGGCGACCGCTACCCCGGCAACGGCTGCGGCGAGTGCCACTCCGGCAGCAAAGGCGACGGCTACCCCGGCAGCAGCCACAACGGCGAGTGCCACTCCGGCAGCAGCTACCACGGCAAGTGCCACTCCGGCAACAGCTACCACGGCGAGTGCTACGCCGGCAGCAGCTACCACGGCGAGTGCCACCCCGGCAGCGGCGGCAACGGCGAGCGCGGCTCCGTCAATTGCGCAGACCAGCCCGAATCCTGCCGCAGCGAAGAAACCGGAACCACAGAAAATCGAGCAGATCAGGCAGCGGCACGCGAACTTTACTGCACAGCCAAGGCCAGACAGGGTTCCGGCAGTCACGTTCAGCTCAGGCTATCGGATCCAGGGCAGCGACCAATGGCAGGGGCCGCAGTACGAAGTGTATCGCTCCTACCGTCCGGAACGGCACGATCAGGCTTATTACCGCTCGCGCTACCAGCGGGTGGAGCTAATCGCTGGTGGTTACTACTACTTCCACAACAACTACTGGTACCCGGCGTGGGGTTACAATCCTACCAATGAGTATTATGCGTACGATGCCCCGATCTATGCCGGTAAGCGCGCCCTACCGCCAGACAAGGTGATCGCGAACGTGCAAGCCGTGCTCCAGGAGATGGGCTACTACAAAGGCGAAGTGGATGGATTGCTCGGGCCGCTCACCCGCGCGGCGCTCACCGGGTATCAGACCGATCAGGGGATGGTCGTGACGGCCGTGATCGACGAACCGACGCTCGACTCGCTTGGGATGGGATAAGCGAAGCGACGAAATAAGAATTAAAAATAAGAGGAGCCGCCGGGTGCATAATCACCCGGCGGCTTTTCTGTTTGGGGGGTGGATCGAGCGCTCCGGCGCTCGATGACAACAAATGCGGCTTCGCCGCGTAATTTAACATCGCGCGGCGGAGCGCCCGATCCACCAGAAGACCCGACTTACGCCAAGCGCTCAGAGGCGTGGGGGGTGATCAACTGACACGGCGACATAGCGCCGTGGCTACAGCGCGCCTGGGTTCGGCGTGGCAGCCATAGCGCCCGCGATTCGAACACAGCAAATCGGCGTGACATCGCGGCGGAACGTGGACACGGTCGGGAGATGAAGCGCTCGCTTGTTGCGTTCGATGCGACTGCGGAAGAGGCAAAACTGTTGCGCAGAGACGCGGAGTGGGCGGATCTCGCGAGGGCCGGGAAAGATGTCGATAAGATTGTCTCGTATTGGACGGAGGACGCCGTGCTGATTTTCCCCGGCCAACCGGTCGTCGCAGGGAAAGCGGCGATCCGTGCCTATGTGGCGTCATGTGTGAGCAGCCCGGTGTTCAAGATCCATTGGAAATCGAGCAAGGCGACGTTCTCGCCCGATGGCAAAATGGCCTACATGCCTGCCGCGACCGAAATGACGGTGCCGGGCCCAAATGGCGCGCCGCTGCAGGTCAAGTTGAGAGCGATTACGATCTGGCGGGTGGATGCCGATGGGGAGTGGCGGTGCGTCGTCGATATCGCGAACGAAGAACCGGCGAAGCACTAGTCAGAGTCCATCGCTATGCGCCCTGCCCGTATTGCTACGCGAAAGCGTTGCGGGCGCGGAAGAATTGCGAGCGGCGAAGACGGAGGTGGGACCTCGCCTTCGCAAAGCTGCGGTGGCAAAGGAGTGCGTCCGACACGGACGCCGCTACAGGACCGGAAGACGCGTCGACATAGCGACGCGGCTACAGGGCGTGGCAAGCAGAGCGACGGGGCTACAAAGATTTCCTAGGTTAACCCGAGGGAATCCAAGGTAGGCTCGTCGATCGCGGCGGTGGGCGGGAGGCCGGCGGCGCTCTGATACGCGGCCAACGCTTCGCGGGTCAGCGGGCCGACCAGGCCGTCTATTTCGCCTCGGTAAAAGCCTTGTTCCTGCAGCACGGCCTGGACATCAGCCACGACCTGATCGAACGGGCGCGGGTTCGAGCCGACGTAAATGGGCCCATCGTATGGGTAATAGGCTGCGCCATCATCATAACCCCAGGCCGGAAACCAGTAACCGGCGTCCCAATAGTACCAGCCACCGCCGATCAAACTCACGGTCGCGTAACGGGAGCTCCACCAGGAGCGGTCGTGCCACTGGGGCTGATACGTTCGAAAGACTTCGTATTGGGGGCCGCTCCAATTCTGCGCGGCTGCGATGCGGTAGTTTGGATTGAACTGCGCGGTGGCGATCGCCATATTCGGTTTCGCCTTAAAATTCACGTGTTTGGCCTTGATCTGGTTCAGGGTCTCCGCGTTCACCTTGGTGACTTTCGCGGTGGTGGCCTTGGCGTTTTTCCGGAGCTTGTCGTCGGCGACAACATCGGTCGGGCCGGGGACGGTGCTCTTGTCGAGCTTCGGTGCTTTCTCCGGCTTGATATTCTTCGGCGACACGGTCTTGACCTCCTTGGTGGGAGCAGCGGGCGCTTTCCGGAGCTCCTTGGCGGCGCTGGTCTTCGGTGCCTTGGGTTGCTTCGGTGCGGCTTGCGGCCGTGGCGCGACGGTCTTCGCTTTCGGCGCGGATTTCTTGGTGTCGCCTTTGGCCTGGTCGGCCGGTTTGGCGGCGTTGGCGCCGGTGGCGAGGGTGAAGCAAGCGGCGGTCAAGATCGCGATGAGTTTCTTCATATGAGGTCTCCGGCGTTGAATTCCTTTCTCTTGATTCGGGTGGGAAGGGAGCGTTGCGGGTGCCGGGATAGAGGGAATCGGAAGTTAAAAAAAACACTTGACCCTGGAACGGGCACCGGGGCTTAGGGTTCGTTCATGGATCAACGTTTCGGTAATACTCTGAGCGGGGGCGAACTGGCCCGGCGCGCCGGGGTGAGCCCGGATACCCTCCGGCATTACGAACGCAAAGGAGTAATCGCTCCGCCCCCACGAGGCGCGAATGGTTATCGGCGATATCCGGCGGAAACGCTGGCCCGCGTCCAACTGATCCGGCGCGCCCTCGCCCTCGGGTTTACTCTCGACGATCTGGCCGGCGTCCTCCGAACGCGCGACCGCGGAGGAATCCCCTGTGAACGAGTGCGCGCGCTCGCCGCCACAAAACTGGAGGACGTGGAGGCGCGCCTGCGCGAACTGGTGGCGCTGCGCAACGACCTGCGCGCCGCTCTTCGCACGTGGGACACGCAGCTCGCGAAAACACGTGCCGGGAAGCGCGCGGGATTACTGGATTCGCTCCCCGCCCCCAACCCCGCGGGCCCGAAACGTTCCGCTCTTTTTTCGACCAACCAAAACAAACAAGTTACGGCACGAGGGCGTGCCGTCTCCAACAAGCAACGAAAGAAAACCAAACAATGAAAGTTCGAGTACTGACGATGGCTCTTGCCATCGTGATTGGGACAGCGGCGCACTGTCTCCTGGCGAAGGATCCGGCCCATGATCATGACAAGATGCCGAATTGCCCGAGGCATGCGAACCACGCAGCCGGCGTGGACAAACGAGGCGACAAAGGGATGGGTTTTTCCCACACCAAAACAACGCACCACTTCCGGATCAGAGCAGAGGGCGGCGCGATCGAGGTGACAGCCAACGATGCGAACGACCGGACCAGCCGCGATCAGATTCGCAGTCACCTGGCCCAGATCGCAATCTTGTTCGGCGAAGGAAACTTCGAGATCCCGATGTTTGTCCATGCGCAAAAACCGCCGGGTGCGGACGTCATGGCACAAATGAAGGCGAGCATTGTTTATCGATATGAAGAGATGGAGAGAGGTGGACGCGTCCGCATCACCACGACTGAGCCGCAGGCGCTCAAAGCGGTCCATGATTTCCTTCGCTTCCAGATCGCGGATCATCGCACCGGTGATCCGACGGAAGTGAATGAGGGATAAGCAGGCAAAGGGAGCCGCCTTCGCAGAGGTTACGGCGTGCCAGGGAGGTCGGAAGTTCGCCAGGGCGAGGGCGCCCGCCTGCATCGCTATGCGAAGCATTGCGGGCAGGGAGGTCGGCGGACAGAGCTCGGACGTCAGGGCGTGAATCCGATGCGCGGTTTTTGCGGCGGGGGCAGGAGCGGCGGATTCAGAATGAGCATCAACTCCTGAAGCACGTGAACAATCGCTGCTTCGTGTGAATCGAGCCGCCGCGTCAGCTGTTTTTCGAGTGTTGCGAGTTTCTTGGACAGATCCCGCGTGGCGAGCAATGTCTCGCGCATCTTCACAAACGCGCGGATAACAAAAACGCTCATCTGCACAGCCCGTGCGCTGTTTAGGATATTGGCAGCCTGGAGAGCTCCATGCTCGGTGAAGGCGTAAGGGCGATACTTCCGATGCTGGCCGCGGCCTCTCTTTAAGGTCGCAGATTGCGACCTTAAAGGAGCAACGCCGGGGGATGCGGTCGCAATTTGCGACCTTAAAGAATCAGCTTCTTTACCGGTAAGCTGAAAGGCGAAGTCCTCTGGAAAGCGCTTGCGATTCCGTTTGAATTGCTCGTTCAGTCGCTTGGTCGGGACGCCGTAAAGCGCGGCGAGATCGCTGTCCAGGATGACGCGGGCTCCGCGGATTTCGCGGATCAGTTTTTCAATTCCCTCGTCGGGAAACGTAAGTTTTTTGGGGGGCATGGGGAAACGCTTGCTTATAAATGAAGCCCACGACCGGTGACAAGTGCCGAGAGGCGCTCCGTTTCCAAGTTCAACCCAGCACGGCGGGCAGGCTTTTGGAACGAAGGCGGAACGCCGGCAGCCGCTGATTCACCTGGAGATATTATGCGATGTCATGAGTACAAAAGAAGTCCCTTGGAAGTGGCGGAGAAATTGCCACCGGACGCGACTCTGGTTGACGCGATTCACGAACTTGAGTTCCGTCAGGCCGTCGACGACGGATTGGCTTCGCTGGACCGGGGCGAAGGGATCCCGCTCGAAGAAGCCCGCAAACGCCTCCTCCAATAAAGACGGAGGTCAAAAGTCAGAGAGCAGAAGGGTCAATTGCCGCGATAGGCCTCGAGGAAATCGGCGCGTGGGATACCGGTTTGCGAGTAAATCGTGCGTAAAGTCGATGCCTTTAGCGTGGAGTGATTGGGCAGGGTCAGTGGAGTGCGGCTGCCATCAGGGTTCGTTCGCACCATCGAAATGTGCTCCCGTTCGCGCACGATTTGGAATCCGAGCGAACGCAGGGCGTGCAGAACTTTCGACTTGGGGGCGTCGACGGGAAATTTCATCCCGTGGCGAGTGACGCCTCGGCTATGAATGCCTCCATGACTTCGTCCTCGTCCTCGAACGCTTCTTGTCCGAAACTCTCGATGTGGAATACCGCCGCTGATTTTGCATCGGCCAGCGCGGAATCATAACTGTCGCCTTCGCCCACCACAGCGCCTTTTAAGCCTAAGGGATACGCTACGTAGCCATCCCGGTGTTTTTCGACAACGAACTTGAGTGTCTTCATAGGCGGAATCGAGCGTATCCTCGTTCAAATCATATCACGGGCGGCGTCGATTGGAACGAACAAGTAACGCGGCGCTGGGCCTCCGGGTTATCGCGGCACGGCGACATAGCGCCGGGGCTACAGTTATTAGGCAGGCGATGCGCCTGCCTAACAAATCAGCGGCGACGCAACAGGCAACGCTGATCTCGCGTCGCCCACCCTCCTTCGCGTACTTCGGCGTGGCAGTGCAGGGCGACGGCTACAGGGCGCGTTGGATGATTTCCCAGACGCGCCGCACGTGTTCTTCGGTGGTGAGGAGATTTCCTAATCCGAGGCGCATGACGGTGCGTCCCTTCAGTTTGGTTTGCATCAGGTAGGTCTCGCCGCCGGCATTGATGGTCTCGACGAGCTGGGCGTTCTTGCGGTCGGAGGAGGCGTCATCGGATCCTTTTATTCGAAAACAAACGACGCCCATGACGACGGGGGCTGATAATTCGAAGCGCGGATCTTCTTTTACCCACGAGGCAAAGAGCTGGGCGAGGCGGAGGTGGTCGCGCATGCGCGCGGCGAGGCCTTCGCGGCCGAAGGTGCGCCAGACCATCCAGGCTTTCAACGCCCGGAAACGGCGGCCGAGCTGGACGCCGTAATCCATGTAGTTGATTTCCGCGCCGGCAGCGTCGCCGCGCAGATATTCGGGCACCAGGGTGAAGACGCGCCGGAGCCGGTCGATCTCGCGCACGTAAAGGGCGCTGAAGTCGAACGGGACGAAAAGCATTTTGTGCGGATTGATGACGATGGAGTCGGCGAGATCAAAGGAATCGGCGACCCAGCGGCATTCGGGGAGCAGGGCGAGGCCGCCGCCGTACGCGGCATCGATATGGAGCCACATCTGGTGTTCGGCGCAGACGGCGGCGATCTCGCGGACGGGATCGACGCTCGCAGTGGAAGTGGTGCCGACAGTGGCGACGACGGCGAGCGGCTTGAATTCTTTCCGCAGATCGGCCGAGATCGCTTCGCGCAGGGCGGTGACGTTCATCCGGAATGCGTCGTCGCTGGCGATCTTGCGGACGTTGTGCTCCCCCAGTCCGAGCGCGATGGCGGCTTTCTCGATGGAACTGTGGGCCTGGTCGGAAACGTAAATGCGAAAGATGGGGAGCTCGGCGCGCCCGGAGAGGCCGAGGGTGCGCACGGAAACGCCCGCCTCTTCCCGCGCGACGGCGAGCGCATGCATGGAGGCGATCGACGCGGTGTCATAGACAACGCCGCTGAAATCGTCGGGCAGACCGAGCCATTGGCGGAGCCAGTCGAGCACGACGGTTTCCAGCTCGGTGGCCACGGGCGAGGTGCGCCAGGTCATGGCGTTCACGTTCAACGCGGCGGCAATCATCTCCGCCAGGATGCCGGGCGCGGTGGTGGTGGCGCCGAAGTAGCCCATGAACTGCGGATGGGCCCAGTGCATGACGCCCGGCATGATGTGCTTTTCGATGTCGGCGAAGATTTGCTCGAGCGGCTCGCCGGTTTCCGGTCCGGCGGCGGGGAGCGCGGCGACGATGGCGCCCGGTTTGGCCGTGGGCGAGATGCGGAACTTAGCGATGTTTTCGCGGTAATCGGCGATCCAGTCCGCGACCTCGTGGAGATGTTTGCGGAATACATCGGCGGGGATGTCGCCAAGGTCAGGGACTGGCTCGGATGATTTGGATTTCATTCGTCGGACTGGCGAGCGGCGGCTTGCGCGGCGATGCGTCCACCGCCGATCCAATCGCGTCCGATCCCTTTCGACAAGATTTTGTCTCCGAAGGGATAACCGCCATGGACGAGATGCCAATAGAGCGCCCAATAGGTGCTCGAGCTGCGTTCGATGATCCAGAGCGGCGCGAACAGACAGACGGACCAGGGAAAGTATTTGGAGGCGGTGCCGCGGAGGCGTCCGCCGGCCGCGAGTGCGATCGAGATGAGGCAAAGCGCCAGCAGATAGAGGAGCAACCCTTTCCATCCCCAGGCCAGACCGATGGCCACGGCGAGGATGGGCAGGCTGAAGAAGAGCGCGGTCTTCGCCCGCATCCCGAAGTCCTCGTAGGCCTGGCGGGGACGTTGTTCGATCCATTTCCGGAAACGGGGCGGACGCTTTTGCACGAACAGGTTCGTGGCGTAGCTGATGGCGGCACCGGCGCGAGCGAAGTGGCGGATGATCTCTTCGTTATCGAAAAGGACATCGCCGTCGTAGTGCCCGACCCGCAGCATGCTCTCGCGGCGAAAGGCGCAGGTGCCGGGATAATCGGCGATGCGCAGGGTGGCGCGGTTGATGAGCATCCGGGCAGCTTCCATCCGCGCCCACCACGGAAGCGGGGCGAGAAAATTTTGGGGGCGCACGACCTCAAAATCATCGAGCAGTTCGCAGATGCGGTCGATCTGGGCGGGCGCGTAGCGGATGTCATCATCGGCGAGGATGATCTTCTCGTTGGCGGCGAGATTCACGCCGGTGTGGATGCCGTTGACCTTGTCGTTCAGATAACCGAAAGAGCGATCAACTTTTTCGTGACTGGACATAGAATGCCACGTTTCACGGTGTTGTTGAAAGACTTGCGCGGGCGAGCCATCGATGATGAGGAGGTCGCAGCCGGCGTCGTTGAGGGCGCGGAAGTATTCGGCGAGCTCAGCGGCTTCAGGGGCCGAGAAGCTGGCTCGGCGGATCGGGAGGAGATAGGTGCAGCGGTTCATAGCGACCGTCCCATCAAGGAGCGGCGATTTGAAATCGCCGTTGGTTTGGGCGGCGGTTGCAAACCGCCGTTCCTTGGGGCTGAGGATCGCAACCGGCATTGTTGAGGGTGCGGAAGTAGGCGGCGAGCTCGGCGGCCTCCGTGGGCGAGAAGCTGGCCCGGCGGATCGGGAGGAGGTAGGTGCAGCGGGTCATCTGGTGGATCGGGCCCTCCGTCGCGCGATGTTTATTTTGGCGGCGAAGCCGCATTTGTTTGGCATCGAGCGACGGAGCGCTCGATCCACCTTGGTGGCGTTTCACAGAAACGGCCTCCAACCAGCGAACGGACGCATGCAATTGGCAGGGACGCCGCGCCGCGGCGTCCGTGCTCGGCAGTTGGGGTTCTTACCGACACTCTGATTTCCCCTCACCCAGCGGACGCCGCAGCGCGGCGTCCCTACCAGCGGTTTCTTAGAACGCGAAGCCAAAGCTGAAATGAAAGGCGCCGGCATCTTCGCCAAGGCGACGGTCGGGGTTGTATCCGTAATCGAGCCGGACGGGGCCGATCGGCAATTTGTAGCGCAGGCCCACGCCGACCGCATAACGCATGTCATCCAGACCAGCGCTGACGCGCGCAAAGGGGTCGTTCGAATTCGGCAACAAATTGCCCGCGTCGAAGAAGACAGCGCCGAGAAGCTCGCCGTAAACCGGGAAGGTGTATTCGACATTGAAGACCGTAAAGAATTCGCCGCCGATGGAGTGGTCGTTGTCGTGCGGGCCTAGATCGCGTTCGGCGAAGCTGCGGACGGTGTTGGCGCCGCCGTTGAAAAAGCGCTCGTCGATCGGGATTTCGGCGACGGTGCTGTCGCCGTCGAGAGGATGGATGATCCCGGCCCGCGCCCCGAGGGCGAGCAACGTCCGCCGGTCGATCTGTCCCGGCTTCGGCTCCTTCCCGATCGGCAGGAAGTAAGTGATGCGCGCGGTGGAGCGGATGAAATCGATATCGCTGCCCAGTGCGCCAGCGGCGACATCGAAGGTGTTATCGATGACCAATCCGCGGCTCGGGTTCACTTTGCTGTCGCGCAGGTCGAGCGTCTGGGTAATGCCGAGCGAACTGACGAAGTAGTTCGTGTCGCCGACCAAGAGCGGATCGATGTCGAAGCTGGTGATCTCGACGTGCCGCGAGTTCAGCACCAGGCCGAGCTCATAGTGTTTCGTAATCTTGCGAGTGAGATCGAGACGGAGGCCGGTCTCCAATTTCGCGTAGCCGTCGAAATCGAAGGTGAGCGCGTAGAGCTTGGCTTTGAAACCGAATTCGCTGTCGAAGAAATAGGGATCTTCCCAGAGAATTTCCCATTTGTAGCCGCGGCCCGACCATTCGGCCGAAGTCGAGAGCGGCCGGCCGTAACCGAAGAGGTTTCGATCGCGAAAACTGGCGCCGACAATCGGGCCCGCATACGAGCCGTAACCGAGCGCGAACCCGAATTCCATGCTCTTGGCTTCCTCCGCGGCGATGTCGAGCCGGAGCGCGTCGCCACCGATCGGCGTCGGTTTAATTTGCAGGACCGTGAACAAGCCGCTCTTCATCAGTTCGCGAAACTTCTCGTCCACCAGCTCGGGGCTGTAGGTTTGTCCGCTGAATTTGCTGAACCGCCGGGTGAGATAACTGGGCCGCAAACGCTTCAGGCCCGTCACCTTCACGCCGTCGAAATGGTAAAGCCGGCCGGGGTGAACCGAGACCACCACCGGCACCCGGCCATTGTCCGCGGCGCCGGGATTACCGATCGCGTCCACCTTTACTTCATAATAACCGCGCGACCGATAATAGGTCTGGAGCCGCCGCGGAATATCGGAGACGCGGCTATCGGTGTAGGGCTGTTCGAGGAGATCGAGCAACTGGCCGCGCAACGCTTCCGAGCCATAAATCGTCTCGCCCGAAAACCGGACCGAGCCGAAGGAATATTGGCGGCCCTCGGTGATCGGAATCGTGGTATCGACGCGCGGTTCATTGGCGGCGTAGTGATAAATCGGCTTGTCCACTTTCGCGTCGAGATAACCGTTCGAGATATAAAGACGGTGAACGAGATCGGCGCCTTCCTCGACGTCCGCGGCGACGAAGGGGAGCTTCTTCTGAAGGCTGGAGTAGCGTTCGCGGGTTGGGCCGACCGCGTAATCGAAGAGGAGTTCCGCCGGCTGATGCTGGTTGCCGACAAAGTTCACCATCCCCAGCGTGATCAGCGGGCCTTCGTCGATATCGAGCCGCAAACGATCGCCGGATTCGATGGTGTAGCGGACGCTGACCTTGGCGTAGCCGTGCTTGCGATAGAAAAGTTCGAGGAAAAAAGCGGCATCATCGCCACGTGCGGCGGTGAGGCCGTACTCATCGATGGTCGTGATCTGCTCCTTCAATTGCGAGCGGAGCTCTTTCTCGGCAAAGGCGGTTTGCCCGTGGAACTCGATCACGCTGGTTCGTTGCGCTTTCTTCTCCTGCTCCTTTTTGACGGCTTTCTCGACCTTGTCCTTTTCCTCGGGCTTAGGGACTTTCACCGCCGTCTGCGCGAAGGCCGCCGCGGCGACAAAGGAGACAGCAATGGCGACAGCGAGGGCCGTGACCTGCCGCCACGCGCTGGAATTGGTAGGGACGCCGCGCTGCGGCGTCCGGTCGGCGCAGCGCGCCGACCCTACCATGTCTGACTCAGCCCCCTTCATCTCACTTGAATCGGATCAAATACTTCACCATGCCGCGAAAATCTCCCCCTACCCCAAGGTCCCCTACCAGCACAAACTGTTCGTTTACCTTGAACCGCGCGGTCGCCGTCTGCTGGCCGGTGCGCGGATCTACATTGCCCACGTCAACCTGCAAGCGGTCGAATACCGAGTTGCTCTTGGTCGGTTCGCCCTTCTTAAAGGTCTTCCGGTAGAGCTGCTGGATCAGAAGCATGGCGGCGCGGCCGGCCAGCACGCTGTTGTTCCCGATCAATTCCTGCCGCGTCACTCCGGTGGCCAGGAGCGAGATGATTTCTTCCTGCGGCAAAGGCGGTTCGCTGGTGAAGAGAGCTTCCGGCGCGAGTGCGGTCCCGTAAACATAAACGTGCACCGTGTAATCGCGGATGAGCGAAGTCCCCTGAAGATCGATCTTCGGATTAAACGAATCGCTCGGATCGAAGTAAAGAAGTCCCGAGGCGATTTCGAGCCGGCTGAAGGGGAGCGTCGCCTCCACGTTCTGGAGCCGCACCACGCCTTGCAGCAGCGGGTGAAGGCCGGTGCCGGTTAATTGCAACTCCACCACCGCGCCGCCGTTCGCGAGGTTACCGCGAATGAGGAACGGATCTTTCGTCGTGACCTTGACGTCGAATTTCCAATCGCGAATCGGCGGGTCCGGAATCGAGAAATCGGGGCGATGGGAGGGCGGCTGGGGCGCGGGCCGGCCCGGAAGGCCTATTGGGATGAGGTCGATGTTCTTGAGGAGCGAGCTGTTCGTCAACGCTACGCTGCCGGTCACCGTCGCGTTCTTCAGCGGACCAACGACCCGCACATCCGCATCGGCCCGCGCGGTGAGTGTGTCATCCCGGGCCACGAGCATCGACTGACCCGTTAGCTGAAAATCAAGGTTCGGCTCCGTCAGTTTCGGGAACGTGACCTGGCCGGACACAGTGAACGGTCCGCCAGCCAGCTCGCCATTGAAGCGCTCGAAACGCAGCACGTCTCCTTCGAACGCCATGCGGGATTGAAAACCGCTGATCGCCGGCATCTTGGTGTTAGTAAAGCGCGCCATGTTGATGGTGATGTCGCCCGAGCCGCTCAAGACCGGTTTCGCGATGGTGCCATTGACGTTTACATCGAGCGCGAGATCGCCGTCGAGCTGCGTGATGCCGGGAAGAAATTGGCGGAGGAAATTCACCGAGCTGCGCGGCAGGACGACCTTCGCGGTCAATGGCGTCTCCTCGTTAAATTTCTTCTCGGCGATCATCTTCGGAATGTCGAAGGGGACATTGCCGGTGATCTGCACGGGCTGGATTTTCGACTGCTGCAAGCGGCCGTTGAACGCAAGCTGGTTCTCTTTCAGCTCCGCCGCGAGATCGAAAGTCGCGGGCTCGAGCTTTGGATAATCGGCGCTATGCAGCTCGCGCATTTGCACGTCGAGGCGGCCGGCCACCTGCTCGAGCGTGCCTTGCGCGTCGAGTTTAACATTGATCAAGCCCGTGCCGAGCGGCGGCGCGCCGAGGTCGGCGAAAAGTCTCTTCAAGTCCAGATTCTCCGACTGGAAGGTGATGAGCACTTTCCCGTCTGATGGAAAGAGAGGCCGGCCGGTCCCGAGATTTTTCCAGACGAACGGCAAAGCGATGTAACCGGCGGCATACTTGGCCTGACCCTGGTCGATCTGAATCTTGCTGACTTCGAGCGTGGCATCTTTCGCGGTGAGAATGGCCTGGAAGCTCATCTTGTCGCTGCCGAGGAAAATCGTCGGCACGTTCAATCCCTCGGGCGAATAATCGGCGTCGATGTTCGCCTGGAGCGCCTGGAGGTTCGCGTAGCGTCCTTTCTCCAGGGTGAGCTTCAGTTTGCCGGAGTTCTTGAAGTCCACGACCTCGCCGCTCCCCTCCCAATCGATGACGAGCGAACCAGCGATGTCGTTGTTGTTGCCAAAGGCGGCCAGGACTGGTTTCAGGCGCGCCAGATCGGCGACGTTCGCGGAGAGTTTGCCACTGTAAGCATGCGGCGCGTCGAGCGAGAAGACGCCGCTCCCGGCGATATAATCGCGCTCGTTCAGCCTGGCGGTGAAATCGTTGAGATAGACGACGTTCCTCGAAATCGCGGCCTGCCCGCTGATCTCCGGGATCGTGACCGTGCGGAATTTGAGGTTCGACCCGTAGATGGAGAGCTGGCCGTCAGCCTTTCCGTTCGTCACGGTGACTTCGCCGGAAACCTGGACCGGTCCGGTTATCTTATTCGGCGAATCTTCCGGCCAGTAATCGCCCAGCTCGATCGCGCCTAACGTCACGTTGAATCCGGCGGGCTGCGTCCGGAACTGCGTGAGATCGTCGGGTAAAAGATAAGTTCCGGAAGCCGTGAAGGTGTTCTCTTTCCGGAGGGCGACGACGCGGTCGACCTTGACGTTCTGGCCCTCGATGGTCACATCGGCCACGACTGAGTCGAAAAGGTTTTCGCCCGACCGCACATCGGTCATCTCCGCGTGAATCTGGGAACGCAGGTCGGCGTAATACATCTTCTTCTCGTTTGCCGGCGGCATATCCTTGGCGACTTTGATCGTGGCGCTTATTTGCGCGGCGCTGGAGTTGCCATACGAGATCGGTCCGCCGGCGAGAACCAGGTCGGCGCGCAAGACGGCATCGCTGATCTCCGCGGTGCCCGTCAGCGTCGCCGCGTCGATGAGCGGTTGGGCAAAACGCGCCGTGAGCGATTGGAGATCGGGAAGCGTTCCGTTGATCTCGAACCGCGCGCCCGATCGTCCGAATTCGCGGATGTGATTGGGAAGCTCCGCCCTTCCCGTCAAGCCGATCTTGTTCGCGCCGTTGGTCGCTTCGCCGGTATCGAGCGTCAGCATCCCATCACGCGCCGTCACATTAAGCGCCACGCGATCGAAGAAGAGATTCTCCTGGCGCAGATTGCTGACCTGCGCCTGGAGCGATCCCGTCCAGGTGCGGGGCAAATCGATCGCGCCGGTGGCTTCGATAGCGAGGCGCTGCACATCGCCGGCTAGGAATTCCGGCGGCCGGCCAATGTAACCGCGGAGGGTGTCGAGCGAAACGTTCTCGGCGACCAGCCGCAGCTTCGTGTTGAGCGATTGCGCCGTCTCGCTCAGGCCGATCGAGCCGGCCACGGTGCCACCGGCCAGCGAGGCGTCGATCACTACTTCGAGCGAGCGCGCCGCGATATGCGAGGCGTCGAATGCGATCAGACGAAACTGGTTCTGGTTGTCGAGCGCCAGCCCGCTAATGACGAGGTTCTTGTTCGTGTAGGACGTCTTGGCGGCAATGTTGCGCCACGGCTCGGCCGCGGGGATTTGGAGGGCGGTGGCCCGGAGCTCCCCGGGGCGCTTCGGGTCAAGCTCGAGATCGAAATGCTCGAGAATGAAATCCTGTTTTTCCGTGATCGAGCGGACGGCCAGATTGATGTCGGAGAGAACAACGCGCTCCGGGAAGAACGGGAACAGCCGGAGCCGTGCGTCCGGTGGCGGGATCTTTGGCTTCAGGGAAGCTTTCGCCGGATCCAGAATGATCCGCGCGGTGCGAATCTCCGCGTTCTTCAGGACCTCCGTCGCGCCGCGCCGCGCAAAATCCCACAGGCTGTAATCCGCGCGAACGTAATCGACATCGATTGATTCAACAATCGTGGGGCCTGTCGGCACGACGCGCAGATTTCGGATGATCAGGTTTGTGAAAATCGTCCCGTGGAGGGTCCCATCGATTTTCAAGTTCTCCTTCGCTGCGTAGTGGTTGGCGACGGCAAAGCCGATGCGGAAAAGGATCGGCCGATGGAAGATCAGGACCAGCGCCAGGAAGACGAGCAAGCCCCGAACGATCCACCACCGCCACGGGCGGGGAGTTCTATTGAGGGTCTTAAAGTCTTCAGCCACGAGGGCGGTAATGTATTTCCACGAGGGAAAAGGGCAACCTTTGGAGACGGCCGGCTCCCGCAGATGCGGGGACCGTTGGTTTCCCTCCTGCTCTTGATCCTGATCCTGATCATAATCCTTCCCTTGTGATCGCGGGCTCAGCGAAAGATCAGGAGCACGAGCATGAAGGTGAGACCGGCACGGGGGCGTGCCGGCTCCATCGAATTTTGCGACCGCCTCGTGCCCGTAAAGCGTATCCAGCGTAAATACGCAATGAGGGGAAATCCATTCGCCAGGGGAAAAGCGAAACCGCCCAGACAACCGCGCGATTCATTCGCGGCCGAAGCCGAAAAGGCTTTCCGGGAATTTGTCTTGCGGCCCGAGTTTCCCTGCGTCGGCGCGAAGGCGGCCTTCAACTCGAGTTCGTACACGTTGCGGGTTTATGGGGAGCTTGGGAGTGACAAAGCAGCGAACGAGCTTGCCGCGGAGCTTTGCGAGTTTACTCGAACCCTCACTCAGCCGGACCCTCATCCTAACCTTCTCCCTCAGGGAGAAGGAACTGCTTTGAGCCAGCGCGTCCGCAACGGCCACAAGCACGGCAGCGTGGACGAACTCCCTCTCCCCTTGGGAGAGGACAGGGTGAGGGCCGGACTAAGTGAATACGCGACCTTCGTGGCGATCTTCCGAGGACCCAAAAAGACCGACGAGCTCCAATTCGAAAACCTGTTCTGGCAGCAGCTTCGCCTCTTGCACGAACTCGACGCCGCCCATTTCGGTTGGGACCCAAACGTCCGCTCCGATCCGGGCGATCCGCATTTCTCCTTCAGCTTCGGCGGGCAGGCGCTGTATGTCATCGGTCTTCACGCCAACAGCTCTCGCGAGGCGCGCCGGTTTCCGTGGCCCGCGCTTGTCTTTAATCCGCATGAGCAATTCGAGTGGCTCCGGGCCGATGGGAAATGGAAGCGAATGCAGGAAACAATCCGCGCGCGCGATCTCGAGATGCAAGGATCGATCAACCCGATGCTGAGCGATTTTGGCGTGGATTCGGAAGCGCGCCAATATTCCGGCCGCGCCGTGGAGGAAAATTGGCGGGCGCCGTTCAAGGCGGTGGAGCGCAAGTGTCCCTTCGCGCATTGACTTTCGGAGGGACATGCTTCCGCATGTCCGACTACTTATGTTGCAAGTTTGGGACGTGCAGAAGCACGTCCCTCCGATGATGAACCGCCTCGAACCACAAACCGGCACCGCCTTCGAATTGCGCGCGGGACAACTGCTCCGCGTCACCGACCTCGAGGGCGAACAGGTCGCCGACCTGATCGCCTTCAATCTCGCCGACAAAGCCGAATGGCTTTCGTCGGGCCGCAGCATCGATTACGCGAACCGCATTTATCTCACCAAAGGTGACATCCTCTACTCAAACCGCAGCCGGCCGATGTTCACAATCCTGGAGGACGATGTGGGCCGGCACGATTTCCTCCTCACGCCATGCAGTCCCGAGACGTTCCAGATCATTTACAAGAACACGCAATACCATCCGAGTTGCTTCGAAAACCTCGCGACAAATCTGGCGCGCTTTGGGATTTCTCCAGACGCGATCCCGACGACGCTCAACATCTTCATGAATGTCGAGGTTGACGCTGATGGCGCGCTCAGGATCCTGCCTCCGCGTTCCAAGGCGGGCGACTCGATCATCCTCCGAGCCGAGATGGACTTGATCGTAGGGCTGACCGCCTGCTCCGCCGAGATGTCGAATAATTACCGGTTCAAGCCGATCGGGTTTGAGATCACCTGAAGCCCCAAGGGACTTAGCCGGCCGCTCTCTGTAGCCGCGTCCCTGTGGGACGCGCGAGCGCCGATATGCACAAGCAAAAACCGCCGCCTCTCACGCCGCCCACAGGGCGGCGGCTACAGGATAACGGCGGTTTGTAAACCGCCGCTCCTTGATTGATGCTTGCCGCCCACGCCATGAACCCCGAAAAACTTTTCGATTATCTCGAAGGAAAACTTTCGGAGACGGAACGCACTCAGCTCGAGGAGCGACTGGCCGCCGACCCTCAGTTGCAGCGCGAGCTGGCCATCGCGCGGGAAATGCACCGCCGTTCGCGGGGCTCTCGCGAAGTCCTCCTGGAGGACGAAGAACCGGAAATCCCATCGCCGGCGAAACCGCTGGGGCGCCGCCTGATCACGGCCTTCGCGGCTCTCGTGTTGCTCAATGTGCTGGTGGGCATCGCCTTCATTATCGGAAAAAAAGGGGACCGCACCGGCGAACGCGAGGCGGCGACGCGGCAGCAGTTGACGGAGTCGCTTCAGAGGACCGCGGAGACCGCCCTCCCCCTACCCACAATCGCCGACGACATTTTTCTTCCGGCCCTCGTCGATGAACGGGAGCGCATGGCGGACAGCGTTATCCTGCTGGCGACGCAAGCCGGCGGCTCCGCGGCAAAAGCCCCGCCAGATGAAAAGCGGATCACCGTCATCGTTGATCTGCCATCGACGCGCGCGGACGAGTTCCGCCGTTCGCTGGCGCCGCTCGCCCCGGCGGATTACTCGCCGCCTCCGCCCGATCCCTCAGCGGCCCCCGATAAGCGCGCGATCATGCAGGTGCGAATCGGCGAGCCGCTGCCCTCCCCCACTCCGTGACGGCGCCTGTCGATGATCGCGATTAGCGCGCAAACTTCGGTCTCTAATTCCGGGGAGCGCACGCGCCTCGCGTGCTGGTTTCGGCGCCTCGCCGAAACGGACTTCCAGGCGAAGGAACCAAGTGCGAGCAGGAAACGAGAAAGTTCGCAATGGCGAGGCGCCATTGCCGGCACGCGAGGCGCGTGCGCTCCCCCGAGGTAGGACGGAAACAAATCGATGATCGCGATCACGTTTGCGCTCCCGGCGGAAAGCTCTGATTTCGTCGCGTTACTCGAGAAGCCGGCGGTGAATTCTCGCGAGGGCGTGGAAAGCATTCGCGGCCGGCTCCACGGGAAATCGGTGGCGGTGATCCATACGGGTGTCGGCAGAAAAGCTTGCTCCGAGCGGATGGATATTCTGCTCCGTCGCGAGCGATTTGAATACTTGATCAGCGCGGGGTTCGCAGGCGCGCTGGAGAGAGAGCTGCGCATCGGGAACGTGCTCGTCTCGGAGAATTACTCGAGCCCGGAATTGTCGCGGTCGCCCCAGCTCGACCTCGCGGACGAAGGGATCTTTCTCGGCAAGCTGTTGACCGTTTCAGGCGTGATCGAATCCAATGCCGAGCGCGAACGGCTGGCGGCGGAGACGGGCGCCGCCGCAGTGGATATGGAAACGGAGTTCATCGCGGAAGCATGCGCGGATCATCACCTGCCCATGCTGTCGCTTCGCGCGATCAGCGACACGCCATCGGAGCCGTTTCCCGCTCCGGCGCATGTCTTGTTCGATCTCGAGAAGCAACAGACCGATTTCGCCCGCCTGGCATTTTATTTGATGCGGAATCCCGGCGCAATCTCGAGGCTCAAGGCATTCCAGAAGCGCGTGGGCGTCGCGCGAAGGGCTCTCGCCGGCACGCTGGAGAAGATTGTGCGGGCGGATCTTCTCTAGCCGCTTCGCTGTGCGAAGCGATGGAGACGGCATGTCCCCAGGCCGTTGGGAGAAATCGCAGCCACGCCTTCCGCGTCCGGCACGAGGTCGTGCCGGCTCCATCACAGCGAAGCGGCTACAGGGCCGTCGGCTCCACATGGACCAACACATCGGCGATCCGCGAATCGGTTTGTTTGATCGCGTCCTTCACCAAATGGGCAATGTCATGGCCCTCGCGCACCGAAATTCCGCCCTCCACGCCGACATGCAGATCGACGTAAAACGACAGGCCCATTTTGCGGACGAGACATTTTTCCACCTCGAGAACGCCCGGCACGCTGCCGGCCGCGCCTTGAATGAGCGCAACAATTTCGCCGCGCGGCGCGGTGTCCATCATCTCGTGAATGGCCGGGAAGAGGAGCCGATAGCCATTCGCGGCAATGATCGCGCAAGCGAAAAGGGCGGCCCAATCATCAGCGCTCTGCCACCCCTCGCCGCCGATGAGGGCGATCGAAATGCCGACGAACGCAGCCGCCGACGTTAGCGCGTCGCTGCGATGATGCCAGGCATCGGTTTGCACCGCCGTGCTCGCCACATTTTTCCCGAGCCGAATCACCGAGCGATAAAGAAGTTCCTTCACGATGATAACGATGATGAGAACGATCAGAGTGAAGGGCGCTGGACCGTGGTGCGGAGTGAAGATTTCCCGCACACTCTGAATCGCCAGACCGATCGCGGCGATGATAACGCCGGCGGCCACGATACCCGCCGCCATCGGCTCGGCTTTGCCATGGCCGTACGGATGGGTCGCGTCCGGCGGGCGCGCGGCAAATTTGAGTCCGCCCCAGATCACAGCCGAGCCGGCGATATCGAGCGCGGATTCGATCCCGTCCGCGATCAACACATACGAGTTGCCGAGGAGGCCGGCGGAAATCTTCGCGACGGCGAGCACGAAGTTCACCAGCATTCCGGCCAGCGCCACGCGCGCGCCGGTTTGCATATTGCTGGCGGGATCGTTCGATGTAGGCTGAAATCCCTGCGGCATTATGAGCAAAACGTTTAAGGCCGCGATCTACGAAACGCACGGAAATCCGGCGGATGTCCTGCGAATTGTCCGATCAACCATGACCCCAAGCCAGCGCCACGAAAGTGATTGTAAAGATGGCAGCAACGTTGGGGATGACGGCGGGACGCAGCGAAGAAACTCTTCGGGGAATATCTCCCGAACAAGCCTACAAAATCATGCACGGCTCTGGCATCCGCCAGATGTCGTTTCCCAAACTGGTTAGCGAGGGCACGGAGTACACAACGCCAGTGAAGTCCTCTGCCAACTCTGCACCAACACCGATCCGCAGCGCGATTCAATCTTCACGAGAAAGGCAAACAGACTGTCTTGGCCACGCAACATGGAGATCACCGCTGGAACGGCGTTGGAAAATGCATGCCACGCGCAACCTTTTCGGGAACGAATCCAACAAGCCGGGGCCACCTTGATCCGGTTGAACAACTAAATACGAGGGCAGTTCTCGATGAATGACTACCCTCGACCTTGTTTTGGCGAAAACATCCGTCCCCGGCGCGATTGTAGCGCTTTCGTCTTCCTATTTACACGTTAAAGCCCGGGTGCGTATCGAAGTTCGAGTTGATAATATTATTTGCGCGCTGCGTAGCGAGCGTCTTCATCGCCGTTGATGTTCGTGTCCCAGCGAAAGCGAACCAGGCCAGCCAGCAAACTTGCCAGCGCCAGGCGCCATTGTAGCTCCAGCTCGAGTCGTTGCTGCCGCTGTCATGGCCCCGGCCATCCGCGTGGCGCGCCTCGTGGACCAGTGTGCCTGCGCGGAGGCTTACCGCTTGCGCGAAATAGGCCAGATAAAGCTCCGTCTTGTCGTCGATGAACGGGCCCCATTGGGTGTAAGCAATCAAACCATCGCCGCAACGCCCATCGAGCTCATCGATCGCGTTCCGGGCGAAACGGCATCCCCACTGTAGAATATTCGAATCGTAGGACTCGTTTTGATAATTATCGGCAGAATAGGTGAGACACCAGATGCCGCTCATCGTGCGGCATAAAGGTCCGGTGTTATCGCAAACGTTCTCATAGCCAAATCCATCGTCCCAGTCCCCCTCATCGAAGTCGAACGCTTCCCAGGCCCAATCGATGAAAGGCTGCCAACAAATGCGGGGTGCATACAGAGTATCGCCAGTGGCGTCTAAATTGGGCACATTGAACGTGCAAGTTGCCATCACGGTCTCCTATGGACACCTGCAACACGACGATCTCGGGGAGGAAGGTTTCGCACCGAGCTGAGGAGCCAGACGAGCCTTGTCGATAGTCTTGGTCTCATGCTCTACGGCAAGCGCTTCCGCCCGGACCTTGGTGAGGTCAGTGACGAAATGCAATTCCTTTGGGAGTGTCTCCTTGATTCGTCCCGCGGCTCTTGGATCGAGAGCCATTAGTGCTTTTACCGTTTCGATGCGCAGTGCGCGTTCCGGCTGCGCCGCGAGGAGCTTGTAAAGCAATTCGGTGGCGTCTTTGTTATCGGGAACAGTGCGGGCAAGCCCGGCGATGGCCATAGTCCTCACCAACACTTCCCCGTCACGCGGCGTCTCGCAGCCCTGTGGATAGCGGTCGCGGGACGGAACAGGTTCTGCAGCGGCCTTAAAGAAGATTTCTGCCGCAGATGCATCGCCAACTTCGGCGAGCAAATAGAGAAGCGCCCACCGTAAACTATGGTCTTCTCGAGACGTTTCATGGAAGGCCTGCGCGATCGCTGCGGTGGCTCCAGGCATCCTCTGGAGGAGTTCGACGGTTCGCTTGAAAGACATCTCTTCATCTGCATTAGCGGCATGGAGATATCGAATACCCTGACCTGCCAGCCAGGCGACAGCATCACGGTCCAAAACGCGCCGCGGCGTTGCCGCATCGAGGTCATCACCGGTAGCGTCTCTGCAATCGGACCTCCCTTGGCGAGATTCTCGAATCATAGCATCACCTCAAAAGTGAGAGGAGGGGGGGCCGGGGTCATCTTAACACGCTGCTAGAGATGTTCCGTGAGTTTAAGCTTACGCGAAATGGCGTCAAGACGTTTTTCGGCGTCTTCGCTAAGTCCGGAGAAGCACGCCCGTTTTTCTGGCCGGGACTGTCAGGCGTATCGACGTCGTAGGGAAAAGCGGAGCCCACCGACTAAGACGACGTGCGCGCCGCTTTGCGGATTGCTCAACGGAGTGCTCGAGGTAGGATGGGTCCCGGATATGGGAGACGCTAAGACGTTACATCGTTATAACGGTTAGATCGGTGGGGGCAATGACGAAGACTGTGCGAACCGCCATCTACGAAACGCACGGAAATCCGGCGGAAGTTTTGCGCGTGGTCGAGCGGCCGTGGCCGGAACCGGCGCCCGATGAAGTGGTGGTGAAGATGTCAGCCGCGCCGATCAATCCGGCTGATCTCAACTCGATCGAGGGCAGATATCCGATCAAGGCGGCGCTGCCGGCGACGCCGGGGATGGAAGGCTCGGGCATCGTGAGCGAAGCCGGATCGAACGTGCGCGATCTTGCGGCCGGCGCGCAGGTGATCCTGCCGCACAGCTTTGGAACGTGGCAGGAGGCGTGCGCAATTTCAGCGGACAAGCTTGTCGCTGTGCCACGGGAGATCGAGCCGATCCAGGCGGCGATGCTGAAGGTGAACCCGATTACTGCGTGGCGCATGCTGCACGACTTTGTCTCGCTGCGGCCGGGCGACTGGTTGATCCAAAACGCCGCGAATTCAGCGGCAGGCCAGTGCGTGATCCAGATTGCCCGGGAGCTGGGCTACAAGACGGTGAACGTCGTTCGCCGGGCCGAGCTGGTCGAAGAGCTGCGCGCGCTGGGCGGCGATGTGGTGCTGGTCGATGGCGAGAACCTTCGGGATGAAGTCGCGGCGGCAACGGAGCGAGCGCCGATCCGCCTGGCGCTCAATGCGGTCGGGGGTGAAAACGGATTGCGAGTGGCGAAAACGCTGGCGTCCGACGGGACGATGGTGACCTACGGCGCGATGAGTTTGCAGCCGCTCTGCATTCCGAACGGCATGCTTATTTTCAAGAATCTGCGGTTCACGGGATTCTGGGTGAACAAGTGGTACGACGCCGCCACGCCGCAGCAACGCGCGGAGACTTTCGCGCCGCTCTTTGAGATGGCGAAGCGAGGCCTGCTCCAAACGAAGGTGGAGAAAACCTATCCGCTTTCCGAAGCGAAAACCGCGATCACGCACGCAATGCAGGACAAGCGCGAAGGGAAGATCGTCTTTCAGTTCGACGCGTAAGGGAACGGCGATCCCGAAGGCCGGGACTGTTGCCAGCGCTTGCCAGGTCCTTTTGCGTTTTGTAGGCTCAGCTGTAGCCGCCTCGCTATGTCGAGGCGTCTGCCCCCCAATTATGAACCGCTCCCCAGAACGCGGCGACGTAGCGCCGCGGCTACAGCGCCGATTCCGAAAACGTCCGCCGAGACTTGAATTGATTTTTCCCTCGGTGCAGCCGTTTTATTTTGTGACGTTTAATTCGCACAAACGCGTACCTCTGCTCGCGCGCGACGAGATCCATGACGCGTTTCGCTCATTCTGCTTTCGAGCCGAGGCACATAACATCGCGATCGGTCGCTACGTGATCATGCCCGATCACATTCACTTGTTTGTCGCGTTCCCTATTACCGGACTCACTCTCTCTGAATGGATGGGTGGGCTAAAGACGGTTCTCGGGAAACAATTACTCAGACTGGGAATTCAGAAGCCGCATTGGCAGGAGGGATTCTTCGACCATGTGCTGCGGAGCGCCGAGAGTTACTCGCAGAAATGGGATTATGTGCGGATGAATCCGGTGCGAGCGGGATTGTGCGAAAAGCCGGAGCAATGGCCGTATCAGGGGGAGATCGTGAGCATCTCCTTTGATTGACGCCCGGCACGGCGACATAGCGCCGTGGCTACAGCGATTGTTGCAACGCAATGGAGAACGAGCGGCGCTGTAGCCGCCTCGCTATGTCGAGGCGTTCCCCGCTACCCGGAGGCGGGCGACTGCTGGGGCTCGGCTTCGCGTTTGGGCTGGCGCTTGAGCAACGTGATCTGTTTGATCCGCGCGGAATCGGATGGGCTCCAGGTCGCCACGTCGGGATCGTCCTTGAAAGCATTATGGACAAGGCGGCGCTCGTAGGAATTCATCGGCTCGAGCTGCAACGAGCGCCCGGAAATGCGCACGCGCTCGGCAAGCTCGCGCACCCGCTGCACAATCCGATCTTCGCGCATCGAACGGTAATGCTCGCAATCGACGATCACTTTGGGCGCGTCCTTGTCTTTCGCCTGGATGAGCCGGTTGAGGAGGAATTGGATCGCCTCCAGCGTCTCGCCCTCGCGGCCGATGAGCGTGTGGCTTTCCTCCATGTAAATCTGCAAGGTCGGATTGCCACCTTCGCTTTGCGTCTCGTCGATCTGCACCACGAAACCGAGGTAACCGAGCATGGTGTCGAGTAATTCCTTGGGCGTCATGGTCGTCCTTTGCGCGGTTTCTTCCCGGTCACGGGCGGAGCAACTTTTTCCAGGACCGGCAACGGCTGTCTCTGGTTATGCCAAAGTTGCAGAATCGTGAACAGGTTCTGAACCGTGTAATATAATGCCAGTGCCGCCGCGAAATTGTAGCAAAAAATTAAGAAGATCAGCGGCATGAACATCAGCACGCGGCGTTGCATCGCGTCGCCCGTCTTCGGGGTCATCTGCATGAGCCAGACGTTGGACGCGCCCATGAGGATGGGCAGGATGTTGATCGGCAATCCCTGACCGGGCATGCCGAGGATCGGGATCCAGCCCATGCCGGGAATGACGAAGAGCGTGTCCGGCTGCGAGAGGTCGCGCACCCAGAGGAAGGCGGCGTTTCGCAGCTCCGCGGCCTGGCCGAGCATGCTGAACAGGCCAAAGAAGATCGGGATTTGAATCATCATCGGCAAACATCCGCCCACCGGATTCACGCCGTGCTGCTTGTAGAGCTTCATGACTTCCTGATTCATCCGGGTCGGGTCGTCTTTGTGTTTCTCCTTTAGCTCCTGCATCAACGGCGCGAGCGCGGACATCTTGCGCATCGACTTGTTCGCCTTGTTTTGGAGCGGCCAGAGAATGCCCTTCACCACGGCGGTGAGGAAGACGATGGACCATCCGTAATTGCCGATCCAGCCGTGGATCAGGTTCATGAAATTGAGCAACGCCTGGCTGACGAGCTTGAACATGCCGAAGTTCATGATCTCGGCTTCGTCGTGCTGGAGTTTGGCGACGCGGGCGTAAAGTTTCGGACCGATGTAGAGCTGGTACTGCATCGAAACGCTCTGGCCCGGCTGCAACTGGAATCCGGGCAGGCCCATCGCACCTTCCATTCCCTCCAGGGAAGGACCGTCCGCGCGCTTGATTTCGAAAGGCCGGGCCCAGAGTTCGACCGCCTTGGCATTTAGCGGTGTATTCAGCGTGGTGAAAAACTGGTTGGTCATACCGGCCCAGTCCGCGTTATTTACCTTCTCGCGATAGACAGCCTGGGCCGGCCGTTTTTGCACGCCGATCAATGGATAGTTCTGCTCGGGAAACCAGGTGACGTCGATGCCATTAGCGCCATCCGCGAACCAGGCGAGGCGGGTGTACGAGGGCATGTCGGTTGGATGGATCGGGCTGGTCGAACCGAGGGTGACGAAGTAGCCGCCGTTGTTGTAGGGCTGGGGGCCGTCGTTACGGAATTCGACTTCCATCATCGCGACAAAATTGTCTTTCTTCTCCGTGGAAGCCGGGAAGAAGAACCGTTTGCGGATGTTCAGCCCGTCCGGATTTTTGCGTTCGAGCTGGACGCTGCCGTCGTCCTGCCGCGCGATGGAGAACTCTGCGAACGCCGGCGATTCCGGATTCTCAACAATGGCGCCGATCGGAATTCGATCGGGTCCGTTCAAGACCATGCGCTCGCCCTTTTCGCCCGTGTGATTGAGCAGGACCGCTTCCTGGATTGCGCCGCCGCGATTTGTCAGGTGCAGCTCGACGTCGCCGTTCGCGAGGGTCTCCGACTTCTCGGCAAAGGCGGGAATCGCTTCCGCCGGCGCGGGGGTCGCCGTAGCCGCGGGAGCGACCGAGGCGGCTGGCGAAGCAGTGGCGGTCGGCTGATTATCCGCCGTCGTTCCCGGCGTGGGCGAAGCGACGATCGGCGGACGAGGGGGCGGCAGATGCGACGCCGTGTAGGCATACCATCCGATCATCCCCAGGATGCAAAGCGTAACGGCAATCCATGCTTGGCGATCCATAA
>DASQLH010000074.1:0-9127 GCA_035630155.1 Chthoniobacterales bacterium
GTCAATTAAGCCGCGAGAGCGAGATCTTGGTGATCTGCGTTTATTTTTTTTGGTCCGGATTTTAACGAGGCCAACGAACCATCCTCGACATGCCGCCTGCGCTTCAAACTACGAGTCGAAGCCAGTGCGCCCCCAAGTGACTGGAATCATACGACAGACGGGGCCGACCTTCAAGCTTTGCGCAGAGCCGAGTCGGCCCTAAAGCTAAGCAAATGTGCGGCATTGCCGGTTACGTATCTGCAGCGAATGGAGGCGCCCAGGGTTCGCTTCTTCGGCAATTGGCCGGTGCGCTCGAGCATCGCGGCCCGGACGACGAGGGCTATTTCGAAGAACCCGGAGTCGGCCTCGCGATTCGCCGGCTAAGCATCGTTGATCTACCCGGTGGCCATCAACCCATCGCGAACGAAGACGACTCCATCCACGTGATCTTCAATGGCGAGATTTACAATTATATCGAATTGCGCGCGGATCTGGAGGGGCGCGGCCACCGCTTTCGCACCAATGGCGACACCGAAACGATCGTCCACCTTTATGAAGAGCACGGAGTCGAGATGCTTCGGTTCCTGCGCGGGATGTTCGCGTTCGCGCTTTGGGATTCCCGTCAAAAAACTCTCTTCCTCGCGCGCGATCGGTTGGGCAAGAAACCGCTGAATTACCTTGTCGCCGATCGCGGCCTTTATTTCTGCTCCGAACTGGCACCGCTCCTCGATGCAAAATTGACTGCCTGGGAGATCGATCCTGAATCGCTGACCGCGTATTTGATGTTCGGCTTCGTCTCCGCGCCGCAGACGATCGTGCGGCAGATCAGGAAGCTGCCACCCGCGCATTACCTGGTATGGCGCGCGGGTGAGGTGGAGGTCCAGCGTTACTGGTCGCTGCCGCACGCGCCCAAGACCGAATGCAGCTACGCGGAGGCTCTGGAGGAAGTGAAGGCCAAGCTCGACGAGAGCGTTCGTCTTCGGCTGCGCAGCGACGTTCCGCTTGGCCTCCTCTTGAGCGGCGGGGTGGATTCAAACGCCCTTCTCGCGCGGCTCGTGCGCGGGCTCGGGCAAAAGGTGCAAGCCTTCACCATTGGCTTCTCCGAAAAGGCCTACGATGAATCTGACCTCGCCCGCGCCTCCGCGCACCATTTCGGCGTCGAACACCACGTTCTAATGGGAAGCACGGATCTGTTGAAATTGATGCCCGAAGTCGTCCGGCATTACGGCGAACCATCAGCGGATAAATCCGCCCTGCCGACCATGCTGGTCTGCGAGCTGACTCGCCGGCACGTCAAAGTCGCCTTGAGCGGCGATGGCGGCGACGAGGCTTTCGCCGGTTATCCGAAGCATCAACTGAGTCGATGGCAGCATGCTGCGGCACAATTTTTCTCCCGCGAAACCAAAGAGCGCCTGACGCTGGCGGCATTGCGCGGAGAAGGCTGGGCCGGAGGCAAAACGATCGGTAAGTTGCGGCGGACTCTCCTGCCCGAAACCCCGAGTCTGTTCTCGGGGGAATTTTTTTCAGGCGCGATTTATCCGCGCATAACCACTGCGGAGCTTCGGCGACAGAGCGACGCGTTCCTCGCCGGCATCGTCTCCGAGTTTTGGAGCGAACCTGAGGAAGATCCGCTAGAGCGCATTTTGCATTGGGACTATACGCAACCCCTCCCATCCTCCCTCCTGACCAAGCTCGACATCGCCAGCATGGCCCGCAGCCTCGAGGTGCGTTCTCCATTTCTCGATCACGAGTTAGTCGAACTTTGCGCCAGGTTCCCGACATTCTGGAAGGCAAACGCCCAGGAAGGAAAAATAATGCTCCGGGACATTGTTGCGGAAGATTTGCCACCGGAAATTCTGCACGCACCCAAACGCGGCTTCTCCGTTCCATTGGCGCAGTGGTGGCGCGGCGAAGCGCGCGAGCAAATCCGTGCCGGGATCTTGCCGCTGCATTCCGCCTTGAAGCCTTTTCTGAACGAAAACATCGCCGCGCACCTCCTCGAGGAACATCAAGCCGGCCGGGTCAATCATGCCCAGCGTCTTTGGAACCTCTGGGTCCTGAACGAATGGGCGCGCACCTTTCTCCAGGAAACATGAAACCGCTCGACCCTTTTGCCGACAGGATCGCGATCGTCGTTTCAAGCTGCGATCCATTCTTCGACGCCTGGCGTCCCTTCGCCCAATTCTTCCACAAATTTTGGGCCGACTGCCCATTCCCGGTTTTTCTCGTCGTCAACGAGCTGGATCCGCGCTCCTCCTGGATCCGCACCATTCGCGTTGGGCCGGATCCAACCTGGGGGCGAAAGCTCATCACAGCGCTCCGGCAAATTTCGCAATCGCATATCATCTATTTCCAGGAGGATTATTTCCTGACTTCGCGCCCGGACGAAAATTTGATGGCGGAGGACCTGGCCTACGCGTTCGAAAACGAGGTCGATTCGTTCTGCTTTCGCGCCCGTTCGAAACTGGAGCCGAATTTCGAGTTCATCAACGAACGCTTCGGAGTTGTGCCGGATGATTCCGATGGACGCACGCGTTGCCAGGCGAATCTGTGGAAACGCGAAGTGCTGCTGTCGGTCTTGCATGAAGAGGAGTCGGTCTGGGAATTCGAAGCGGAGGCCAGCCCGCGGACGCGTCACCTGCGCATTCTTTCTTATGGCACGCGCGAAGGGTCGCCGATTAATTACACCATGTCGGCGATCGTGCGGGGACTGTGGATGCCGGAAGCGCTGGCGCTTTGTGACGAGCATGGAGTGGAGACGCGTCCGCGATTGCGCGGGGTTTATTCCGATAACAAATGGAAGCAGCGAATCCGGCGGGCGATAACCAGAAGCCGGATTAAGCGCGCGCTGGCGAAAAACCCGCACGCCATCATCGACCTCGATGCCTGACAGCATTCGCCTCGCACCATGTATGGAATAAGCCGGAGCACACCCGCGATGCCGTGGCGGATGAATTTGAGCAGCCGCGCCGCTGAACTATCGGGGGCCGACGCGCTCGTGATTTCCATCCCTAAAAGCGGCCGCACCTGGGTCCGGGCGTTCTTGTCCGCCTATTATTGCGCGCTCTATGAGCAGCCATTCACACTGGACCCGCCCAAGACTCTCGACGCGCGCATCCCCCGCATCATTTATTCGCACGACTTGTTCGAGCACCGGACCAAAGGCCGCTGGTGGGACAAGGTCCGCGGCAAATATCTCGTCCCCGCTCGCGAGCTTCGTCGCGCGAAGGTCATCTTCCTGGTGCGCGACCCGCGCGACGCGTTCGTTTCCCACTATGTGCAACTGAGCCGCCCTTCGGCCGATGCTCCCGACCAATTAAAAAAAATGACAGCGAGCGAGATGTTGCGCGATCCCCTCCTCGGCATCGGCCAAATCGTTCAGACCATGAACGATTGGCTCAGCGAGTTCCGCGACCGGCCAAACGTGGCTCTGGTGCGTTACGAGGACCTCCAGAAAGAACCGGCTCCGAATTTTGCGCAGGTACTGGAAGCCATAGGCGAAACGCAAATCTCGCAGCCACATTTGGAGGCTGCGCTCCAGTTCTCGCAATTTGGGAACATGAAGAAGTTGGAAGCTGCCGGCGCGTTCGATTCCAAGATCCTTCAGACACGCGACCAGAACGACCCCGAGTCGGCAAACGTGCGGCGGGGGAAAGTCGGCGGATACAGCGATTATCTTTCCGCGGACGATCAGGCCTACGCGGCGGAAGCGATGCGCGCTCTCGACCCGCGATTTGGTTATTCGCCCCAGGGTGGTCATTGACGACACGGCCCAGCCAAGAAAAGTCCCCTCGCAGAGGCGGTCGAAGCGGCGACTCGCTTCGAAGATAGTCTAAGGCCTGTGATTTGATGGAACCCAACGAGCATCCCATTTCCGGATCGGGTTCCGATTCTTCGCCCGTCGGCCTCAATCGAGCCCTGCTGGATGCAGCCCTGGATTGCATCATCACCATGGACGCGACGGGCCACGTTTTGGAGTTCAATGCCGCGGCCCAGCGCGTCTTTGGATTCAGCCGCGACCAGGCCGTAGGCCAGGAATTAGCCAGCCTCATCATTCCTCCCGAGCTGCGGGATCGTCACCGCGCGGGGCTTCGCCGCTATCTCGAGACAGGCGAGGGCCCTGTTCTGGGCCAGCGGCTCGAAGTCCAGGCCCTTCGCGCGGACGGCTCGGAGATCCTCGTTGAGCTGGCCATCACAGCCTTGCGAGTCGAGAACCAGCCCGTTTTCGTCGCCTATCTGCGTGACATCACGGCCCGGAACAAGGGTGAAGAAGCCAGCCGGCGCCTCGCCGCTATCATTGAATCCTCCGATGACGCCATCATTACCAAGGATCTCAATGGAATAATCACGAGCTGGAATACGGCGGCCGAGCGGCTCTTCGGTTACAGGCCGGAAGAAATCATCGGAAAACCCGTCATCACCCTGATCCCGCTCGACCGCCACCACGAAGAACCGCACATCCTCGGGCGCATCCGGCAGGGGGACCGAATCGATCATTACGAGACCGTTCGGCGCCGCAAAGATGGAACCTTGTTCAACATCTCGGTCACCGTCTCACCGCTTAAAGACGAGAATGGCAAAGTCATCGGCGCTTCCAAGATTGCGCGAGACATTTCGGATCGCGTCCGAAACGAACAGCGGCGCACCGCTCAATACGCCGTGGCGAACTTGCTCGCCGGCGCCGGGTCGCTCGACGAGGCCGGGCCGCGAATTATCGAAACGATCGCCGGGACCGGGAACTGGGTGGCCGGTTCCATCTGGCTGGAGGACAAAACGGAACCGCATTTGAATTGCATCACGACCTGGCACCAGGACAAGGCCGAACTTGAAGCATTCGCGAAGGTGACCAGCGAAACCATCCTCGCCCCGGGAAGCGGACTGCCGGGCCGGGTGTTAAAAGCTCACAAACCCGTGTGGATCCGGGAGGTGCGGCATGATGCCGATTTCCACCGCGCCTCGGCAGCGGCAGCGGCAAATCTCCAAGGTGCCTTCGCCTTTCCGCTCCGCACAGAAGGCAAGGTGAATGGCGTGCTCGAGCTCTTCAGTCCCGAGACCGTCGAGCCCGATGACGACCTGATCTCGCTGGTCGAAGCGCTCGGCAGCCAGATCGGCCTCTTCATCCATCGTCGCCAGATTGAAGCGGAATTGAAGGAGCAAAAAGAAGCCGCCGAATCCGCGAACGCCGCGAAGGATCGGTTCCTCGCCACGCTCAGCCACGAATTGCGCACCCCGCTTACTCCCATCCTGATTTGGGCGGGCGGAATGGTGAACGACCCGTCGCTTCCGCCCGAGGTCGATGAAGGCCTGCAAATGGTTTGCCGCAACGTCGAGCTCGAAGCCCGCCTCATTGACGATCTTCTCGACCTGACACGAATTACGCGCGGCAAACTGCAATTGCACCTCCGCAAATCCAGCGCGCACGACTTGCTCGGGCACGCCATGGCGATCGTACGCGAGGAAATTGACTCCCGGCAACTCCAGCTTTCCGTGCAATTTCAGGCCGCCGACCATGTCGTGCTCGCGGACGCGGCGCGCCTCCAACAGGTCTTCTGGAACCTGCTCCGAAACGCCTCCAAATTCACTCCGGCTCAGGGGGCGGTGACTGTCCGGACGGCCAATCCTCACCCCAAGGCCTTGACGATCGAGATCAGCGACACCGGCATCGGAATCGAACCTGATAATCTCGAAAAAGTGTTCGACGCGTTCGAGCAGGTTGGGCCGCGCCGGGAAGGACTCGGCCTGGGCCTCGCGATCAGCCGGGCGATCGTCGAAATGCATCACGGCTCGATCCGCGCCTTCAGCCAGGGCCCTGGCAAAGGCGCCAAATTTGTGATCGACCTCCAGACCGCCGCCTAGCCTTCCTGTAGCCGTCGCCTGCATGCCAAGCCGAAGCTCAGCGAAGGCTGGTGGGCGTCCCGCTTCGGTAACGCTGTCGCCTGTAGCCACGGCCCTGTGGGCCGTCGGTCAAAGAGCTTGCCGGAAAAACACCCCAATAGGTAGACTCCGACAGGCCCAACGGCCCACAGGGCCGTGGCCCCCCCATGAACCGATTTGGTCGACGCCCCCCGCGGCTGGTCCGCATCCACCAGGCGGTGGACGCCCCGGTCTGGTTTATAACGTTTTGCACTCACCGTCGCCAGAAGTGGCTCGCCTCCGATCCAGTTCACACCGCATTCGTCCGTTTTGCCGAACGCGCTGCCCGGGACTTCAACGTCGCCGTAGGCCGATACATCATCATGCCCGATCACGTTCATTTTTTTGTCTGTGGCGATCAGCACTTCGTATTGGCCAATTGGATTGGCGCTCTGAAACAAGCGCTCGCCAAGGCAGCGCATCGGTCAAAGTCAGCTGGACAAATCTGGCAGGAAGGTTTTTTTGACCACTTGCTCCGCAGTGATGAAAGCATGAGTCAGAAATGGGATTACATCCGCGAAAATGCTCTCCACGCCGGCTTAGTCGAGCGCGCCGAGGACTGGCCCCACCAAGGCGAGATCATTCCAATCGATCGCGCGTAAGCTTCCCCTTGTAGCCACGGCGCTGCGGGCCGCTCCGCTTCTCAAGGATCTGACGGCCCACAGGGCCGTGGCTACAGGGGTCAGCACATCACCGCAGCGGCCGCGCGACCAGGATCCCGGAATGGGAGCCGTAGCGGTAGAGATAACTCGAGAGCGTCGAGTCCACCACGACTTTGCCATAGTTCCGCGGCGCCGAGGCGTGCATGAAATGCAGCGAGCCGTCCGCCATGCGCAACGCCAATCCCACATGCGAAGTCGCGAACATGCGCCGGCCATCGCGCGACACAATTCCGATGATGTCGCCACTGCGCAGCTTCCCTTCGATACCCGCGACCCGGCTTTTTGGAATTTGGTAAAGCGGCCGGCTCGAAACCCGCCGTTCCATTTCGCCCAACGGTCTGAGCAGCGAGCGGTTCGCCGCCAGGTATCGGTAATGCCGCCATCCGACCGTCATCTCGCGCGCCGAATGCGGCACGCTCACACCGCCCAGACTGCGCGTCAGGTCCTGGACCAGACCGCGACGGTCATTATCCGAAAGCCATTCCTCCAGGTAATGGAGCCGCGAAAGATATTCGCCGGTGCATCGGCCGCCGCGGTAACGATCGAGCTCGATGTAATGGAGCAGGCGTTCCGGCGTCCAATTCTCCTGCGGCTCCGCGATCATCCGGGCCATGCCGAGCGAGATTTCGAAGAAGGTCCAGCAATCCAGGCCAAGAAAATTAACCGACGGAGCTTCGATGCGGTTGTCGATCTCGAGCGTGTAATTTCTGTAGCGCGTCCCGACCATCGAGCGGCCCACGGTCACGATACGCTCGCCGAGCGGCAGCGCGGCCCAATTCCCCTCTTTCGCCTGGCTCAGGATCCGGTCGAACTTGTCGCGACCCTTAAAAACCGTGTTGAAAGGGAGCCGGGATTCCGCGGTCGCCACGGCGACCGTTCCGAGAAAAAAAGCGGTAACTAGGATGATCTTGCGCATGCGGCGCGAATATAAGGTGCAGCCGGTTTTGCGCTCCGTATTTTTTATCCCGTGCAGGATTTTTTTGAGAACGACGAGAAGGCGACCGCCTCCGAGGCGGTGAGCACCTCCGCGCCCCTCGCCGCCCGGATGCGTCCCCGCACGCTCGATGAATTCGTCGGGCAGGAACACATCCTCGCTCCCGGAAAACTTCTGCGCCGCGCCATCGAGGCTGACCGCCTGCCCTCTGTCATTCTCTCCGGTCCGCCTGGGACCGGCAAAACCACCCTCGCCCATGTCATCGCCGATATGACCCGGGCGAAATTCGAGCGGCTCAGCGGCGTGGAAAGCAACGTCGCCGAGATGCGGAAAGTCGTTGCCTCCGCCGCTAATCGTCTTCGCACCTCCGGCCAGAAAACCATCCTGTTCGTCGACGAGATCCATCACTTCAACAAAGCGCAGCAGGACATTCTTCTGCCGGACGTCGAGAGCGGGAACCTGCGCCTCATCGGCGCCACTACCTACAACCCGTTTTTCTACGTCAACAGCGCCCTCGTCTCGCGCTCCCAGGTTTTTCAACTCGAGTCACTCAAGGTCGAACAACTCGAAGCACTCATCGATCGCGCCCTGGCCGACACAGAGCGCGGCCTCGGCGATCACAAAGTGCAGATGGACGCCGACGCCCGCACCCATCTCGCCAAGCTCGCCGACGGCGACGCCCGCAAATGCCTCAATGCCCTCGAGGTCGGCGTGCTCACCACGCCGCCCGATAAGAAAGGCGTCATCCACTTCACCCTCAACGTTGCCGAAGATTCCATTCAGCAGAAAGCCATCGTTTACGACAAAAAAGGCGACGCCCATTACGACACCATCAGCGCCTTCATCAAAAGCATGCGCGCGTCCGATGAGAACGGCGCCATCTATTGGCTCGCGAAAATGCTCCACGCCGGCGAAGACTTCCGTTTCATCGCCCGCCGCATCGTCATCTTCGCCAGCGAAGACGTCGGCCTGGCCGACCCCGAAGCGCTCCCGCTCGCCATCGCCACTCAGCAGGCCGTCGAATTCGTCGGCCTGCCCGAAGCGCGGATCCCCTTGGCCCACGCCACCGCCTACATGTGCCGCGCGAAGAAGAGCCGCGAAGCCTACGAAGCGTTAGGCGCCGCGACGGAAGAGATCGAGTCTGAACAAACCACCCGCGTCCCCGAGAACCTCAAGAACAAACACTTCCCCGTGAACCCGGAGGATTAAGCAAACTTTTGTTTTGCGGGGAGCGCAGGCTGCCAGCTTGCCGAGACCAGCTGCAGTCCCGTCCTGCCCGCTTGCGATTAAGCCTGCGGTTGTTTACGCTTCCAACGCATGAGCCTCGCCGAAATCGAAAAAGCCGTTAAGAAGCTGACACCGGCGGAATTGACCAAACTCGCTGGTTACATTGCGCGGCAGGATAAGCTCGGCTGGGATGCACAACTCGAAGAAGATTTTTCTCCGCGTGGCAAGCACGCTGAGGCGCTCGTAAGAATCGATGCTGAAATTGATGCTGGGAAGTTTAAGCCGATGCCGTGAAGTCTCACGCGCTGGCTTCCTTCTGGAAATGTTATGACGAGCTGCCCAGGCACGTCCAAAAACTCGCCGACAAGAACTTCACCCTCTTCAAAGCCAACCCCCACCATCCCTCATTAGG
>DASQLH010000075.1:0-27990 GCA_035630155.1 Chthoniobacterales bacterium
GTCGAGGTTCATCGCTCGAACCCGGAGTTTATTCCCGCCTCCGTCGATCTCGGCCGCTACGAAATCTGGCTTCGTGGCCGGCCGGATCGCGCGCTCCAGTTCTTCATCGAGGCCTACCGCAAAGCACCGGCGTTCGTCGACGCCAGCGTGCCGATCAACGCGTATCCGGCGCTGGTCTTCATCCTCAGCGGTGATCTCGAAGAAGCTGAGCTGTGGCTCGCGCGCGCGTCTGCCACCGCGCCCGAGTCGCCTGCGGTCGCCGCGCTGCAGCTGTTGCTCGCAACGGCGCGCGACAATCGCGCAGAGCTATCGAAGCTGGCGAGCGATCTGCCCAACCGCCCCGGTAGCGCTGCAGCGAAACGGGGTTTTGCCGGCGACGCGGCGATTCTGAGCGGGAACTTCGAGGCAGCCGCGAACACCTTTCGCGAGCTCATCGACAGCTCAAGCTTCAAGGCCGGCGCTAAAAAGCCGATGCGCCTCCGGCGCTGGCAGCTCAAGCTCGGCTATTCATTGTCGAAACTCGGGAAGACCGCCGAAGCCGCGATCGTGCTGCAGGACATACCTATTGCAGCCGCTGAAGAGCCGCGTTTTTCCATGGGCGGCGGCTCCTACTTCTACGAGACAGGCAGCGGAATTTTCTACACCGACGCGGAGCTCCACGCCGTGCGTGGAGAGAAGGAGAAAAGCCTCGAAGCCCTCAAAGCGATGCTGACGCTGCCGGATGATGGGTTGATCCCGATCGGCTCGCTGCCGGTGGCGATCGAAGATTCGCCGCTCTTGGAATCCCTGCGCGACACTCCGGAGTTCGCGGAGTTTCGCAACGAAGTCGCACGCCGTCGCGCGGTCATGAAGCGGCGCGTGGAAGCCGTGCGCGACCAACTCGGCCTCGCCGCCGAGTAAGCGTGTAGGTAGGGACGCCTTCCCGCCTTTGCGGGATCCGCTGCCTGTAGCGGCGGTCTACGACCGTGGAAACCTGACCAACGCCTCGACGTAGCGAGGCGGCTACAGCGCCCTTCTTTCGTGCAGCGCTGTAGCCACGGCGCTATGTCGCCGTGTCATCGAGCAGCGGCGGCGAGCAGCCCTCTTCAGTCGGCGAGTAACCCCTCCAGCACGAGATCAGCGATCCGGCCGGCGGCCTGCTCTACTTCGCGGCGTTTTCCCAGCTCCTGCGTGCTGAGGCTGAAGGGCAGCAGTGAGTTGCTCGCCAGGATCAGCGTCCGCGCGGTTGCGAGCGCTTCGTGGCGGCGAAAGGCTCCCGCGCGCTGGCCTTCCCGCAGCACCCCGCTCAACACCTTCGCTTCCTCCTCGAAGTAACCCTCCCGCCGCTGGAGCAAGGGGCCGCGGAGATCCCGCAGCACCTCGCTGATACTTTCGGTATAATGCTGCACGCCATCGAAACGGACCATTACCCGCGCCACCAGCATCTCGCTAAGTTTCGCGGCTGGCGGTGCATCGCTCGCGGCAATTTCCTTCAGCCGCGCGAGGACCCGGTTTACGAGGCGCTCCATGTGCGAGAGCACTACATCCTCCTTGCTCCGGAAATGCAGATAGACGGTGCCTTTGCCGATCCCGGCTTCTCGCGCGAGATCGTCGATCGTCATCTTTCGGTAGCCATAGCGAGCCAGCAGTCGATCCGCCGCCTCCAGGATCAGCTCCTCGCGGGAAACTCTGGGGTCGGCATCTGCGACCAGTGTATTTTGACTCATGACTAATATTGACTTCTGGTCACATCTCGGCTTACTTCAAGCATTATGCGATACACATTTTCTTTCACCAGCATTCTTCTCGCGCTGTCGATCCTCACTGCTCCGGCCGCCGATCCCGCCCGGCCTGATTTCAGCGGCCGGTGGGAACTTGATCCCGCGAAGAGCGAAGGCGTTCCACCGGAGACGAAGCAATTGATGACGGTGAAGCAGACCGGCGACCGCCTGGAGGTGGAAACGAAGATCACCGGTCCGCAAGACCGCACCGTCAACGACATCTTCACGCTCGACGGGAAGCCGGCGGAGTTTACCCCGGCGATGCTCGCCGGCGGTACGGCGAAGAACGGCACCCGCACTGCAAGCTGGTCCGCCGACGGGAGCGGCATGGACGTCATCGAACAAGCGGACGTGGAGACCCCTCAGGGCGCCGATACGATCAAGGGCAAGCGCACCTGGCGACTCTCGGAAGGCGGAAAAGTGCTGACGATCGAAATTGACCTCGCCGGCGAGAAAGGCCCGATAAAAGGTAAACGCGTTTATCGGAAACAATGAGTCGCATCGCGAACCTTCTCATCCGCTGCGCTCCGGTTTTCGGGTTGCTCGCCCTCGCGTCGGTCGCCAGCGCCCAGCAGCAGTCCTCACTCGCCAATATCTCCACCCGCACGCGCGTTGAGACAGGCGACAACGTCCTGATCGGCGGCTTCATCATCACCGGTGATGCGCCGAAACGAGTCTTGATCCGGGCGATCGGCCCATCCCTCGAGACTGCTGGCGTCCCCGGTGCGTTGCAGGACCCCACCCTCGACCTCGTGCAAAGCGGCGCGTCGATCAGCTTCAATGACAACTGGAAAGACTCACCCGAGCGCCCGGAGATCGAAGCGAGCACCATCCCGCCCAGCCACTATTTCGAATCAGCCATCGTGCGGACGCTGAATCCCGGTCCTTACACCGCCATCATGCGCGGAAAGGGTGACACCACCGGGGTAGGTTTGGTGGAGGTTTACGATCTCAACACCACCGCGAACTCGAAGCTCGCGAACATCTCGACCCGCGGCGTTGTGCAGAGTGGCGACGACGATGTCATGATCGCCGGCACGATTGTCGTAGGCGAGACCGGTTCTTCGCGCCGGGTGCTCATCCGCGCTATCGGTCCGTCGCTCACCGTGAATGAAAAGCTGGCGGATCCGACGCTCGACCTCGTCGACGGGAACGGCACGGTTGTGCGCGCAAACGACGATTGGCGGAGCCACCAGCAAACGGCGATCGAAGCAACTGGCGTCGCGCCGATGCACGACTCCGAAGCCGCGCTTGTGCACATCGTTTCGCCCGGGCCCTACACCGCGGTAGTCCGCGGCGCTGGCGGCTCAACCGGCATCGCCGTGGTCGAAATATACGCGCTGAACAACTCGCCGACAGAGCCGGCGCCCGGCGAATGGGGGATGCGGGCCCCGTTGCTCGAAGCCAACTCCGAGTTGGCCTTCGCCGAATTGAACGGCAAGCTCTACCTCCTCGGCGGCTATCCGGAGAGTCGGCAGACCGTCCGTACGGTCCAGGTCTACGACATCGCGAGCGACCGCTGGGAGTTCGGACCGCAGCTCCCGCTGCCTAACAACCACGGGATGGCCGCCACCGTGAACGGAAAGATCTACCTGATCGGCGGCCAGACCCAGGCGGATGACCCCCCGGGCACTAACAGCTACGTGAACACAGTCTACGAGCTGGATCCCGCGACCGGTGTATGGGTCACGAAGGCGCCGATGCCCACGGCGCGCAGCTCCGGGGTGGCCATTGTGCACGACGGCAAAATCTACGTCGCCGGTGGACGAGTGCCGCGCGGAGCCGACTTCGCCGTTTACGACCCGGCGACCAACAGCTGGGAGGTGCTGCCGAACCTGCCCACCCAGCGCAACCACTTTACCGGCGCGGCGATCAACGGCCGCATCCACTTCGTCGGAGGGCGTCAAGGCAACGGATTGTCGCCCCTCATGACGACCGTGCACGAAGTCTTCGACCCACAAACGCGGACCTGGACGACCGCCGCCCCCATGCTGCGCGCCCGTAGCGGCATGAACGGCGTCATGGCGCGAGGTTGCTTCCACGTCTGGGGCGGCGAGGGACCGGGCGGCATGTTCCCCGACCATGACTACTACGACGCTCGGACCGACACCTGGACAAGCCTCCCCGACATGCCGTTCCCCGTTCACGGCGTCTACGGCTCAGCCTTCGTCGACGGTCTGATCTGGGTCCCGGGCGGCGGCACCGATATCGGCGGCAGCAACGGCGGCACCCAGCACCAGGTCTACCGGCCGGCAGAGAGCTGCGAGTGACGCCGTCTCCGTCCTGGACGGAAACGTGAAGGGCGACTCGCAGCCGACGATGCGGACCCGGCGCCGGCAGCTCAAGCTCGGCTATTCATTGTTGAAGCTCGGGAAAACGGCCGAAGCCGCGAGCGTGCTGCAGGACATAGAAATTGCGATCGCGACCGAGCCGCGCTTTCGGAACAGCCCCCACGCCGCCCTCAGCTCCCGGTCACGCTGCGGCCCCGCGGCAACGCAAGCCCACGCATCACGTTCGCCGGATGCGTCGCGGTCATTCCAACGGCGCGCGCCGACACGACGCCGGGCATAATGCTGTCCAACCACGAGTTACGATACCCGATCTCCGCGGAGAGCGCCGAATAGTCGACCGGCCGGGCGCTCTGAAGGTCCAGCACTTGGCCCAAGTGGTTGCGCTTCATCACGCGCTCGCCGAACCGCGTGAACTGCTCCGTGCTGATCCGGTCGCGGTTGTGCAGGAGCACCGTCTTGAGAATCGCCGTGTGGTCGAGCACGGTGTGGTTGGCGCGCGGCGACGCATACTTGGAGAGGACGAGGCTCGGCACGCGCACGCCTAGGCAGGTCGGCGCGACGGAATCCTCGTCGCCGGGAATCGGCTCGCGCAGGTAGAGCGATTCCACGCAACCATATTCGCGCACGCCGGCATCGGCGACGGAGTCGCCGAAATACGCGGCAGCCGGCGTCCCCGGCGGCGGCACGTGATCGAAGAATCCGCCGTGCTCATCGTAGGTGATCACGAACAGCGTCCGGTGCAGTTGTCCATACTCGATGAACTTTCCGATCACTTGGCGGATGAATTTCTGCCCCTGCTGAATGTCCATCGGCGGGTGGTCGTCGTTGCCAAACAGGAACTGCGGCTCGATGAACATCACGCGCGGCAACTGACCGCTCGTTCGCGCCGCCTGCAGCGTCGCGTCGAGCTCTTGGATCGGCCGCACGTTGCTGACGTTGAGCCTGTAGCGGTCGTAGAGGCGCAGCGTGCCGATGTCGCTCTCGAAGAATTTCCAGCCGATGCCCTGTGCGTCGAGCAGATCGAAGATCGAATAGTCCTCCATGTAGCCCAAGGACGGGTCGTCCATGTGGATGTTGAACAGGAACGGCACGTTCCCCTGGAGGCTCGCGAGCCGATTCGGGTACGTGCCGACCGGTAGCGCCGCGAACCAGCGATCGCACACCGGGTACCAGTTCGCGAGCGCGCGATAGACGGGCAAGTCTTCCATGCCGAAGTAGCTGATCGCGATTTGTGGCGAATCCGAGTCGCGCGCGAGATCCGCGACGAAGCCCTTCATCTCGCCGCTGCCCTTCGTCTCCTCCGTGCCGCCGCCGATCTGGAACTTCGTGTGGGAGTAGTTGTGGTTCGGATCAGTCGAGCGCTTGCTCGGCACAAAGATCAGGCTGTTGCCGATGCCAATGCTCGTGTTGCGGACGATCGAGAACGGGTGCTTGAAGCCCGGCGGCGCGGGATTCTGGTAGCCGTCGGGCGGCTTCACGTAACCCCTGCCGGGATGCGCGAGCGGCAAGTCGTGGAAGAAATGGTCGTAGGAGCGGTTCTCCATCATCACCACGACGATGCAGTCGTGGTCATCGAGGCGGCCGAGCGTCTCGGCCGACGGCACCACGAATCCGGGCGGCAGTGGACCGGGCGCCTCACGCGCGAGGGTGATCTCGCGCTCTGCCGACGCCGCGGGCTCGGCCGACGCCGCGGGTTCCCCCGAAAGCGCGCCCTCCGCTGAAGCCGCCAGTCCCACGGGGCTGCGATGAGCGACGTTGGTCAGCGCCCGCCTCGGACGTGGGACGCCTTCGCCGGTCGAGAGCACCAGCGTCTCGACCGCTCCTGCGAACGTGCCGTCTACCGCCGGTGGCCGCGGCCGCGGCGGCTGCGCATCGGACGGATTGAAGTACTGGATGTGGAGATTGTCCGAGCCGTCCGCCGCCGCGCCCGGATGGATGCGCACGTGCAGGCCGCTCGCGCCCAAGTCCGTGATGCGCTCGAGCGCGCGCTTCACGTAGTCAGCGATATCGGGCCCTTTGGCGAATAGCTTGATGCGGATTTCCTCCTCGAGATCTAAATCGTCAATGGAGTTGTAGAGTAGCGCGCCGCCGATTAGCGCGAACGCGCCGAGGACGGGGTTCACGATCGCCGACAGCGCTGCCGTGGCAAGGATCGTCTTCGTGAGCAGCGGGCTCAGGTCGATCGCGAGGTTCGTGATCACTCTCGTCAACTTAAACTGCTCGTCGAACACGAGGCCGATCTGCGGGATCCGGTTGTCGATCTTGGCGACGGTTCCGATCACGCGGAGATCTACGTTCGGTTCCGTGAACATGCCTTCGAGAACGATGCAGAACGCAGCGCCCGCCGCCGGAATTTCCCGCAGCCGTTTGAGGGACTTCTTACATGCCTCGATGGCATGCAGCTGTCTCGTCTGCATGGCGGCGGAGGAGCCAAACTCTAACAAGAGCGCTTTGAACTCCACCTTGAGCGCCGCGATGCGCTGCTCGATACGGGCCGCGAAGTCCGCCTGAGACAACACCTTCGCGGACAACGGCGTGAACGTGGGCAGATGGTCGATCACCTTCGCGGCCACCGAGCCGAGCGAGTACACGCGGTCGATGCCCTTCAGATCCAGGAAATGTGTCGGCGTCGAGACGACGATGTTGCCGCCATCATATTCGATCGTTGGCAGCGCCTTCGCGAGTGCGAACGCCGACAACGTGTTCAGCAGCGACAGCGGAATGTCCTGGTGGCGGACGCCGGTGAGCGCGTGCACCGACTGCACGTCCACGTGCATCCGCCGCGCGATCGGATTCGTGTTGCGCACCGAAATCTTCCACCGGCCCTTGGCGCGCTCGATGTACGACGGGTTGATCCACGCCCCGGGCGTGTCGTTCGGCCAACGCGAGATCGTGCTCGCCCACGGGTTCGTGAACACGATCGGCGCGAGCCGGTTCGGCGGCGTGAGCGTGATCTCGAATGGAACGACCCGATCCTGCGGAGGGTCCGGAAGCGGTGGCTCGAACGTCCCGCCGTTGAAGTCCACGATGTCGAGCGGGCGCCGGCGCGCGAGCATCGTGGTGGGCGTGGTCGTGGTCGTCGTAGTGATAGGGGTCGCGCTTGCGGCCGCGGGCGTGGCCGCCAAGGCGGTTTCGCGCTGCAGATCGCGGATCAACGAGCCGGCGTCGCGCACCGGGACGCGGCGCTCCGTAGTTCCGATGTAGTCTTCGCCGTGCGTGACGTTCATGTGAAAAGGAAACTGCGCAACGTAGAACTCGAACTCGATCGCCTGGCCCGGGGGCACCGCCGCATCTTGCGCGCTGCGCCGGTGGTTCTTCACGATGTGGACGATCCCGTTGCGGATCTCGGCCCATCCGCTTTCCTCGAAGCCAAAGATGTCTGCGTTGCTCATCACGATTCTGGGGGCGCCCTGCCAGTCGAGCCCGACCAAATATACCACTGGTGACTATACTGTCACAAGCAACGCGTCGAAGCCAAGCGCGACCAACTTGGCCCCGCCGCCGATGGTGAGCTCTGACCCCTTGTCGCTCCTTCGGGGCTGGAATCCCTGCGCGACACCGCAGTTCGCGGAGTTTCGCAACGAGTCGCTCGGCCGCGCCGTCATGAAGCGACGCGTCGAAGCCATGCGCGAGCAACTCGGCCTCGCCGCGGAGTGACGGCGTCCTCACGGACGACCTTCTGCTCGATGCAATTATGCACTACGCGTGGTCCGGCAGAAGGCCGCGGTGCGGAGCCGGTCAGGGTCAGAGCTTGCGGAGCCGGCTCGGATGAGAGCTTGAGATCGTCAGGGGTTCAGAAATCCGGGCCAGCGGAGTTGACGATATGAAGCTCCAATCCCCAGCAGCTTCTTGCCTAATTCTCCACTCCCTGACGGACGGTTTAGGTATACCCTTGCCGCGCCTTTGAAATTCTTGGCGTCGTGTGAGTGCCGGGGAGAGGGCGTGTCGCATTCGGCAAGTAATCGTCTGGAAGTAGGAGTGACCGCTGTCGGCGTCGACACGCAGGGACGCCCATGGCGGATCAGAAGTGACGCTGCGCGCCTGGCTCCGTCTTGCGCACGTACTCCGCGAAGCATGGTGAGAAGGCGTAGCGAGCGATATCCATGGAAAGACTGTTGGGGGCCTGTTCTGCGGGACCGTACTTATCTCGCAAATGATTCAAAAGCCTATGAGTTTCGGGATCCAACTGCTTGTGCGTCAAAAGGTATTCCCCGACGCGCAGGAGCATGGGAGTGATGTGGTTAATCCCCCTCCACAACTCTTCGAACGACGATGCGTTAAGGAGACCACTGTCACCCAACTTCACGAGCATGGCGAGGCGGGGCAATTGGAGCTGCGAAAAGTTTTGTTGATAATCACTGGCGGCCATCGCCCCTAATGCAGTGTGGTCGCTTTCCATTCGGGCCAAGCTTGCAATTGCGACAAGAACATCGAGGCCGAGAATATCTTCGCGCCTTCCCCACGAATCATCATCTGGGTCCGCCTGATCTGCCCTGGCAGCCGCATATTGCAGCCATTCCCGAACCTTCTTTGCTCCGCGCTTTCTTGCGTCGCGCCCCAATCGATACCAGTGCGAGCAGGAAACACCCATTGCCGAGGCGCGACCCCAACCATCGTAGTTGCGTGACGCCCGCCACATCATTTCCGCCAGCAACGAACTGGGAGGCAGATCCCGCAGCAGATGACCGAGGGCGGTTAACGGGGCGCACCACATGTCCTCGGATATTTTGTGGTCGAGGAAGCTTTCCACGTCGCGCTCGAAGTACGTCCAGCTGTTGCTTGGATCGACCAGTTTGGGAAGCAGTTGTTCGCAGTCCTGATACAGCGCCTGAAACTTCTGATTATCCATTTCCGTCCCTGGCGCGGGCTGAAAGACGGCGGACCAACAGGCGATCCATGCGTCGAGAGATGCAAGCATGTCTACGTCCGAGCCACTTTCCGTGTTGATGCTCTTTCGCAAGAGCTTCAGATACACCGCACGTCGTTCGGCTTCGGTTTCGCTTTCAACTGCGTGTGCAAAATCGCTTTCTCGCACCGTGTCGTGAACGGCCAGTATCTGCTCGTGACCGCCTCGATTCCGGCACGAAATCGTTACGATCCCACGAGCGATCAGCGGTTTTACCGCTTCGCCCACATCCTCAATGTTCTTCTCCAGTATGGCTGACAGCGTTTTAACACTCATGCCGATGAATGTCAGTTTGCAGAGAACTTCCAAGACGTCATTCGTCGCTTGGTTTTGCACGCATTCGAGCAGCCATTGCCGGACAAGATTGCCGAGCGGGTCATCACCCGGGCACGCTTGATGGTTCAATTCCCCGGTCGGCACGCCATGCCCGGCCAGCGCTGACAGAAGCTGGAACATCAGGGGTCGGCCGCGAGCGCAATCGAGTAGCTTTTCGTAGGTGGCGCGATTGGAATCGAAGCCGACGACCGTATTTTCAAGGAAGGTCAGGGCTTCCGCATTCGATAGAAAATCAACCGGCACCGAAACATCATGAAAAGCAGCGCAGGCAAACTTTGCAATCAATGCACGCTCCACGATCTCCGCTGTGGTCGTGACGAACACTACCGCTCCAGTGGCACGGCAACGGGCGAACCAGTCCTCCTTCATCGCAGGATGGTTGAGGCTGTTCAAGTTGTCGAAAACCGCGACCGCGCCGGAGTTGATCTCGGGCGGGACGGAGCGGTGGATGCGGCAATCGACCCAAGTTCCAGCGCGATCCTGGCAGATTTCGCGAAACGCGTTCGCCACAGCCGTGGTTTTGCCGCAACCGCTGGGACCACGAACGATTCGCAGCCGAGCAGCAGAGCTCTGCTCCACAACAGCTTTCACGAGAACGTCCTCTATCCCGGTTCGGCTCAGGCAGTATTCCGGGGGCAGTGGCGCTTGGCACGACTTGGCGTGGGGATGTCCTGAGGGCTGCAAACCTCCGTTGATCTCGAAATCACCGTCGTTCAATATTACCTGAGCGATATTGACTACTCCGGCCATGACCTAGTGCGAGGAATTAGTTGCTTATTGTAAAGCCTCCGCTGGAGACATTCACGGTGTGGATCACGGTCACCTTGGCACCCTTCGCATCAATGCGGCCTACCAAGGCGGTGACATCCGTGCTGCTTAATTTGTTCTGGAGTAGGTCAGCGATGACGCAAGCGAGATCCTGGTCGGTTTGCAGCTTACCTGCGACGAGTGGAGCAAGTTCTTCCTTTCTCGGGGTGGCAGAAAAACCCAGCTTCTCGGAAATGGTTTTCCAAAGCGATACGCTGGCTTCAGATGCAACGCCGTTCATCACCTCCATAGCGAGATGTGTGATGGCAGAGGTAACGGTGGCCAGAAATACGGGATCCATGGTGAGGGAATTTATCCCAATCTATGACAGGGCAAAGCGGTTGCTGCTAGGTAATTTTTCCAGTGCGGTGCCGGAGAACCCGCCTGGGCGTTGAGAGTGGGAGCGGGAAAGAGCCGGGAACAGCGGGTTCGCATTTTTGCATTCAACAGTTCACCGCTCCTCGGGTCGCGTCTCGATCGGCGCTCCAGCCGCAGGCGGAAGCTTATAGCGATTGGATGCTACGCGCGTGTGGCTGAGAGTTACACGAGAAGCTTGCTCGCGCTTTTCGCACAGCCGGTGGAAGGCCGCATTCCCAATTCGCCTTCGCTGCTACAAGACGTGCCGCTATTCGGACACGCGATCCATTCATCTCGCGAACGGACAACTGACTGTTGCCAAATCAGATCGCGTGAGCGCGCCCTGCGGCTCTGAGTTTTACCGTAACGAAAACAAAGAAGGTCACTGATCGGACGGGGATCGCGCAGGGAGTCACACGCTTCCGCGACTGGCTCGTCGATGTCGTCGGCTGTAATCGTGCGTAATACGACCGCTTCGTTATTCCATCAACGTCACCTTGGCGGTGCGGCCTCTTCGTGAGATGATCCCGGACGAAGCCGCCTTTGAACGAGGCTACGGCGTGCCAGAGAAGTTGCATCGTCACGCGGCGGAAAACCTCGCCCAGGTTCGCAGTAGACGAATGGAGCGCGCTGGGAAGCCGCGACAAGGATCACACAACCCGAGGGGCGAGGGTGAGATTGCGGGCTGCGATCGAATCAACCCGCCGTGGTGGGCAGCGATCAGCGATGCCCTCCTCTTTGGCCGGGTAACCAACGAACTGATGGAGGCAGCGTTTCGGCCGACGGCTCCAGCAGAGCGAGGCCGGAGTGGATGCGTCCAGAGTTGTCGCATCGTAACCGGCTTACGACAGATAATAAACGAAAGCGATGCTCCAGAGTCGTCGTATTGTAACCGGCTTACGATAGATCCGTTCGGCGGCGCGGAAAGTTTTTTGGGGGGGCAAGCTATACCATCGTAAGCCGCTTACGATAAAAGCGGAGATCTGCCGGATGGCAGGCGCAGAGGCTGGCGGTCGCCGGCGCCGGCAGGAGCGAGGCCGGAGTGGATGCGTCCAGAATTCCCCTTTCCTTTCATCCAAACACTGAGGAACTCGCTGTGCACGACTGGGTCGCATCGTAACCGGCTTACGATAGATCCGTTCGGCGGCGCGAAAGTCTTTGGGGACGGCCAGGCTATAACATCGTAAGCCGCTTACGATAACAGCCGAGATCCGCGGCATGGCAGGGCGCAGAGGGTCAACGTTAAGGGCGCAATGGCATCGTGACGCGGCAGAAAACCTCGCCCAGGCCAATGCCTTCCTCTTTGGCCGGGTAACTTACGAAACTCATGGAGCCGGGTCGCGGTCGCCGGCGCCGGCAGGAGCGAGGCCGGAGTGGATGCGTCCAGAATTCCCCTTTCCTTTCATCCAAACACTGAGGGACTCGCTGTGCACACGACTGGGTCGCATCGTAACCGGCTTACGATAGATCCGTTCGGCGGCGCGGAAGTTTTTGGGGACGCCCCGAATATAACTCGTAATCCGCTTACGATAAAAGCGAAGATCTTCGGGTTGGCAGGGCGCAGAGGTCAACGTTAAGGGCGCAATTGTTTTCGTTTGCCGCCGGTACCGGCAGGAGCGAGGCCTGAGGAGATGCATCCAGAATTCCCCTTTCCTTTCATCCAAACACTGAGGAACTCGCTGTGCACACGACTGGGTCGCATCGTAACCGGCTTACGATAGATCCGTTCGGCGGCGCGGAATTTTTGGGATCGCCAGATTATAACATCGTAAGCCGCTTACGATAACAGCCGAGATCGGGGGAGGGCCGGGCGCAGAGGGTCAACCTCGGCCGAAGAGGAGGGGTCAGAGCTTACTTTCGACACTAATCTCCCATTTGGTTGGTCAGACGGTGATCCCATCGTAACCGGCTTACGATAGATCCGTTCGGCGGCGCGGAAGTTTTTGGGGACGACCAGGCTATAACATCGTAAGCCGCTTACGATGATAGCCGAAATCTGCGGGTTGACAGGGCGCAGAGGGTCAACGCTAAGGGCGCAATGATTTTGGTTTTCGCAGCGGTGCGAGTTGCCTGGCGGTGAAGGCGGGTGCTGGCTTTCCGGCCTTTTTTGCGCCGCGCTTCTCCTCACGGAGGGCCACTAAAAGCTTCGCTTGCTGACGGGTCAGCTCTCGCCGACCAGCCGCACCCCCGCGTTTGCCGATCGCAGAGAAGTACTCTCGCACTTTGCGGGGAAGGGTTATTCGTTCGGGAGGCAAGGCAACAGCATCGTAACCAGCTTACGATAGATGACAAGCGGCCAGCGTTTTTGCTTGTCACATGTCAACGGTCACTGGCCACTTTTTTGGGCCTGATGCCTCTTGGGCCCCGTGATGGTTGCTCGCGGCCCGGCAGAACGGCGCCTGAGTAGCGGATGCCTGGCGCCTCCTCTATCGTCGCCGGATCGTAGCCTTTCCCGCCTTTGATCAGGGTCGTGATCTTGTCGAGGTCGCGCATATTTTTCAGCGGATAGCCGTCGATCAGGATCTGGGCGGCGTGTTTTCGGCAGTCAATCGCAGTCCTGGGAACGCTGGACCCGGTTTTGGCTGTCTAAACAGTCCGTATCCGGCTAAATGGACGCAGGATGGGTTTTCTTCGCCGAGCTGAAGCGCCGCAACGTCTATAAGGTTGCGGTCGCGTATGGCGTGGTTGCGTGGCTCCTCATCCAGATCGCAACGCAGACATTCCCGTTCTTCGATATTCCGAACTGGGCCGTGCGGCTCGTTGTGCTGGCCATCATCATCGGCTTCCCGATAGCGCTGGTGATCGCCTGGGCCTTCGAGCTGACGCCCGAAGGCATCAAACGAACCGAGGACAATAGTGAAGCTCCGAAACGGCGCGGTCGCGGCTGGATTTACGTCGTCCTTGTCGGCGCCGCGCTTTCAATCGGCTTGTTCTTCATCGGGCGCTACACGACCGGCACCGGAACAACGACAGCGAGAATTCCCGATAAGTCGATCGCAGTGCTGCCCCTCGAAAATCTGAGCGACGAAAAAGAGAACGCCTTCTTCGCCGATGGAGTTCAGAGCGAGCTGCTGACGAACCTGGCGAAGATCAAGCAGCTCAAGGTAATCAGCCGCACCTCGGTGATGCAGTACAAGAGCGGCATCGCGCGCAACCTTCGCCAGATCGCGCATGACCTCGGTGTCAGCAACGTGGTGGAAGGCAGCGTGCGGCGCGCTGGTAATCGGGTGCGCGTTTCGGTGCAGTTGATTGACGCGCTCACGGACCGGCATATTTGGGCCGAGAATTACGATCGGACGCTGGCCGACTCGATATCTCTGCAGGGCGAACTTGCGACCGAGATCGCCAGTGCGTTGCGCGCCACACTTACTCCGGAAGAAAAAGCGCGGGTGGAAAGCAAGCCGACCGAAAACGCCGAAGCCTACCTGCTATTCCTTCGCGCGCGCGAGTCCCAGGACCGTCTGAGTATCCTGTTGGAGGACGCTCAGATGGCGGAACAGCTTTACAAGCAGGCGATCGCGCTGGATCCGAACTTCGCTATGGCGCATGCGCGCCTGGCGCACACCATCGCCAATATTTATCACGAGTTTCAGCCCACGAAGGCGCGTGCGACAGAAGCGAGAAATGAAGCGCATGAAGCGCTCCGGCTGCAACCGGCCCTGGGTGAGGCTCACCTAGCGCTCGGCCTCTGCTATCTCTGGATCGACGCCGACTACGAGCGCGCCCTGGCCGAGTTTGAGCTGGCTTCGCGCACGATGCCGAACAATGCCGAGATCCCAGGCTGCGTGGGCGCGGTTCGCCGACGGCAAGGACGCTGGCCTGAGGCACTGGCAAAATTCGAGGAAGCGGCCGCCATCGACCCGCGCAACGAGCATACGGTGGCTAACCTCGGCGACACTTACGCCCACGTCCGCGATTGGGCCGCTTGTGCGCGGAGCTGGGATCGAGCCCAAACAATCTCGCCGGCTTTGATCTACAAGGTGGTTCGCGGTTACGTTGACATCTGGTGGAAAGGCAACACCGGCTTGCTCAAGAGCGTTCTCGCGGAGGTTCCAGCGGGCGTAGATCCGAATGGACTCGCCACCTTGACGCGATGGGACATCGCATTACTTGAACGTGACTTTGCTGCGGCCGAGCGGGCACTCGCCGCATCTCAGTTCGAACTCATCTCCGCGGGCTATTCGGGTGGTGGTCCGCCGTTGCCGAAAAGTTATCTTCGGGGCTGCATCGAGCTGGCGCGCGGTGACGCCGCCCGTGCCCAACCGTTCTTCGAGGCAGCACGCGCCCATTTTCAGGCAGAGGTGAACGCCAGTCCAGAGAATGCCTTCCGTCACGCCTATCTCGGTTTGCTCTACGCCCACATGGGAGAAAAGGACGATGCGATCCGCGAAGGGCGGCGTGCGTGTGAGTTAAAGCCGGAGTCCACAGACGCCCTCAGCGGGACCTTGATGACGGCTTTTTTGGCGTTGATCTACGCCCGCGTGGGCGAGGCCGATCTGGCATTGCCACTCATCGAGCACTCCCTTACGCGCCCTGGCATGGTCGATAACTTTGAAGAGAGCATTACGCCCGGCGACTTAAAGCTGCGTTGGGGATGGGACCCAATCCGCGGAGATGCGCGCTTTCAAAAATTGCTCGCTAACCCTGAGCAAAACCCGCTCCAGCGTTAGCCTCGAAACCTTGCAGAAAGATGAGTATCTCCGCACCGAAATGAGCCAGCGCAACTTCTTCGCGGAGCTGAAGCGGCGGCACGTTTACAAGGTGGCGGTCGCGTATGCAGTCGTGGGTTGGCTGTTGATCCAGTTCGCCACTTCGACGTTCCCCGTCCTCGAGATTCCGACATGGGCAACGAGGCTCGTGATTGTCTTGGTCGCGCTCGGTTTTCCGATCGCGCTCATCTTTGCCTGGGCGTTCGAGTTGACGCCGGATGGCATCAAGCGCACCGAGGATCTCGCACCGGGCGAGTCGCTCCCGCGGAAAACCGGCCGCAATCTCACCGCGGCCATCACCGCGCTGGGCGTGATCGCAGCCGGTTTGCTGGCGTTTCAATTATTCCAACCATCAGCCGGCAAGGCCGCAGACCTCGAGAAGTCGATCGCGGTGCTGCCGTTCCAGAACCTGAGCGATGACAAGGCGAATACTTATTTTGCCTCCGGCATCCAGGACGAAATCCTGACGCGTCTGGCGAAGATCGGCGCGTTGAAGGTGATCTCGCGCACCTCGACGAAGCAATACGAGAGCAAGCCTGGAAATATCCGGGAAGTCGGCCAGCAGCTGGGCGTGGCGAATCTCCTGCAAGGCAGCGTCCAGCGGGCCGGCGACGTGGTGCGCATCAATGTCCAGTTGATCCGTGCCGCGACCGACGAGCATATCTGGGCGGAGAGCTATAACCGAAAGCTCGACGATATTTTCGCGGTCGAATCCGAGGTCGCGGGGGCGATCGCGGCGGCGCTGAAGGCGAAGCTCACCGGCGAGGAGCAACAAGTCCTGGCAATGCGCCCGACGAACAACCCCGCCGCCTACGACGCCTACCTGCGCGGTCTCTTTGCCAAAAACCAGAGCTTCGGCCCGGAAAATCTGGCGGCCGCGTCGCAGGCGTTCGCTGAGGCCGTAAAGCTCGATCCGAATTTTGCGCTGGCCTGGGCGCACGCTTCGATGGTGGACGGCCTCCTCTATTTCCAGGCTTTCGATCACACCACCGAACGGCTGGTCGCAGCCCAACGGGGCGCAGAGACAGCGATGCGCCTTGCCCCTGGATCTGTCGAAGCCTGGCTGGCGAAAGGTTATTATCTCTACCGCGGCAAAGGCGACTACGCGGCCGCGTTGACTGCGCTGGAAGAGGCCGGCAAACGTTCGCCTAACAATCCGGAAGTGCTGCATGCTCGCGCCGCCGTCGAGCGTCGGCGCGGCAATTACGAAAAATCGAACCAACTGATGGAACGTTCGCTCGAGCGCGACCCGCGCAACGTCTCCGTCATGACCGGCCTCGGCGACACCCTCCTCCCCATGCGCCGCACCGCGGAAGCTCGCAAATGGTACGACCGCGCCCTCTCCATCAATCCCGCCGATGCCTCGATCCCGCCGCTGAAAGCCCAAAGCTACGTCTACGAAGGAAACCTCGACGCCGCCGGCCAGATCCTCGACCCGCTCCCGCCGCAATTCACCAGCGCGACGACATTTGCCATCCAGCTCGAGTATCGGAACCTCCGTCACGACTGGTCTTGGCTCATCGAAACCCTCAAGGCCATCCTCGGTTCCCCCGGATTCGAGCTGAACGGCTGGGTCAGCTGGTTATATCCCGAGCTTGCTTGGGCCCAACGCCGCGCCGGCGACGAAGCCGGCGCGCAGCAAACCTTCAAAGAAGGCCACGAAAAGCTCACCGCGTTGCGCTCAAGACTGGGCGATAACGGCTACATCACCGCCTCCCTCGCCACCCTCGAAGCCGGCCTCGGCCACTGCGACGCTGCTATGCTCGAGGCCAACAAATCCGTCACCGCCGCCGGCGAAGACCATTTCGTTCGCGCCCTATTGGTGGGCAACGTCGCCACCGTCGCCGCCCTCTGCGGCCGAAACGAAGAAGCCCTCACCACCCTGAACCGCCTCGCCCTCGAGCCCGTTTCGTTTGTCCATCTTGGCAAGCTCCGCTCTGGCCCGGAATGGAACAATCTGCGTTCCGATCCGCGCTTTCAAAAACTGATCACGGACGCTGAAGCAGCGATGAAAGCGCAGGCAAACAAATGAGCGCGCACGCGTTCTTTCAGGGGCCGTCTCGATCAATTTGATGCCCCGGCCGTGACCCCATTTCTACCATCGCCAGCCTCCAGCCGGGAAGGACAACGGCCCTTGTCATCCATCGTTAGCCGCTTACGATGTTTTCAAATGCCCCCCGAGCGAGTAACCCTGCTGCGTGAAGTGCGGGACTATTTCTCGGCGATCGGCAAGCGCGGTGGCGCTTCAGGTCGACGCGAACTGACCCGCCAGCAAGCGAAGCTTTTGGTGGCAATCCGCGAGGCAAAGCGGGCCGCAAAGAAAGCCGGCGAGCCACCACCCACGTTCACCGCCAAAACAACTCGCACCCCTGCGCAAACCCAAGCATTGACGGCATGAGACGGCGAGCATCGCCGCCGGTCATCAAGGATTTGAATATTCCGAGTTTATCGTAACCGGCTTACGATACCTGTCTGTTCTGCACAAAACACGCGACCCCGCAATCGCGATGAAGGGTTCAATTGTGCAGCAGGAAGCCCTCTAAGAACACCAGCCCAAGCGGATCTATCGTCTGGAATCGGATGTTGGAAGTGTCAAGGTAGAGTGCCTTCGAAACACTGGAACCCCAGCGTGTCTATCGTAAGCCGGTTACGATACGACAAATTCGGACAGTTCTGGGGTCAGGCAGATCTATCGTAAGCCGCTTACGATGCGTCGAAACGGGTGTCCTGGTGAGGGATTGAGGATCAAAGATCGGTATTCGGCGCCGGCGAAGACCATTTCGTCCGCGCCCTCCTCGTCGGCAACGTCGCCACCGTCGCCGCCCTTTGCGGCCGCAACGAAGAAGCTTTGGCCACCCTGGAACGTTTGGCGGGCGAGCCTGTATCGTTCGTGCACCTTGCCAACCTGCGTTGGGCGCCAGAATGGGATGGTCTCGCGCGAACGCTCGCTTCCAGAAACTCGTCGCGGACGCCGAAGCCGCGCTCAAGGCGCAGCCGAGCAAATGAGCAAAACAGCATGTCATGCTCGTCCCGTTCCTCTGACATCCGACTTCTGATCTCCGACCTCTCGATTCCTACTTCCTACTTCCTAAGTCCTACTTTCAAAGGCTCCGACGCGAGCTTCCAAAAACTAATCACCGATGCTGAAGCCGCTCTAAAAGCTCAAACGCATATTTCACCCCTGGGGCATCTTCAGTGTCTCAAAGTTAGTTCATGCACCCAGAAAAGTCCGCGCTGCTCACCCGTAGTCAGGATTTCTGGCCCGTGTTCGATCACGCGATAACCATGCTTAGGACCTTGGACTCTTGGATTGTTCACATCGCCCGCTAAATCCAGATAAGTCATCAATATGCGCTCTCGTACATGTGCTTTTGCTTGTTCGAAAAACCTGTGAATTAGCTCACCTTCATCGAGCATTCCATACGTGAATGGATACCGTGGGTCCGGACAGCCGGCGAAATAAGGTTGAGCAAAAATGACGATGTCTCCGCTTTCCGGGATTTTTTCAAATAAATCTCCACGCCGGCTTTCGCATTTCTCTGTGACGTCAAACCGGGAAATATTTTCGGACGTATTCCTCCAAGCCTCAACCGTTAGATCTGACAGAATTACCCGTGACGCCCCATACAACGCCGCAACAATTCCTTGCAGTCCGCATCCTGATCCTATGTCTATTACCTCCTTTGAATCCAGCATTTCCCTATTTCGGTAAAGAAAAGCGGCGAGTCGCTTCGAGCTCATCGGTCTAAGAACTCCGGGATGAATTTCTAAGCCCTCTAGGTCGATACCGGAATCGAGCGGGATCGAATCAATCGATTGAGGCTTGTCGCATTTCACATGCAAGGCGAACTGCCTCGCAACTTGCTCGGCCTGGGCCGCAGTAAGCGCAGTCCTATGCCTTTCAATAATCATTTTTCCCAATTAGCCTCTGTCCTGCAGCCGTCATTACTTTCGGACCGCAGAAAATCGATGATTTTGTTTCGACATTCAACGTGCCGCGCATTGGTTAACATATCTAGCGTTCGCGGTCGAGGCAGTAAATTCGTTACGCGCCCGACAATGCCGCGGTGCCATCGAGACAGCAGGAACACATCGTCGGCCAATAGGACCGCTTCGTCTACGTCATGAGACACAAAGAGAACAGGAACTTGATGTTGTGACCAAATTCTCTCTACATAAAGGGCCGCATTCCAACTTCGATGCTGATCGAGAGACGAGAATGGCTCGTCAAGCAGCAGAACATCTGGCGACAATACGATCGCTCGAAGTAAACTCACTAACTGTTGCTGGCCTCCACTCAGTTCATACGGCTTAGCATTCTCTGCAACATCTGGCAAAAACTCTTGCAAGAGGGCCCGCGCCCTATCCCGCCCAAACTGCCAAGACTCCCCCCTCGCACGGAGTGGTAAAGCGATATTATCCTCAACGGTAAACCATGGCAACAGAGCGTCTCTGTAGTTTTGCCATACGTACCCAAATGTGGGGTTAGGCATGCGCCCGCCGAATATTTCCACCGAACCTCGCGTTGGTTCCACCAGCCCCGCTATTACATTCAATAGTGTGGTTTTTCCGCTCCCGTTGGGTCCGATCAATGCGGCGAATCGCTGAGGCGCCAAGCTTAAATCAACATTCCTAAAAAGATCCTCTGGGAGTTCGCCGGGCTTCTGAAAAACCTTAGACACCCCGTTAAGCTCGACAGTTGTCATTTGGACGACCATGGAACCAACCATGTTTCCAGACGAACGAACAGTCTGTTAAAAATAAATCCGATAGTGCCTGTAAGTATTACGATCGCGTACAACCTATCAATCGCGAACGTCGTATACGCATCCGTCAAGAGCTGGCCAAGCCCATATTCGCTGCCCATAAACATTTCGGTGAGGACAGCCACAATCAATGAAAGCGACAACGAGATCCGCAATCCAATCAGCGTTTGCGGTAGGGCTTCGTAGAAAGTTACCCAACGAAGAACATTTGGCGCGGAGCATCCATACAGTCGCGCCATCTGTCGACGCGTTGGACGCGCCTGTAGGACTCCGTACGCACTATTCAGCATCACTACGAATACGCACGCGGTGAAAATCATTCCAATTTTTGATTTATCACCGACCCCCAAGAGAAGGACAAATACCGGATACAAGGTCGTAACGGGAATACTCCGAAAAAAATCTACGGGAGGCATCGCGGCCAAATAGACAGGCCGGAACACTCCCATACCAATTCCCAATGGAATCCCAGCGATTGCAGCCAAACCGAAGCCCGCAAGAGTCCGCACCACTGTCATACCAACATCTGATACCGTATTCCAGGAGCCCAACAATTTCACAAACGCTTTGGCAACCGCGCTAAGCCCCGGGAGGAGCGTAGGATCAAAAATGGAGAAAGCGTGTGCAACCTCCCACGCGAAAGCAAGGCATCCAAAGCCAAGGATCCGCAGGAGCCAAGGCCAGACGTGGTACCACTTTCCAGCCATGACCATTCTGAATTCTGAAGCCAGGTGCTCTACTTTCCTATACCCGCGAGAAAAGAGTCGTCGATATAGGAATTGTAGTCAGGCGTCTCCTTACCCGTAAATTCGGGATCGATAGTCCGCGCATTATCTGCAACGTAATTGATGGCGTTTATTAAGTCTGTTCTGTTCATACGAAGGCTCATAGTGAAATAAGGCCATATTCGCTGAATCGCCTCCGGCTCCATTCCAAGATATCGCGCAAGCATAGCGTGCGAATCTTTAGGATTATCTTTGAGATACAATTCCGCCTTTCTAAGAGCTCGTAGAACTGCGCGAACGCTATCAGGTTTCTTCGCGGCAAAGTCGCGACTCGTAGCCAGCATCATAAACCCCGTGAATGCCTCAGGATCGCGGAATTCTGCAGCATCCCCACCCATCGCCTTATTACAGTTGTAAATGAATGGTTCCCACGTCGCAGCGGCATCTACTTCTTTAGCGACCAACGCCGGTTGCAAAGCCTTTGGTTGCATCTTACGCAATTCGACCTCCCCATTTGAGATTCCATGCTTCGCCAAAAAGCGATAGAGAAAGGGCTCCGCCCCAGTCGCGGGGGTATAGGCGATTTTCTTGCCACGAAGATCGCTTTCGCTGTTTATTCCGGCACTTCGGCGGGAAATAATTCCGCAACTAGAAGAAACTATCTCCGCAACGACGACCGGTTTCCTGTTCCCGGCGAATCCGATATACGCCACGTTAGCTTCGACGACCGCCGCCAAGTCCACCGAATCGGAGAGCAATGCGTCCATACAATACCGTCCAGCATCCTGAAAGTTGAAGTTCACATCCAATCCCTCCTCCTTGAAAAACCCTTTTTCCTTCGCGACAATCGGCAGGCTACACCACACATTTTTCCCAATTGCCATCGAGATAGCCCCGCTTTGGCTTTGATGTCTCGGGGCGAAAAGCCACCACGCAGAAATCAACGCCGCCAACATGACTACAATCACAATAGTTTTTTTCATAGCTTTTGAATATCGCGTGCTTTTAGAAGACAGTGCGCGTGGGAAAAATAACCGCAAGAGAGTTGATAACCACGATAAGTTTTCCGTAAAAAACCGCCGTAGCCATACGCTGCCTTTATCCGGTATCACACGGTTAGCATCACGCCACCAAAACCGATGTCGATTAGGTAAGTAGTCGCCAAACCAGACAAGGCCAAATAATAACAACGACGCACCGAAGATCACTAACAATGGGATATTCGGTCCGAAATACAACAGCGCGCATAGAATACCGCTGTAAGCAAAACCGCCTACGCGCTGTGCCATTTTCAATGGAGGATCATATATGATCAAGGAGGTTTCAAAGGTCCGTTGATCTTCGATGCGGGTCATTCCACGTTTTCTCCAGAAGAGAAGGTTCAAGTCCCAGACGAGTAAAAGAAGAAATATAAAAAACAATATAAACCCAAGTGGTAAGAGTAACTGATAGTTGGAAACTCCGTCTTTAAGTCGCGTTAAATGATATTGGACAAGACCATGCCTTGCATACAGTTCGACAGCTACCACAACCAAACTTGCGACTCCGACACGCAGCAGTCGATCAACAAAACGCGGCCCGCTAGTGAACCGACTTATGAAGTGGGCTGGATTCTCGTGCTGCTCATCGAACAAGTGCGTATAATGGTAGGCCCGACCAACTTGGAAAATTGCTAAGAGAATAGAGAGCGCCATCAAGAAATCGAACCACAACGCTTCACCTTGCAGATCGAATGTTGTCGGATATGCATTGTGCCGTTGTGAAAAAGCAACCGAAAGGAGCTTTAACCAGCCAGCAATCGCGATCCACAAAATGCCATAAGTGTAACCGAACAAAGCTGCATAAACGGCCTCGAAGCACCCTGTTCGGTCAGGGCGAGCCCATGGGTCAGAGGGAGCGTTCTCTAGAGTTTGAACGGGGGACATGGCGTGAGTGGGGGAGTGTGCTTACAGGCTGGTTGCCATTGCCAGAATTTGCCAACCGGTGCTATCGCTGTCACGCATTATTTTCCGGAAACACGCAAATCACTCGCTAAAGCGGTTTCTTTTCAACCACTGGATTTGAAATCTTTGATATTGTTAGGGGGCAACAATTGTCGGTTGGATAGTCAAAGTTGAGTCTTTGAGAATAGGCTTAACATGCCTCTCCCAATCTGCCGCGCACCGCGCTGTGATTCCCTCGCTTGTGCTGAAGTCGATTTATCCGATCTCCGAAGTGATCACGGGAAGTGGGCGGTGACGAGTGGGGGCCGACACCGGGGATGAATGCCGCTGCGCACCGGCATTGCCAGTAACGCATTTTCGAACGATCAGAATCTAAGAATGTCGTTGTCGCTAAAGCTAGGAACGATATATCTCGTTTCGAAGCATGCTCCTCTTCATTTGGATTGTCATCACAGTCAGCATCTATGTCGCTGGGTTCCCTCCGGCTCCATTCAACGCCGTGAGGAACGCTATTCGATTTATCTTTTATTTGGGGGTCTGACGGCGATCACGCGTGACCCACACGGCGGGTTCGTTCTGAGTGAACGTGATGTCTCACGAGTTCGAATATGATCCTCGCGGCAATTACGCGCGATGTGAGTTCCAACATCAACGACTGCGAATTGTCGTTTCATGAGCGGCAGCGGATCGATGTGGCCGAGGCGATCGCTCAGCATGAGGCGTATCGGGATTGCCTGGCGGAACTGGGGGCGCGGATCGTTTCTCTCCCGGCGGAGCCGGGACTTCCGGATGCGGTCTTTGTCGAGGATGCGGCGGTGGTGCTGGATGAGGTCGCGGTGATCTCGAACATGGGAGCGGCAAGCAGGCGGCCGGAGGCCGCGAGTGTGGCGGAGGCGCTGGCGGATTATCGGCCGCTCGAATTTCTGAAAGCGCCTGCGACGTTGGATGGTGGCGATGTTATGCGGATCGGCCACACCCTGTTCGTCGGATTATCGAGGCGGACCAATCGGCAGGGAGTGGAGCAGTTGAGCGAGCTGGTGCGGCCGCATGGTTACGAAGTCCAACCGGTCGAAGCGATAGGCTGCCTGCATCTGAAGAGCGCCTGCTCCTACGTGGGCAACGACACGATCCTGGTCAATCGATCGTGGATCGATGTGGAGCCGTTGCGGGGATTTGAGCTGCTCGATGTGCCGGAGGACGAGCCAGCCGCTGCGAATGCGCTCCTGATCAATGATACGGTCGTCCTGCCAAGCTCGTTTCCGAAAACCCGGGCCCGGCTCGAGGAGCGCGGCTTTCGAGTTCGGACGGTTGATGTATCGGAGCTGCAAAAGGCGGAGGCGGGCGTGACGTGTTGTAGCGTGATTTTTGAGAATCCGCCTTCGGCCCGCAGTCGCGGGACTACGGCATGACAGGGACCGGCAGCGGTCGCCGCGGCGACTTGGCGAAGACGAATCGCCTTCGCATGCGTTCCTGGACAGAAGAGTTTCGGCGAGGGCGCCGAAACCAGCACGCGAGGGCGCGTGCGCTCCCCGGAAAAACGCGGCCCACAGGGCCGCGGCTACAGAAAGGGCTAACGGCGGGGCTCGGCGGAGCGTTTCTCGTAATCGGCAATCATCGCGCTTAGAGAATCATGCGATCGTCCTTGAGCGACGTTGAGAAGGGCGGCGCTTGAAGCGCGCATCTGGAAAGTCTTGCCGTTTGTTTGGGCGGTCACGATCCAACCCTCAGCATCCCCCACTCCGACATACGCGAAGCCTTTCGGGGCGCGCCTGTGGGGATCGGATTTCAAGGCGGGCACGTCGACTTTCGCGCTGGCCACGGGCGCGCCCCGGAGGTGGACGGAAAGCTCGGCGTTAGAGTAAATGAAACGGGCCCCGGCATTCGGCGCTTTCCCGACAAAATAGACACGCACCGCGATCGGCGCGGCGTGGCGCGAAGAATCGCTGACCGTCACGGCGATCTGTTTCTGCGGGCCCGAACCAATCTCGTTTGCATCCATGCGCAGGCCCAAGACGTCAGCGGTCTGAATCTCCGGCGCAGGGGCGGCGAAAGAACCGGAATGAAACCAGCGGAGCGCGGCTCGAGTCAGCGGGCGTTTTACGTTGTGGCCCTCGGGAAACGTTTCCAGGCGCACCTGGCGAAAACCATAAGCAAGCATGGAGTTTCGGACGCGCAGCGTTTGCTCCGGGGTCGCGATCTTGTCGCGCTGGCCGCTGGTAATGAAAATCTTCGTGCTCAAGAAGCCTGGCCCGGGATGAAATTTTCGAACGCCGGCGCCGAGTAGATCTTCGTTCACCCCGGCGAGATAAAGACCGGCGACACGGTATCCTTTAATCGCCAGCAAGGGAGCGATGAGGCACGCGCGCTTGGCACCACCGGAGATGCCGGCGCAAGCCACGGGCCATTTGTTTGAGCCGGGAAAACTGCGATGGAGCGCGTCCAGAGCGGCGAGGGTCATGGCGGCGCGCCAGCCGGTGCTGTCGTCCCGGGGGCGCGCGGGTCCATCGGCGGCGAGAATGAGCCAGCCTTGGCTCAGCGCCTCCCTGATATAGAAGTGGATATCGCCGCGGTTCTGGCGTTGAAAATCACTCGTCGAAAAGACGATCAGGACGGGCCACGTCTTTTGCGGATCGAATCCGGGCGGCACGGCAAGGACCGCGACCGCGTTGGGCGGGACCTGATTGCCGCCGATCGTCGCGAAGGTTTTTTGTTCCGAATTGAGCGGGACGGAGACCGAGATTGTTTTGCCTGGTTGGACTGCAACTCCTTGAAACAGCGGTCCTTGCGCGGACGCCGTGGTCGAAAAGACGAGGAATGAGAGTGCGGCGAGGGCAGCTATTAAGGTCGGACGAAAACTAAACGGAATGGACAGCTCTGGCATGCGCAAATGGAGTGGATTTCCGAAAATGTGCAATCCGTGCGGGAGGGAGATGCAGCGGGCGCGGCTCACAGGGCCGCGGCTACTGGAGGACCAGGTGGATCGAGTCCCGCGCGTGCGGGATCATTCGATGGCATTTTGGCGGCGAAGCCGCATTTGTTTGGCATCGCCCGGCGGAGCGGCCGATCCACCCCCACATCGAAGGCGCCGGCGGACGCCGCAGCGCGGCGTCCCTACCATGTTTGTGCGGAGAGAAAATTTTTCATGATTTGGTGGAAATTTTCTTTGACGAGGTGATTGGACGCAATATGTTGCTGTCCCGCTGAAATGCGGACTCCGGGGGTTCCCGGAGTGTTCTTCTCTTCGGGCTCATGGGCGAGCCGGTTTTATCAGTCAGCTGATCGGATCGGATTTTGTCGTGTACCGGAGGCAGATCCGCCTACGCCTAAAGCTACGGCGCGACAGGGAGGACGGTGATCTTTGACAGTTTAATTTTGGATTTCGCAGCACGACGGAATTTATCCGCGGGATCCAAAAGGTGAAGTAAGTCAGCGAAAATTGAATTGTGCGTTATACGTCAGAGCCCCGAAGCAATTCGGGGTTGCCTGTTCCTTAAGCTAATTAGGAATGGGTAATTTCTTTGATTAAAATATTTTTCCAACGGTCCTTCGGGACTCGAGGAAATCTTAATTTATAAGATCGGACGAACCTGGATTCGGCTCTCACGAGTCGCTTTCAGGCAAGAATGGTCAGAATTTCGGGCACTTTAGCGAGTGTCTCGACAAACTTTGTCCCCGAAGCAATTCGGGGCTCCAAATTTTTACGGAGAGTTTGATTCTGGCTCAGAACGAACGCTGGCGGCGTGGATAAGACATGCAAGTCGAACGGGATTACTTCTGTAGCAATACAGAAGTAATTTAGTGGCGAACGGGTGCGTAACACGTGGGCAATCTGCCGAAAAGTGGGGGATAGCTCGCCGAAAGGCGAATTAATACCGCATGTGGTGAGGGGAGACATCTCTCTGAATCCAAAGCCGGGGTAACCTGGCGCTTTTTGAGGAGCCCGCGGCCTATCAGCTAGTTGGTGAGGTAACGGCTCACCAAGGCTTTGACGGGTAGCTGGTCTGAGAGGACGACCAGTCACACTGGAACTGAGACACGGTCCAGACACCTACGGGTGGCAGCAGTCGAGAATTTTTCTCAATGGGGGAAACCCTGAAGGAGCGACGCCGCGTGGAGGATGAAGGCTTTCGGGTTGTAAACTCCTGTCATTTGAGAACAAGGCGCCGATATTAACTGTATCGGCGTTGATAGTATCAGAAGAGGAAGGGACGGCTAACTCTGTGCCAGCAGCCGCGGTAATACAGAGGTCCCAAGCGTTGTTCGGATTCATTGGGCGTAAAGGGTGCGTAGGTGGCGCCGTAAGTCGGGTGTGAAATTTCGGAGCTTAACTCCGAAACTGCATTCGATACTGCGGTGCTTGAGGACTGGAGAGGAGACTGGAATTCATGGTGTAGCAGTGAAATGCGTAGAGATCATGAGGAAGACCAGTGGCGAAGGCGGGTCTCTGGACAGTTCCTGACACTGAGGCACGAAGGCCAGGGGAGCAAACGGGATTAGATACCCCGGTAGTCCTGGCAGTAAACGGTGCACGTTTGGTGTGGGAGGATTCGACCCCTTCCGCGCCGGAGCTAACGCGTTAAACGTGCCGCCTGGGGAGTACGGTCGCAAGATTAAAACTCAAAGAAATTGACGGGGGCCCGCACAAGCGGTGGAGTATGTGGCTTAATTCGATGCAACGCGAAGAACCTTACCTGGCCTTGACATGCATCTCTAAGTTGGTGAAAGCCAGCGAGTCCCGAAAGGGACAATTTGCACAGGTGCTGCATGGCTGTCGTCAGCTCGTGTCGTGAGATGTTGGGTTAAGTCCCGCAACGAGCGCAACCCCTGTGAACTGTTGCCACCGGACCGTGAGGTCCGAGCACTCTGTTCAGACTGCCCTGTGAAACGGGGAGGAAGGTGGGGACGACGTCAAGTCAGTATGGCCCTTACGGCCAGGGCTGCACACGTACTACAATGCTCAGTACAGAACGAACCAAAACCGCGAGGTGGAGGAAATCCCTAAAACTGAGCCCAATTCGGATTGGAGGCTGCAACTCGCCTCCATGAAGCCGGAATCGCTAGTAATGGCGTATCAGCTACGACGCCGTGAATACGTTCCCGGGCCTTGTACACACCGCCCGTCACATCATGGGAGTCGTTTGTAGCCGAAGTACGCACGCTAACCGCAAGGAGGCAGCGTCCTACGCTATGAGCGGTAACTGGGATGAAGTCGTAACAAGGTAGCCGTAGGGGAACCTGCGGCTGGATCACCTCCTTTCTAAGGAGAATTCGCCCCGAATTCGTTCGGGGTTGAATAGGTCGACGGCTAAGCCCAAAGTTCTTCGGAATTTTGGAGATGCCGTTAAGCCCTTGGAATCGAAAGAAACCGAGGCTTGAAGAACTCTGAAACG
>DASQLH010000076.1:0-5011 GCA_035630155.1 Chthoniobacterales bacterium
CAACGCCAAATCACAAACGCGCCGTTTCATCGTCGTCCTGAACGACAACGAATGGTCGATCGCCAAGAACGTTGGCGCGATCGCCAGTTATTTGAACAACATCGTCGCCAACCCGACTTACGCCGGCCTGCACGATAAGGCACGCCGTTTCGTGGAAGCGATCGCCGGCAAGAGCGCGGTCGAATTCGCGCACAAGGTCGAAGAGGGCGTGAAGAATCTGCTCGTCCCGAGTGTCATTTTCGAGGAGCTGGGAATGCGCTATTACGGGCCGATTGATGGGCACGACATTCCGCTGCTCATCAAAACTTTCGAGTTCCTGAAGACCCAGGAAGAGCCGGTCCTGCTCCACATTCTGACCAAGAAGGGGAAAGGCTATGAGCCGGCGATCGCGAAGCCGGACAAGTTCCATGGGCTTGGAAAATACACAATCGAGAGCGGCGAAACAGCCCCGGCTCCCACCCCGACCTATTCCGAGTTGATGGGCAAGACGCTGGCCAAATTCGCCGATTCCAACAAGAACATCGTGGCCATCACGGCGGCGATGCCGAGCGGAACCGGTCTCGGGTTTTTCCAGGCGCAACATCCCACGCGCTACTTCGACGTTGGCATCGCGGAGGAACACGCTGCGCTTTTCGCCTGCGGCCTGGCCACGCAGGGGCTGAAGCCGTTCCTCACCATTTACTCGACCTTCATGCAGCGCGCTTACGACATGATCATTCACGACATCGCGCTTCAGAATTTGAACGTCGCGCTCTGCATGGATCGCGCGGGGCTCAGCGGCGATGACGGCCCGACTCATCACGGCCTTTTCGATATCGGTTATCTGCGGCACGTGCCGAATTTCGTCCACATGCAACCGAAGGATGAAGATGAGTTTATCGACATGCTTTGGACGATGGCCAACCACAACTCCGGCCCCATCGCCATCCGCTACCCGCGCGGAGCGGGCACTGGCGCGGTGCCGAAACCTTCGCCGAAGCTGCTCGAGATCGGCAAAGCGGAGGTGGTGCAACATGGCCGGGACGTCGCCATTTTCGGACTGGGCAACATGTTTGAGGTCGCGGAAGAAGCGGCGCGCAAGCTTGAGGAGAAAGGCGTTTCGGTCGCGCTCATCAACCCGCGCTGGATCAAGCCGATCGACACGGGCACGCTGGAATTTTTCGCGCGCGGTGTGGAGGTCGTTTGCACGATCGAAGACCACGTCCTGCACAACGGTTTTGGCTGCGCCGTTATGGAGCACCTCCATTCGCAGATGATCAATACCCCCGTGGTCCGCATCGGCTGGCCGGACCAGTTCGTCGAGCATGGAACGATCCCGATTCTCCGCAAGAAGCACGGCCTCACCGCGGATGCGCTCGTGGAGAAGGTGTTGCCGCTCCTGAAAAAGAAGAGCGGGAAGGTTCAGCCGAGCGCTGCATAGCTCGACCTTGCCGCCATGGCGTTTCGTCCGACGCGATCCGGCGCGATCCTCGCCTTCGTTCTCCTGCTCTTTTTCGCGTCGGGGTTCGCGGCGTTGCTTTATCAGACGATCTGGCAGCGCATGCTCGGCTTCTTTTCCGGCGTGGACGTCTACTCGGTCACGATCACCGTCGCCGCTTTCATGGCAGGGCTCGGTTGCGGAAGTCTCGCCGGCGGTCATTTGGCGGATCGCTTGTCATCGAAACATCGCCTGCTGGCCTTCGGCGTTGCTGAGGGAATCATCACCCTCTTCGCGCTGGGAAGTAAGTGGCTCTATTACGATCTGCTTTATTCGAGATGGAGCGGGCTCGCTGATTCGCCGTTCCTGCTGCCGGTGGTGCTCTTCCTCAGCCTGTTAATTCCGACATTCTGCATGGGCATGACGTTGCCCATTTTGGCGAAAACGTTTACGGCGAAAATCGAAGCGGCGTCGGCGATCATCGGATATCTCTACGGCATCAATACGCTGGGCGCGGCCGTTGGGGCGCTGGTTACTCCATGGATTCTGCTCCGTCGTTTCGGGTTCGCGGATATTTTGCAAATCGGCGCGGCAATGAACGCGATTTGCGCCATTGGCGCCCTGGTCCTTTGGTGGTGGTCGGGTCCTGAGATTGCACCTGCTCCGGCGGAAACCGAGAAACCGCAGAAGCGAGCAACGGCGGAAGCCACCCGATTCCCCGTCCGGATCTGGATGCTCATCTACGCCTTGTCGGGATTCATCGCGCTTGCCCTGGAGATTGTCTGGTTCCGCCTCCTGGGGGTTCTCCAAAAATCGACGGCATTCACCTTCCCCACCCTGCTGGCTGTTTATCTGACCGGCCTGGCTGCGGGAGTAATAATCGGCGTCCCGCTCGCGCGGCGCGTCCGCCGGCCGGCGATCACTTTTCTCGCGCTCCAGAGTGGCGTCACGCTTTACGCGGGGGCCGCGTTCGCGCTGCTCCTTCACTATGTGAATCGCAGGGCCTTCCTGAAACCGCTCTGGGTTTATCTCGGCGGCTACGAGCCGGTCAACGCCGCGGACATGTCGGCTGCGATCCGAGCCTGGCTTTCGGGCAGCGAGATCGCGCCGGCCTTGGGGGAAAGCGCGCGCTTCGGCCTCTTTCTTTACTTCGTGCTCCCCTTCGTGCTCATCGCTCCAGCGACGCTCCTGATGGGCATCAGCTTCCCGGTTTTGCAAAAACTGGTTCAGGACAACCCGATGCTGCTGGGCCGCCGAGTCGGCTGGCTGCAAACGCTGAACATCGCCGGGTCCATGATTGGGGCCATGATTGTGGGCTGGTGTCTGCTTGGCTGGCTTGGAAGTTCGGGAACCTTGAAGCTGCTGGTGGTTTTGGGCGGAATCTTCCTCTGTCTCGCCGCCTGGCAGATCGCGCGCCAGCCTTGGAGCCGCTGGGTGAGCATCGCCATCTCGCTGATTCTTGTGGGTTGGATAGCGTCTCGCATCCCGTCCGCACCGAGGCTCTGGGCAAAACTCCACGGTGTGGACTCGCGTGCCACCATCGCTCGTGAAGGCGCGTCGGGATTGGCGGTGCTGAAAGGCCACCAGGATGGTTTCGAAAAGGAAGCGGTTTGGGTTTTCACGAATGGCATCGGCCAAAGCTGGCTGCCGTTCGGTGGAGTCCACACTCAGATCGGCCTCCTGGCGGTCGTCCTCCATCCGAAGCCGGCGGAGGTCGCGGTGATCGGGCTCGGTTCGGGTGACACCGTGTATGCCCTGGGTGGCAGTCCACACACCACGGAATTGACCTGCATCGAAATCATCGACCGCATCCATGACACCCTCAAAGATCTGGCGCCTCGCATCCGCTACCCCGCTCTCGATGCGCTGCTCACGGATTCCCGGATCAAATGGGAATTCACGGATGGACGCGCCTACATCCTGCGAAGCGGCCGGCAATTTGATGTAATCGAGGCCGACGCCCTGCGGCCGAACAGCGCTTATTCGGGCAACCTCTATTCATCCGAATATTTCCAAATGCTCAAGGCCCACCTGAAGCCGGACGGGCTCGCCGTGACCTGGGCGCCGACCGATCGCGTGCTCGCCTCCTTCCTCGCGGTGTTTCCGCACGCCATCCTGGTGGACGGGATCGCCATTGGGAGCCAGGCGCCGGTCGAGACCGAGCCCGCGGAGATCATGGCCAGGATGACTGATCCTTTCACGACCGAATACTATCGCCGGGTCGGAGGTGACTTGCGGCCGCTCCTGGCGAGTCTGCTCGCCGGGCAATTCAAGCGCTTCTCGCCGGAAACAGAGCGGCCCGCGCCGCGCGATTTGAATTCCGACCTCTTCCCCAAAGACGAATACATGATACCCCCGCAGCCGTGAGCGCGATCGAAGCACGCGGCCTGACCAAGATTTACCGGACCTACCGGAAGGAGAGCGGTCTGCGCGGATCCATCAAAGGTCTCTTCCGTCGCAAATACGACGAAACGCGCGCGGCGGACGACGTGACCTTTCAAATCGAAGAAGGCGAGCTGGTGGGATTTCTCGGACCGAACGGCGCGGGCAAAACGACCGTGCTTAAGATGCTTTCGGGTCTCCTGAACCCAAGCGGGGGCGAGGCGCGCGTCCTCGGTTTCGTGCCGTGGGAACGAAGCAACGAAATGAAGCGGCAGTTCAGCCTCGTCATGGGACAGAAAAATGCCCTCTGGTGGGATTTGCCCGCGCAGGAATCGCTCGAGCTCAACCGCGCGATCTACGGCATCGAGCCAGCCCGCTTCAAGCAGGTAGTCGGCGGCCTGAGCGAGCTTCTCGACGTCCGCGACAAGATGAATGTGATGGTGCGCGAGCTCTCCTTGGGCGAGCGCATGAAGATGGAGCTGATCTCGGCGCTCATCCACGAGCCACGCGTCCTCTTTCTCGATGAGCCGACCATCGGCCTCGATGTCGTCAGCCAAAAACGCGTGCGCGAATTCCTCCGCCTTTACAATTCAAAACACCGCATCGTGACCATGCTGACCAGCCACTACATGCAGGACATCGAGGAGCTGTGCGACCGCGTCATCATCATCGATCACGGCAAAATCTTTTTCGATGGCCCGCTCAATTCCATCATCGACCGCTTCTCCGGCTACAAAATCATCAGCCTCACGTTTCAATCCCCGAGCGAACGGGATTTCTCGCTCCTCGGCGAAGTGCTCCAGCAGACGCCGGTTTCGGTGCAGTTGAAAGTGCCGCGCGCCAAAGTGACCGAGACCTGCCGGCAGGTGCTGGAGGGATGCGCCGTGGTCGACATCAACGTGCAGGAGCTGCCTGTCGAAGAAGTGATTCGCCAGCTCTTCGGCCAGCGGGATACGTCGCGAGGCGCTCCGGAGCCGGCTCTTTCCGGCAACGCCTGAACTAGCGGCGGTAAAGCGCCTGCTTTAACTCAGACGCATACGCCGGATTCAATTCAAAGGCGGTCACCGGCATCTCGGCGAGCTGCACTTCTTCGTAATACGGCACGGTCTCCACGAACCCGGCTGACATCAGGCTGTTCAGCGTGTCCGTGACATCGTCGCTCTCCATATGCGTGCAATCCTGGATCTCAGCTCCCATCATGGGTTCACTGAA
>DASQLH010000077.1:0-4580 GCA_035630155.1 Chthoniobacterales bacterium
GTAATTTACCACCCGCACATCGCTCGTGGAAGGGGCGACGATGTTGAGCAGGAGGATCGTCAGGGTCAGGCCGATAATCGGGATCGTGATCGTGATTACCTGGCTGACGATGTTCCAGGGCAGCCACTTGAACTTGAAGAAAACCAGCCAGGCGAAGAAGGCGTATATGCCGAGTAGGATGATTTCCATTACACCGCTCCTTTCCGGTTAAGCTGATTTTCGAGCTCCGCCACGCGGGCGCGCAGCTTCTCTGTCTCATTCTCCGGCTCTGCCACATGATCGTCGTGCGAATCATCAACGTCCGTCCCGTAGGCGAGCTTGTGCATCACCGGTTTCGAATAGGCCCAGAGCCACGCCAGCGGCCAGAGCAGCCCGCCGAAAAAGAGCGAGAGCAGGCAGAGACATTGGATCGCCTTGGTCTGCGGATGACGTTTCTTATGCGCGATTTTCTCCGGCAGGATGTGAACCAACCAGAATACGCTGATGACCACGATCGGAACGATGAACAGCACGAGCCAGGACATCACATTGGCCACGGTATCCAGCGCTTCTCCCTGGAATAAGGAGGCGTGCGCGGGTTGCGGAAGCAGCGCCACGCCCAGGAAGACGAGGAAAAGCATCGCCCCGCGGCGGCTTCGTAGCTTGGCGCTGAAGTTGATTGGTGGTGCGTTCATGGTTTATGTGATGCGGCAGGCACGATCGTCCTGAATTTGATTCGCTAGATTCTCAGCCCCAGTCTCGCTTGGGCTATTGGACCTTGGTCGTACCAAGCGCCAGAGACTTCCAACAGGAGGAAACGGAGAAAACAGAGAGACGGATTCGCTTTCAGTCCCTAACCTCAGTTACCTCCGTTATCTCCTGTGAAGGAGTTCCTCTGCTCAGTGCGCGGTATAGCCGCCGTCCACCACGAACACTTGCCCGACGGCAAAGGAGGCTGAATCCGAGCAGAGGAAGAGGACCATCTCAGCCATTTCTTCGGGGCGCGCCGCGCGGCCCAGCGGGGTGTTGGCCAAAAGTTTGGTGCGGATGTTCTCGTCGTCGAACCAGTGCCGGGTCATGCCGGTCTCGACTAATCCTGGCGCCAGCGCGTTGATCCGGATGCCCTGGCTCGCATACTCGATTGCAGCCGCTTTGGTCAATCCGATCACGGCATGCTTGGCCGCCACGTAAGCGCTGATGCCGGGATCGGCGATCATCCCCGCGATCGACGCGTTATTGACGATGGCTCCGCCTCCGGCGCCCAGCATGTGTTGAATCTCATACTTCATCGCGAGGAACACGCCTTTCACATCGACGGAAAGAACATGATCGAATACGGCTTCCTCGACGTCGGCCAGCAAAGCCGCGGCGGGAAGAATCCGGCGTTGTTAAAGGCAATGTGCAGCCCGCCGTAGGTTTTCACCGCAGCGGCAACAAGATCCTGGATCTGCTGGGCACTGCACACGTTGGTCTCAACGAAAAGCGCCGAACCTCCTGCCCGCTCAATCATTTTAACCGTTTCGTGCCCTTCCGGATTCAAGTCGCCAATCACCACACGGGCGCCATGTCGGGCGAAGAGAAGCGCCGTGGCCCGGCCGATGCCGGTGCTGCCGCCGGTGACGATCGCTACTTTGCCGGCGATGTTCGGATAACTGCCGTTCTGAGCCATGTCGAGCTAGCTCAGAACCCCGAGATTCTACAGGAGCAAACAGAGGGAACGGAGAGATCATGTCGTAAACCTCTGTTGCCTCTGTTATCTCCTGTTAAAGCTGGCGTGATTTGAGGGTGGGCCAGCGTTCCGAGCCCGACTGAAAATAAGATCTTCGCTTTCATGGCCGGAGTTTGCCGAATCCGCGTCGATGGCCGCTATTGGACCTTGGTCTTACCAACAGAATCTAACAGGAGAAAACAGAGGAAACTGAGCTCCGGAATCAAAATCCTCTGTTATCCTGTTTCCTCCTGTTAATCCCCCTGCCAAGTTCCCGATGGGTGCGGATTGCCCGGCGTCGCGGCGTTATGTTTGGCGAGCACCTTCGCGGAGCCCGTGCCCCATTGCTGCATGACGGCCCCGATGTCGTGCATGCGGACGTTGAGCATCCGGACCAGATCCTTGCGCACGACCTGAACATTGCCGCTGGCGGGATTCGGGGAGCCGGGGATGAAAACGGTGAGGTAATCGCCGCCATGGTCCTCGATAACGAGTACGAAAGCCTCAATTCCCGGATCCTGGGTTAGCAAACCGGACTTGACTACGCCTTCGCTGCTCGCGTCGGCGAGGCCGCCGACGATCGCGCGCACGGCCGCGTAACCCGGGATGCGGAAAAGGAGCGTCCGTTCGACCCACCGGCCGGTGGCCTGCCCGCGGCGCGAGATCAGCGCCAGACCAAACGCGAATGAAGTCCCAACCACAATCAGGATCGAGAAGATGATGGGAAAATGCGCTTCGACCGATCCCTCTCCGGCCAACTTGTTCATGAGCGACTCCGCCACGCCGTGTACGCCCATCACCACTTTCCCGAGGAGCCCAAACACCACGATCAGCGGCAGCACGACAAAAAGTCCACCGAGTGTCGTGGCTTTAAGGAACGCTGCGAGACGTTTCATTTAAAAGGACTTCCCGCGCCACGCGCCGGCATTCATGGTCGGCACCCTTATTGCAGCCCCGTTTACTTCACGATCTCCGCTTTGGGCGCTTTCCATTTGCCGCTCATCGCTTCTTCTTTGGGCCAGTAGAGGCGCATGGCCATTACAAAAGGACCCTTCGGCGCCGGCAACCAGTTGGCTTCCTTGTCCTTGCCCGGCGATTCATTCTGGATGTGAAGCGTGATCCCGCCGTCGGCGTCCTTCGTGAGCTGAGGCAGCATCGGTGAATTAATCAGGTAGCGGTTAATCGGGTTGGCCACGAGCAGGCTCGCGGGCAGATCATACATGGTCAGCGACCAGAAGGCGTTTACTGGCGGCAACTGGCCCGGGGCGAAGCGGACGGTGTAGCGATTCTTCGTAGCGTCCAACGCCGCGCCGGCTGAATCCACCGCGTAGATGGGATACATCGCCTCGGCCTTGGAGTTACCGTAGATGCCGAGAATCGCGGCGGCCATGCGATAGAGGTAGTTGTTCTTAAGATATTCGCGGGTCCCAAAGAAGTCGCCGGAGGTGGCCTTGCCGGTATCCACCTGGGTGCGTTTGAAGTCGTCGTATTCCTTCAGGCCGTCCGCCATCCCTTGCTCGAGCGCTTGCTTCATCTCGGGGGTCAGCTTCGCCACGTCGATGGTCTTCCCCGCGCCGACGCCGATCTTCGCGAAGCGCTCCATCAGGGCGGTTTCCGAAGGCACTGTAGGGCAGAACTTGAGGGCGAAATTCAGGATGTTGAAAAACTCCGGGGATGTCCTCTGCGTTTCAGGCGTAAGCGGTTTGATGAAATCGATCGCGGGCGCGGCGGCCGGTGCGGGCTTTCCGAGGAAAGTCGAGAGCGGCTCGACCTTGTAGCCAGCCTGGATTTTCTTCACGTTGTCGAGGTCGGCCGGATTGAACAACTGCGTGCGATAGCCGGCGAACACCAGGTCGGTCTCGGAACGGATGACTTCCTTAACGCCCGCCGGTTTCTCACCCTTCCAGCCCGGCCCGGCGAGCAGAAATTTGCCCGCGCCATTCCCCGTCGTGCGACTGCCCGCATAGGCGAAGTTATGCGTGTAGGCGTCGATAAACTGGATCGAATAATACCGTCCCTTCTCGACCTCCGGCACGCTAAACACGAGCGGCTCGGCGCGCAGATCCGCGCCGATGAAGGAATAGGGCGTGTCCGAGTTGGGCGTCTGGATCGCCTTGTCCTCCGGGGTGTAAACGCGGGGAATATTGACGAGCTGATTGAACGGACCTTTGTACTCCGGATTCTGCTTATCGAAGAAGTAGGCGTACTGGATGCGGTAATTATCCACCATGGGGTAGCCGTAAATAAAAGCCTCCTTGGCGATGCCGCGGGCCTCCTCCGGCGTCACTTCTCCAGCGCGACCGGTGATGTTTAGCGCCAGCACGGTGGCAAGCGCGAGGACGATTAGGTTTTGCCTGCCACGCCGTAGCGTCGCGAAGGCGGGTGTTCGGATGAGTTTCATAGTCTGATGACTTTGTGCAGGAAAGAATGCCCCCGCTCGCGAAGACGACGCTATGGGACCTTGGTCTTATGGAGAGAGATCCAACAGGAGGCCGCAGAGATAACGGAGGTCCGGAATCAAATCCTCCGTGCTCTCTGCCTGCTCGCGAAAGCGTTCGGAGTTTGCTCCTGTAAAAAAACCGTCTTAACGGCCCAGGATTACCACTGAGGAGACGGCAAAGATGAGCGGAAAGATCCAGCGGCAGCGCCGGTCGATCGCGTGGGCGAGCGCGACCCGGTCGCGGTTGGAGAATTTCGTCGTCACGATCACCTCGATGAGCGAAAAGAAGACGAGCACCGAACTCATCAGGAGGAATCCATCGAGCTTGGTAAGGTAGGGAAGCTTCGGCACGTCGGAATCGACCGCGAAGCGATAGGCGATGAGGGTAAGCATGGCGGTGACGGCGACGGCCATCTGAGTGTTTGCGTCGTTCGGCTCGATCCAGAAGACGGC
>DASQLH010000078.1:0-5343 GCA_035630155.1 Chthoniobacterales bacterium
TGAAATAATCTGGGGAGCGCACGCGCCTCGCGTGCCCGTTTTGGCGCCTCGCCAAAACGCTCTTTGCTTCCGCAGAGAAGTTCGCAATCGCGTGGGCGCCATTGCCAGCACGCGAGGCGCGTGCGCTCCCCGGACATCAAACCAGCGCGCCGCCGCAGCTCGAGCCGGCGCCCGCCGTGCAACCAAAGCAATGGTCGCCGGTGAGAATCTGGCGGTTCTCCACCTGCGCGGGATCGACTTCCCACAAATGCAGGCCCTGGCTCCCGCCAGCGCGGGACCAATGCATCTTGAGCATCTGGTTGAAGTCGCAATCGAAGACTTCGCCCTGCCAGCTAACGTTGATTGTGTTGCGGCACATCAGGCCGTTCACGGTGGCGGGATTAAACGCATCGTTGAGCAGCGCCATGTAATCGCCCAGCAGGTTGTTGTTCTTGAGGTAAGAAGCGAACCGCGACACGGGCAGGTTGGTGATGGTGTAGAGCTTGTTGAAGACGATGCCGAAATGGTTTTTGAGCTCGCGCTTGTAATCGGCTTCCAGTTCTTCCTGCGGACCGGGCAGGAAAGCGCCGTTTGGATTGTAAACCAGGTGAAGCGGAAGCCGCGGCTCGATGCCGTAGCCTAACGAGTTCAAGAGCTGGAGCGCCTTGATGCTTCCGTCGAAAACTCCGTTGCCGCGCTGCGCATTCACGTTTTCCGGCGAATAGCATGGCATCGAGGCGATGATCTCGATCTCATGCCGGGCGAGGAAGCCGGCGTAATCTTCGTAGCCGGGTTCGAGCAGGATGGTGAGATTGCAGCGATCGATGATATGCCGCGGCGGCGTGAGCGCTTTCAGGCGTTCCACGAGATACTTAAAGTCCGGAATCATCTCCGGCGCGCCGCCGGTGAGATCGACCGTCGGGATGTCGGTCTTGGCCAGCCAATCGATCAGGCGGTCGATGGTCGCGCGCGTCATGATCTCCTTGCGCTTCGGCCCGGCGTTTACGTGGCAATGAATGCAGGTGAGATTGCAAAGCTTGCCGACATTGATCTGAAGCACCTCGGTCTTCGCGTGCCGCAGAGGCAAACGATGCTCGGCTAGTTTCCGCGCGAAGCTGTTGTCGGCCGTGAGGTTCACAGATTTCTAAAAAGAGCGTAGGCCACGGCGCCGATGATAGCCGCGCAGGGTAGCGTGACCAGCCAGGAGAGCACGATGTTCATCATCACCCGCGGATTCGCCTGGCCGGTGACGACACCCATTCCAAAAAGCGCGCCCACGGATACGTGCGTTGTGGAAACCGGCAACCCAAAGAGGCTCGCCATGATCACGAGAATGCCAGTGGTCAGGTTTGCCGAGAATCCCTGGCCATGGTTCATCGAGGTAATCTTATGGCTCATCGTTTCGGCGATCCGGCGGGAGTTCAGCAATCCGCCTACCGCCATGGTCACCGCGACGGCGAAGAAGCCCCAGCGGACATCCATCCATTTTAGGAGGAGGAGCATCGCGACGATCTTGGGTGTGTCGTTTAATCCGCGGGCGAAACTGACGACGCCACCGCTCAGGAAGTGCGCGGCGTCCATGAGCTGCTGTGCGGTCAGGCCGAACATCGAGCCGGCGTAACGTTCCCGGCAACTCTCCTGTTCGTCCACCGTTAACGTGATCGCACGCGTTGCTCGCAAGGCGAGGATCGAACCCGGTTGCGGCACGGCCACGACCCGCTCTTCCTCGCCCACGCAGATACATAATTCTTTTCTCACTCCGCAGATCAGGCGGAGACCCCGCAATCCGAAATAGGTCAGCGCGCCAAGGGCAATTGCCAGGACAGGACCGAGAATCAAGGGAAGCGCGAACCCCTTGCCCAGCGCGGCGAAATTAACTCCGGTTCCAACCGCTACCAGGCCACAGCCGGTAATCGCGCCGGTGAGCGCGTGAGTTGTTGAGATCGGGAATCCTAGCCGCGTGGCGAGCATGACTGTAATGGCAGCACCGAGCGCTACCGCCAGAAGAAAAGCTTCCGAGCCAACGAAGGTGTCCGGGACAAGGCCCTTGCCGGAAAATTTCTTCAACAACGCCTGGGCCAGAAAGATCGAAGCGATCGATCCGGCGAACGTGGTGATCGTAGCCCAGGTGACCGCCGTGCGATAACTCGCCGCCCGGCAACCGTAAAGGGAGGCGACACCCTTGAAGTTATCGTTCGCGCCATTCGAATAGGCGAGGAAACAAGTGGCAAGGAAGAGGGCGATGAGAATCATGCTCGAATACCTCTCATGAGTAAGGTCGAAGGAGGCGCCTCAAGGAGCGGCGATTTACAAATCGCCGACCCAATCCAACGGCGGTTTCTAAACCGCCGCTCTTTTTTCTCGAAAACGCGCGTCATGATTTCACGTCCATTCAACAGCAGCTTCCACCATCACAGCATTGCGAGGCATCAGTCGTAACATTGTAATCCTGGCCTTTGGTCTCCTTCGGGTGGCGTAGCGAAGTGCGGGAGCAATCGAACGGCTTCGCTTCCTCAATCGGGATCGGCGTCAGCGGTTCGACCAATTCGAAGAAAGCGGAGTAGGGGGCCTTTCGGTAAATATTATAAGTCTTGTCGCACACGGCGTAGCGTTTGCCGCGCTCCATCCGATGGTTGTCATCATCGAGCACTTCCTTGAACGGCCCTTTGTAGATCACCGCCTGGTTCCGTTCGACACACGGCCCCTGTTTTCCCTTGAACGCTTCGATGGTCACCGACCGGAATTCAATTCCTTCCACGGTCTGCCACGCCTGTTCGTCCCGCTTCAGAATCTGCACTCCGTAAAAACCGGCCGCGGTGAAAGCGGCAACAAATCCTTCCTCGGTCAGCGCGCCGGAGATGCAGCCGCTCCAAAGCTCCGGATCGTTTTGCAGATGTTCCGGCACGTCTTCATCGCTCACGATGTCCGAGATCACCGCGCGCCCGCCGATCCTGAGCACCCGAAAAATTTCTTCGAAGAGCTGCCGCTTGGCGTTCGCTTCCACGAGGTTGAGGACGCAATTCGACACCACGACATCGACGGAGTCGTTTGCGATGAGCGGGCTCTTCACGCGCAACTCCTGCGCGAGCTCGTCCGCGGCCAGGAACGAAGCGGCATCGCTGATCGGTCGCCGCTTCAACTCCGCGTCGAGCAGATCGATGCTCAACGCCAGATCCTGGATCCGGCCTTTCCGGAACTCGACGTTCGCGTAGCCAATCCGCTCGGCCACAATCGGCGCATTGGTCCGCGCGACGTCCAGCATTTCATCGGTCATGTCCACGCCGATGACTTTCCCCTTCGGTCCCACCACCTGCGCCGCGATGAAGCAAATCTTTCCCGTGCCGCTGCCGAGATCGAGCACCGCCTCGCCTTCGCGCAGGTACTTGCTCGGGTCGCCGCAGCCGTAATCGCGCTCGATCACCTCCTGCGGAATGGCCTTGAGATACTCGGTATTGTAATCGACCGGGCAGCAGAGTTTCGCTTCCGGGGCCTGTGCTCCGGCGGCGTAACGTTTACGAACTTCGGATTCAGCGTTGATGGTGCTCATATTGGTTAAGTCTCGGGTGCTACGTTAAAAGACGATTTGCAGACGCAGTAGGATTTCATCGAAATCGGCCGGGCCCAGGATGGGACGGGCGTCGCGAAAATTCGACCAGGTATGGATGTAATTGGCCATGAGCTTCACGTCGTCACCGCGAACGTAATAGGTCAATCCGCCGGTGATCGAATCCAGGTTGTCAGAGATGATTTGCCCCGGATTAAAGTGCTCGTACTTCGTCACCACCTGGAGCCTCTTCGGAACAATAAAATAGCCGCCCTGGACGTAGTAGCCTTCCGCACGGAAGTCGCTGAACGTCGGCATAACGCCGTTCACGGTGCGGCCTTCGTAGCTTTCGCTCAGGTATTCACCGGTCAGATCGAACGGCCCCCAGTGGAACGCCGCATCGAAGCCATAACCTTGGCGCTCCGCCGCGGAGAGAGCCGCGAAAGCGCTGAGCGATCCGTCGCTGTTCACCCTTAGACTTCCGGCCGGGGAAAGGACGGTGCCGGCGGCATCGCGACTCGATAAGGCGTTCCCGCCGAACTTCAGCCACGCGTCCGTCCCGGAAATTTTGCCCGTCCACGGCTGCACCTCAAGACGGCCGGCAAACATGTATTCGTCGTTATCGTTGACCGTAACGTTGCGCCCATTGCCGTTGAAGATGCCGGCGTAATAAGTGAGCAAATCTTTCTGCTCCGGGAAAACGTTGGTGAGCGGCTTGCCCCAAACCTGCACGCCGATTTGGCGTTCCGGCGTCAGCGCGCTCGTTACCTGGCTGCGCTCGGCCGTTAAGAGTTTCGGATCGGAACTGAGCTGTTCGAACCCGAAAGGCGCCTTGTATTGGCCGAGCTTGATCTGGAATTCCGGGAACTGATGCCAGTTCGCCCAAAGGTCGAGACCTGCGAAATTGGTGCGGGTGGAATTGGAAGCGATGATCGCACCCACCGCGTTTCGGACGGTGATGGCGGTATCGGTTGAGGCGAATTCGCCTTCGAGTTTGAAATCGAATTTTTCCGCGAAATCGCCGGTGACATTGATGCGCATCCGGCGCAGGCGAAAACGATCGTCGATCGCCGCCGACCCAAAGCGGCCTTCGAACGCGGAAACATCCCCGGCTTCGTATTGCGTTTGCAGGAGCCCTCCGAGCACTAGTTTGATCTCCGAAGCTCCGGGCACGACGAAGATCGGTTTCTCCTCTTTATTGACCTCCGTCTTCTCGACATACGATTTCGAATCCGGAACGAAGTGCGAGCGCCTCTCTTCTTTCAGCGGGTCGGGGTTCGATGCCGGCGAGGTGGCCACAGATTTTTGTTTCTTAAGGCTCTGGACTTCCTGTTCCAGCTCCGCGTTGCGCTTTTGCAACAGCTCGACCGCCCGCTCGAGTTTCTCGAGCCGCTCCGAATCTGATCTCGTTTCGCCGATGGCGCTTTGAAAGGGCAACGCGACCAGGCAAAGAACGCAAAGGGCGACGACTCGTCTTTGAACAGGATTTGGAATGTGAGATGGAATTAGCATAGGTAACCGCGCCTAACCAGACGCCAAGGAGAGGGAGCTGCGGCAACGCGGGCGATATTTTCGCTCGCGAAACGAGTTCGGTTCAGGCCGCCAACGCCGGCGGCGGCATCTGCTGGCGCACCCGCATTTGCTGGGTCGCAATGCTGACGAAATGGGTGAGCCGGGCGGGGACGCCGCAAATTACCGCGAGCAAAAATGCCGCGAGCCGCGCCAAGAGATCGTCGCGGCCGGCGAAAACCCGAACGTCGGCCCACGAATCGATATCATGTTTAACCGGGAGTAGAAAAAGGTGCCCGTCTCCGCACCGG
>DASQLH010000079.1:0-2002 GCA_035630155.1 Chthoniobacterales bacterium
CGCGCGCGGCCTCTTGCTGCTCCTTCGTGGTGGGAAAATGAATCTCGTGCAAGGCATGCTCGCGCGTTCCGAGATTGACGTTTTTCGGCAACAAGGTGGGCACGGAGTCCAGGGCGAGATTCTCGAGGACGCGGTAAATCAAAACGCGGAAAACGCGCTGGGGGAGCCCTTCGGTCGCCGGATAAATCGGCGTGATCCGCCGGAAGTGGACCGAGATATCGTCGTCGTTTTCGATTACTTCGAATTCCGGATGCTCCATGCAAAGCCGTTTCCCGCGCAACCGCGGCTTTCCGAAGACCACCAGCCGCTGCCCGGTGGCGATCATTTTCTGGACGTAATGGAGATTGAACCAACGCAGCACCAGCGGCTGGCTCAGCGCGTTCGAGTTCGACTCTTCGAGCGTCGCCTCGAAGATCTTCTTCCAACCGCCAAAGCGGAGCACCCGTGTCTTCACGACCTCGCCGCACAGCAGGATCGGCGTGTCGCTTTCTTCGTGGGGAAAACCGGCGAACTCCGAGCGGTCCTCGTAGCGGCGCGGATAATGGCTAAGCAAATCCTCAACGGTTTCGATCTCGAGCCGCTTCAGCGCCGTCAATTTCGGCCGCGGGATCCACTCCAGCTCGCTGAGAGGTTGCGAAAGTTCGATCATTCGACCGGGGCAGCGGCCCGTAATGCCTCGACGTGAATTTGCAGACGCGTTTCGCCTTCGTATTCGTCCGCGCTCAGGCGAAACGCCATGTCCCATGGCGCCGGCGGCAGGGGCGACAACGCGCCATCAAAAAAAATCGCGCGCTGAAAATGATTCTTCTGCCTCAGTCGCAGCACGAGATGTTTTTCTTTCAGGACCTGGGGGGCAATCGTCGGTTCGACGGCTCGCGCAAAAAATGTCGGCTGGAGGTTGCCATTGCCGAAGGGTTCGAGCGCACGGTGCCATTGGAGCAGGTCGTGGTTGAGTTCGGAGAAGGTCAGTTCGTGATCGAGGTGCAAACGCGGCTGCAATTTTTCGTCCGAGAGCATTTCGCGCGCGGCTTTTCGGAAAGTCTCCGCGAATGCCTTGAAGTTCGCCTCGCGCACTGCCAGGCCGGCGGCCATCTCGTGACCGCCAAATTTTTCGAGCAACTGTTCGCAGCGGCCAAGCGCCTCGACCAGCGACAAGCCTTCGATGCTCCGTCCGCTCCCCTTTCCTGACCCACTCGAATCGAACGCGACCAGGATCGTGGGCCGATAATATTTTCTCGCCAGACGCGAAGCCACGATCCCGAGGACTCCCGGATGCCACTCTCGCGATCCCAGCACGATTGCGGCATCGTGATCAGGATTGAAATGCTTCGCCAGCTGCTCCTCCGCCTCGCTGTAGATTTTTCGTTCGACGCTCTGCCGCTCCCGGTTTTGGGCGTCGAGCACTGCGGCGAGCTCTGTCGCTTCCGTTTCGTCGCTCGTCAGCAAGAGCCGCAACGCTTTCTCCGCGGTGGAGAGGCGGCCGGCCGCGTTGAGGCGAGGGCCGAGACGAAAGCCGATGTCTTCAGCGCCGACCGGAGATCGGACGGCGGAAACCTCCATGAGCTTTCGGATTCCGGGACGCTTCGACATCGCAATCTCCCTCATCCCTTTCTGGACCAGGGTGCGGTTCTCGTCGTGCAGCGGAACGATGTCGGCCACCGTGCCGAGCGCGACCAGGTCGAGATTCGCTTTGAGGTCGAAGCCGGGCGCGGGTCGCGTCTTGAGCAAGGCGTGGCAAAGCTTGAAGACGATTCCGACGCTGCATAGATATTCGGAAGCGCAGTCCGGTTCCACTTTGGGGTTCACGACTGCGATGCATTCCGGCAGGGCGGATTTCGGCTCGTGATGGTCGAGCACAATAACATCGATGCCGCGGGTTTTTAGCGCCGCGATCTCCGCGATGGATGAAGTCCCGCAATCGACGGCGATCAAAAGTTGCGGCTGATGCTGTGCGCAACAACGGTCGACACTTTCCGCGCTCAGCCCGTAGCCTTCCTCCATT
>DASQLH010000080.1:0-3619 GCA_035630155.1 Chthoniobacterales bacterium
GTTCCTATATTGCCCGCTCTCCGCATCAGGTGCGTGGGGAAGAGCGTGGGAGAATAACGCGCCGGCCTGTGCGGTTTTTTTGTCGCCCGGATTTGAAGATCGGGCGGCTTTTAATTTAACGAAGATGCCAACAATCAATCAACTTATTCGCAAGGGACGAAAGAAGGTTTCGGTGAAATCCAAATCACCGGCCCTGAAGAATTGTCCCCAGCGCCGCGGGGTCTGCACCCAGGTCATGACGCGCACCCCGAAGAAGCCGAATTCCGCCCTGCGGAAAGTGGCGAAAGTGCGGTTGACGAATGGTCAGGAAGTGATTGCCTACATCCCCGGCGAAGGCCACAATCTGCAGGAGCATTCGATCGTGCTCGTGCGGGGTGGCAGGGTGAAGGATTTGCCGGGCGTGCGTTACCATATTGTGCGGGGAACGCTCGATAGCCTCGGGGTGGATGGACGCCGCCGGAGCCGATCGAAATATGGCGCGAAGCGCCCGAAAGCCGCCGGAGACGCCGCGGCCAAGGAAGCGAAGCCGAAGAAGTAAAATTTTAGAAAACTGAAAACAGAATCACATGTCTCGCAGGCGGAAAGTTTACAAAAAAGAGGAGAAGCTCGACTCGCGTTACGGCAGTCCGGCGGTCGCGCGCCTCATTTCCACCGTGATGAAGCGGGGCAAGAAGTCGCTCGCGGAACGGATCGTTTACACCGCGATCGATAAATCGCGCGAAGGCTCTGACGCGGTTGATCCGCTCGAAATCGTCAACAAAGCGCTGGAGAATGTCCGCCCGCGTCTCGAAGTAAAGTCACGCCGCGTCGGTGGCGCCACCTATCAGGTGCCGATGGAAGTCACGCCGGCGCGCCAGGTTTCGCTCGCGATGCGCTGGATCGTCCAATACGCCGATAACCGCCGCGGAATGCCGATGGCGGAAGCGCTCGCCGCGGAATTGAAAGACGCCGCCGCTGGCCAGGGCAACGCGATCAAGAAACGCGACGACACTCATAAGATGGCGCAAGCCAACCGCGCCTTTGCCCATTTCCGCTGGTAACCAATTTTTCCTGTTATGCCCGCCACGCTCGAACAAAAATCCGCCAAGTCGACGAATCCGAATTCGCCGGATCGGAAGTTCCCGCTCGAGCGGACGCGAAACATCGGCATCGCCGCGCATATCGATGCGGGCAAGACGACGCTGACGGAGCGCATCCTTTTTTACACCGGCATGATTCACAAGATCGGTGAAGTGCATGAAGGCACGACCGTGACGGACTGGATGGAGCAGGAACGCGAGCGCGGCATCACGATCACCTCCGCGGCGACGACTTGCGCGTGGATGCAGAAAAAGGAAGAGGGCGTCTTCAAGGCTTTCGAAGGCATCAAGATGCGGGTGAACATCATCGACACGCCAGGCCACGTGGATTTCACGGCCGAGGTGGAGCGTTCGCTCCGCGTGCTCGACGGCGCGATCGCCGTCTTCGATGCCGTGGCCGGTGTCCAGCCGCAGTCCGAGACGGTCTGGCGCCAGGCGAACAAGTATCTAGTTCCGCGAATTGCCTTCATTAACAAGATGGACCGCGTCGGAGCGGACTTCGACATGTCCATCGATTCGATGCGCAAGAAACTCGGCGCGAATGCCTGGCCGATTCTGATCCCGCTCGGCAAGGAAGATTATCTCAAAGGGCAGCTCGACGTCGTGAATCGCAAGGCGGTGTTCTATCTCGACGACGACTCGATGGGCTCGATCTACGAAGTGCGCGACGTTCCTGAGGAGAACAAGGCCGAAGTCGAGAAAGCCTATGCCGATTTAGTGGAGGCGGTTTCCAACATAGACGACGAAATCGCCGAAGCGGTCCTCGAGGAAAAGCCGGTGACGCCGCAGATGCTCAAGGCCGGCATTCGCCGCCAGACGATCGCGAACAAGTTCGTTCCGGTCGTGGGCGGATCCGCCTTCAAGAACAAGGGTGTGCAGTATCTCGTCGATGCCGTGATCGATTATCTCCCCGGCCCGCTCGATATTCCGCCCGCGGTCGGCATGGAACCGGACAGCCATGAAAAGATGGAAGCGCCGACGGATGACAACGGGAAGTTCTGCTCCCTGGCCTTCAAACTTTGGAGCGACCCGTTCGTTGGGAAACTGGTTTTCTTCCGCGTTTACTCCGGCTCGCTGAGCAAGGGCGACAACGTTTACAACCCGCGCACCAATAAGCGCGAGCGCATCAGCCGGCTGATCCAAATTCAGGCCGACAAACGCGAGGATATCGACACCTGCTTCGCGGGCGACATCGCGGCGATTGTCGGCATCAAGAACATCACCACGGGCGACACGCTCTGCGACGAAGATTTCCCGATCCTGCTCGAGCCGCCGTCATTCCCTGACCCGGTTATTTCAATGGCGATCGAGCCGAAGACGAAGCAGGACCAGGAGAAAATGGGCGTCGCGCTTCAGCGGCTTTCCGAAGAGGATCCGACTTTCAAAGTCTTCACGCATGAAGACACCGGCCAGACGATCATCGCCGGAATGGGCGAGCTCCATTTGGAGATCATCCGCGACCGCATGCTCCGCGAGTTCAAAGTGGACGCGAACGCCGGCAAGCCTCAGATCGCTTATCGCGAGACGATCACCGCGCCGGCTGATGGTGAAGGCAAGCTGATCAAGCAATCAGGCGGCCGCGGCCAATACGGCCACGTCATCATCAAAGTTCAACCGAACGAGCGCGGCAAAGGCATCACGATTGAGAACAAAGTCGTCGGCGGCAACATTCCGAAGGAGTACATCCCGGCCTGCAAGAAGGGGATCGAGGAAGCGATGCTCAACGGCGTGGTCGGCGGCTACGAAGTCATCGACGCGAACGTCGATATCGTGGACGGCTCGTATCACGACGTCGATTCGAACGAAATGGCGTTCAAGCTCGCGGCGATTTTCGCGGTGAAGGACGCTTTCAAGAAGGCGAAGCCGATCCTGCTCGAGCCGATCATGAAGGTCGAGAACGCGACCCCGGAAGAATATCAGGGCGACATCATGGGCGATTTGAATCGGCGCCGCGGGAAGATTGGCAGCATTGAAGTGAAGGGCAACCTCACCATGGTGCAGGCGGAAGTTCCGCTCGCGGAGATGTTCGGTTACGCCACCGCGATCCGCTCACTCTCAAAAGGCCGGTCGAGTTACTCGATGGAGCCATCCCATTTCGAACAGGTGCCGGCGCAGCTGGTGGCGGCCGTTTTGGATCAGAAGGAAACTAAATGACGAACGGCCAACGCATCCGCATCCGCTTGAAGGCATTCGACCACCGCATGCTCGATCAATCCGCGATCGACATCGTCGAGACGGCGAAGCGCACCGGTGCGCGCGTGGCGGGTCCAATTCCGCTCCCGACCTTGATCGAGAAATTTACCGTGAACCGCTCTCCCCACGTCGACAAGAAGTCGATGGACCAATTTGAAATTCGGACGCACAAACGCCTGCTCGATATTATCGAGCCGACCGCAAAAACGGTCGACGAGTTGAAGAAACTCAACCTGCCGGCGGGCGTGGACATTACGATCAAGATTTAGCGGTCTAGCTTCAACAATTTGCAAACCCACGATCATGAGCATCGGCCTACTAGGACAAAAAATCGGCATGACCAGCGT
>DASQLH010000081.1:0-16468 GCA_035630155.1 Chthoniobacterales bacterium
CGTGATCGCGCACACGATCGCCTCGTTCTCCGGATAAATGAAAATCGCGGTCCCTTCCGGCAGATGCGTGGCCGCGCGATGCCCGGCATACACCGTCACCTGGCTCGGGATGAGTCCGCGCGAAATCAGCGGCGCAGCCAGCTCACTCAGCTTTTCGTTGTGCACCGCGATGGCGGAGATCACGCTCCCCTCTTCGCTCTGCGAGATGATTTCGGAATCGGTCGTCATCTCTTCGGTCGAATACGGCATGGCCTTCTCGATCTGGATGCGGACCATGTCGGTAAATTCCGACGGATCGGTCGTGGGCAGGCGAAACCGTTGCGCCAGCACCAGGTCGACCGGCAAAGCGAGAACGATGTCGTCCTCGGCCCGCAATAATTCCGCGGCTTCTTCGATGCTCGCGACCGCGCGCACTTCCCAGGCGCCATTATTTTCGCCGAAGCGCACCAGGTCCCAGCCATTGGCGGCGGGGATTATGTAGATGCGTTTCGTTGCCGGCTCGATATCAAAGCTCCTTCCACGTGAGTAACCGAATAGAAGTACCTGTTTTGTTGATCACCATTCGCACTGTGCGCGTTGCAGTCCCGGATTTCCCGATGCTTTCAACGCGCAAAACCGTGTCAGGCTGCTGTGTCACCAGCCCCTGAAGTTGTTCTTCTCGAATGCCAAAGGCAAGTGCCGCCTGATTCAAAGTAAAATTCACGTCGTCCTCCGTGCCTTCGAGGCCATCGGGCCCGACGCGAATCGAAATAAATTGATCCACCCGTGGCTCCGTCATGTCCGGCAAGGCGAGGAGCACATCACGCGAAGCCCAATTGAGACTGATCAGACCCGTCCCTGGAGCGAGAGTAAGATCAGCATCCCAATCCGGCCGGGACGTGAATTCTTCCCAGCCGCGCACCCGTTTCAACTCCTCGAGGCTCATCAGGATCCGGTTCGCGGCTTTGTAGCCCTGGTCGTCCTCGGCGCCATTCAACTGGACCAGATTATCGGGATCAACCCAATCGATCAGACAATCGATCATGTGATCGCGCTCGTTTAAATCGACGCCTTTAATCTCCAAGTATTTCCGGAGCAATTCGAGGCGCGGCGGATTCGCCGGTGGAGCCACCAGCCAATTCAAATTCAAACGGCCCCCCTCACCCGTGATGCGCGCTTCAAAGGTCTGGCCCGGCGCCAACCCTCCCCGCAGCAGCGGCGAACCCGGCTTAACGTCGCGATGAAAGGCAATCTCCGCCCCGGAACAAGCCATCGCCTCGGCCTCCAAAACGCGATGCCCATTGCCGGAAATCGTGAGACGCGTCCCGATATCCAGGGCCCACGAAATCACCATGGCGCTGAGCAAAAAGAGAGCCCAGAGCGCCAGCATGATCGCCGCGCCGCGCGCCCTGCTCCGTTTCATAACTCGCTTCGTTCTCATCAGAATGGAGTGCGCCCCAGCGCCACGACAGCCTGCCAGTTCGGCCCGCGGGGCCGTTCCAAAATCACTTCGATGAGCCGGGGCAAGGTCGAGCTGTCAGTCCAGCGTTCCACCCAGGCGTTGAGGCGCGGATCAAAATAACGGATGCGCATCCCGCGCACGTCATCGATCAACGGCACCCAGGTTTCCCCTTCGTCCGAACCCTCGGCGGTCTCCCGCGGCCGGCGCAGAAAGCCGAGCTGCATCTTGTCGCCACCGTCTTTCATCGGCCGCAATCGCATGCGCACGGAGAATTCGCCGCCCGCATAGCGCGTCACCAGCCCGGGACCCGCGCCGCAAAACCAGACGATCTCGTCGCGTGGCCGCTGGTTGAACGTGAACGGCTCGCCACCCATCGCCCCGACGCCGGTGGGCAGGCTCTGCCATTGCGTCGTCAGCAAATCGAGCAGGCCGTGGTAACGCGCTTCCTCAGCGCTCTCCGCCGCGGAGATTCGCAACACCGCGATGTTCGTTTGGACGAAGCGATAAACCGCCAGGCACATCATCCCGAGGATGGCCGTCGCCAGGGTAATCTCGAGGAGCGTGAAGCCGCGCCGCCGTCTGTGTTTAACCACCCCGGAATACATAAAACTCGATTTTCCTGGATTGAACAACGCCGTTCCGTTTCCACTCCGCGCGCAACGTCACGATGTTAATTCCGTTCAGCTCGGTGTTGTTTTCCCCCTTCAACCCGGCCGGCCCCGATCGCTGCACCAACAAGACGTCGCCATAGCCGGTCGCGACCTTGATCTCTTTGCCCGAATCGGGATATCCGGGAGTGGCCTGGACCTCGGCCATGCGGTTCGCGAGGATCTGCCGGACGCGTTCTTCCTCGGAGCTGAGCGTGCTCGCATTTAAACAATTTTGCACAGACCAGCCGAGCGAGAGCACGCCGAGGACGAAAATCGTCAGGCCGATCAGCACTTCGTAAAGCGCGAACGCGCGCTGGCTGGGGTTATTTTGCAACATATTTGACGACTTCAGCGCGGCCGGTAAGCGCGGAATAGTTCGCGGTCCATCCGCCGTCTCGGCCTCGATAACTGACCACGGCCGGCTCACAGGTTCCCGACGGCCAGAAAATCCATTCGGGTGGTGGCTCTTCCATGAGCGCGAAGGGGAAGGCGATTTTCATCGATTCGCCTCGAGCCAGGGTCAGCATGGCCACAGGCTCGGAGTCCTCTCCCTTGAGCAGGCCTTCCGGCCGCAGACCAACCTTCCCATCGCGCCAGATGATCAGATAGGAACGGCGTTCCATCACGCTGCGTTCCTGGGCTTGCCGAACGATTCCGTTGAAAGCATCGAGCGAGCGGCGCAGCCGCCGATCGGCCATGACGCCGTTTAAACTGGGCACCGCCATCATCAGGACGATCACCATGATAAAGATGGCGATCGCCAGCTCGAGCAAAGTGAACCCTTTTTCCCGCCGCATCGAAAAAGTTACGTGCTTGGGGGGAAATCACAAGAATGGCGCTGGAGCCGGCACGCTTCTTCTGTAGCCGCGTCCCTGTGGGACGCGCCGCTTCCCCTGGAGCCGGCACGCCCTCGTGCCGGTGAGAAAGATGTCGCCCTCCCTCAACGGCCTGAGGGCAGGCCGTCTCCAGATTCTTCCTGCAAGGCTCCGCTAAAAAAAGGCAATTGATCGCAAGCAGAAGGGACCGCTGCCGCTATAGTGCCGCTTACCAACATTATGAGATTTCGAACCTTGCTCCTCTTCGCCCTCGCCCTGGCGATCGCGCTTCCTGGCGTTGCTCGCGCGGACCTCGCCCTCCAAAAAGTCGTCGTCGCCCTCAAACCGGACAAGAACCCGGAGCAAATGCTCCAGGAGCGCAAGACCTTGTCGGATTTCCTCTCCAAGAAACTCGGCCGCCCGGTGGAAGTGATCGTTCCCCTCTCCTCTTCCGTCATCATCGAAGGCTTCGCCAACGGCACCGTCGATCTCGGTTATCTCAGCGCGACGGACATGGTCGTGGCGCAGAAAAAAAACGCCGGCCAGATTTTGCTGGCGGGCGAAATCGATGGCCACAACTGGTATCGGAGCTACTGGCTCGCGCTCAAAGAAAAGCCTTACAACAAAGTCGAGGACCTGAAGGGCAAGCCGGTCGCATTCGCGAGCAAGACGAGCACCTCGGGCTATCTCATTCCCGTTTACGATTTGAAACGGAAAGGCCTGCTGACCAAGCCCGATGCCGAGGAGTTCTTCGGCGCCGGCAATCTCTTTTACGGAACCGGTTACGTTTCCGCGGTCGAGCGGGTCTTGAACGGCCAGGCGGAAGCGGCAGCGGTCAGTTATTACGTGCTCGATAAGGACAAACACCTTACCGTCGAGCAACGGGCGAAATTGAAGAAGGTGACCGAACAAGGTCCGGTCCCCACGCACGTGATCGCCATCCGCTCGAGCATCTCGGAAGCAGACCGCGAGACCCTCCGCAAGGCGCTCGAGACCATGAACGAAAAGGAAAACGAAGAATTGCGGGACAAACTGTTTACCTCGAAACTGGTGCCTGTGAATGCCGAGGAACATCTCCGATCCATTCGCGAGGCACTGGACTTTCTGGGCGATGCGAAGTGAACTTCCCTTAACGCAGGAACCTGAAACTTCCGCGGCCTCGCCGCTCCCGCACCTTTCCATCAAAGGGCTCGGCTTGAAACGCAATGGGCGCTGGCTTTTCCGCCATCTCGATTGGGACGTGCCGCGGGGCAGCGTCGTCGCCGTGGTCGGGCCGTCCGGCGTGGGCAAATCGAGCCTGCTCAATTGCCTGGCCGGAATGATGGAGCCGACCGAGGGGACCGTGACGTTTTCCTGCAACGCCGGTTGTCTTCACAAGGCGCCCGATTACCAGAAGCGCGTCGGGATTATCTTCCAAAATTTCCTGCTCTCGCAGAACACCAGCGTCCTGCGCAATGTCCTCTGCGGCCGGCTCGGCCGTTATCCCTGGTGGCAGACGCTCTTTCATTTTCCGAGGGCTGACAAGAAAGCGGCGGCGCTCTTGCTCGCGGACCTCGGTTTGAGCGCTCACCTGCACCGGCGCGCAGCCGAAATTTCCGGCGGCGAGCAACAACGGGCCGCGGTGGCGCGCGCGCTTTTCCAGGAGCCGGAACTGCTCCTCGCCGATGAGCCGGTTTCGAACCTCGACGTCTATCTTTGCGGGCGCGTCCTCGGAATGTTGCGGCAGGAAGCCCATGAAAATCGGCGCACCGCATTTTGTGTTCTGCACGATCCCGCGCTGCTCGAGCGCTTCGCCGATTACGCCCTGAGTCTCGATCCGATGAATCCGGAGAAGTGGCGCATCCGGGAGATTCATGCAGCCTCCGCCGTCAATTGAACCGGTAGCGCAGTCGCGCGGGCGAATCGAGCCGCCCCAAGTCGACTTGAAATGGCACGAGCGCCTCGGCGTGCTCAACATCTCGCTGCTCCTTTTTCTCGTCGCGGTCGTCAGCTCCGCCGGCGTGCTCCGCGGTTCCGGCCGCGATCTCGATTACCTCGCCAACATCCGCCGCTTCCTCGGCAGCTTTTTCCCGCCGGATTTTTCCGTGACCGGCCAGACGCTTATCGGCCTTTGGGAAACATTCCAAATCGCCGTCATGGCGACCGCGTTCGCCATCGTCATTTCCATTCCGATCGCCATGGCCGGCGCCCAAACCCTTTCGCCGCGCTGGCTGGTTTTCATCACGCGCCTGCTCATGAACGGCATCCGGACGATCCCGAGCCTCATCTGGGCCCTGCTCGCCGTCGCCATCGTCGGCCCGAACGCGCTGGCGGGCGTGATCGGGCTCACCTTTTACAGCGTCGGCTACCTCGGGAAATTTTTTAGCGACGCGTTTGAGTCGGTGGACGTGGACGTCGCCCGCGCATTGCGCGCTCTCGGCGCGCGCACCATCCAGGCTTTCCAATACGGTCTCTGGCCCCACGCGAAGCCGCTGGTCTGGAGTTACTCGCTTTGGATGCTGGAATATAACATCCGCGCGGCGGCTATTGTGGGGATCGTGGGCGCGGGAGGTGTGGGCCTGCAACTCCACACCTACCAGGAGTATTATCAGTGGAACAAATTCGCCACCGTCTTGTTCTTCATGTTCCTCCTCGTCTCGGCGCTGGACTTGTTAGGCGAGCGCGTCCGAAACCAGATCGTCCGCAAAGCGGTTTCGGTGAAAGACCACTAACGCGCCCGTTGGGCAGGACAATTCACCGCTAAAAGTTGGCAACCAACCGGGAGCAGATCGTTTTGCGCTCGATAAATTCCGAGCATGCCACGATTTGTTCAGCTCCTGCGATTTGCTCTTTGCCTTGCCTTGCCAGCGGTAGCTTCGGCGCAGGATGCGGTCACGGCGACTGTGCCGGAAGTGCGCGTCATCGGTGAATCAGAATCGGACGAAACGATTCAGGCGCCCTATCTGCCGCCGGTGCAAGGAACGCGCATTTACTCCGGGAAAAAAACGAGCGTCATCGACCTCGATGAGTTTCCGCGCATCACGAACAACAATTACCGCCAGGCGCTCGCGAAGACGCCCGGCCTCTATCTGAGCGAGGAAACAAATCCGCTTCTCAGCATCGGTTATCGCGGGCTCGATCCGAGCCGCGTCCAGTTTACGCAAGTCTTGAAGGACGGAATCCCGATTCATGCGGACCAGTTCGGTTATCCCGAGGCCTACTATTCGCCGCCGCTCGACACGGTGGATCGGCTCGAGTTTCTGCGGGGCGGCGCGGCCCTTCTCTACGGGCCGCAACCGGGCGGCGCGCTCAATTACATTACGCACCAGCCCCGGACGGACCGGCCTTTTTCCTTCGGCACCACCAACACTTTTGGCAGCGACAATTACTACTCGAATTTCACTTACGTTGACGGGACGAGCGGGCGGCTCGGTTACTACGGCTACTATAATCATCGCGAAAGCGAAGGATTCCGCGAAGCCAACAGCGGCTTCATGCTCGACGCCGCCCATCTCAAGCTGGTACTCGATGCAAACACCGACAGCCGTTGGCTTCTTTCGATCGAGGCTTATGAGGAAGAACATGGCGAGCCAGGCGGCTTGACGTTGGCCACCGGCCCGGGCGCCGTGAATTACAATACCGATCGCGACGGCACCTCGCGCTTCTACGATGTCTTCGAGCTGGAGCGATGGTTCGCTTCGCTCGCGTGGGAAAAGGATTTTTCGGAAGCGACGCGGCTCACTGTGACTGGCTGGGGCGGATACTATTCGCGCTTCAGTTCGCGGCAGCGCGGCGGCGGCTTTGGGACGCTTCCGACCGGGCCGCTGGCTAATTCAACCACGGTCGAGCATCAGAAGTTCTACACCACCGGTCTCGAAGCGCGGCTCAGGCATGACTACGAGCTCTGGGGCGGGAAACACACGATCGCTGGCGGGGTCCAGGCATACCACACCGATTCACCCCGCGAAGATCGCCGCGGCATCACCGCCACCGATCATGGCGGCATGGTGCGCAACGACAGCGACCGCTCCATCTTTTATCTGCCGGTCTTCGTCGAAAACCGTTTCCACTGGGGGCCGCTCTCGATTGTCCCCGGGTTTCGCCTTGAGAACTTCTGGCAGGGTGTGACCGAGAACGTAAACGTCGACAAAACCATGGCGCGCACACCGCTCGCTGATGAAGACGAGCACGATCTCGTGCCCCTGTTCGGGCTCGGGGTCAGCTACGAAGTCGCACCCAAAATCGATCTTTATGGAAACGTTTCCCAATCCTATCGGCCGAAGATTTTCACCCAGGCAGTCCCCACTGGCGGCACGGCTAACGTCCCCCGGGATCTGGAGGAGAGCAAGGCAATCCAATATGAGATCGGCTTCCGCGGCACTCCGCGGGACTGGATTACCTGGGACGTGAGCGCATTCCTGCTCGATTTCGACGATCAGATTAGCACCGTCACGTTTCCGAACGGCCGCAGCACGCTCGTGAATGCAGGGCGCGCCAAACATTACGGAGTTGAGATTGCGGGTGAGCTCGATCTCATCGGCTTGTTCGATCGCGGCGTCGTGGCCCCGGCGCCAGCCTTTAGCAAAGAAGCCGAACCAGCCCCCGCGGGAAAAACTCTGGGCGAACGCTTTGGGTCATTCAGCCTTTACGCCAACGCCACTTTGCTCGATGCCGAATTCGTCCGTGGGACGTTGGAGGGGAAAACGCCCCGCTTTGCGCCGGATTACCTTCTGCGGACCGGGGTCATTTACCGTCTGCGCGATCGTTGCAAGATCGCGCTCCTGGGAACCTTCGTTGACGATAGTTTCGCGGACGATAACAACACCCAGGAACGCTTCGTGCCGGCTTACACGGTTTGGGATCTCACCGCCGAGGTGAAGATTTACAAAGAGATCAGCCTCAACGCGGGCATCAATAATTTGTTCAACGAAGACTATTACGCGCGCATCGCCAACACCGGCATCGACCCCGCGCCCGGCCGCAATTTTTACGGCGGTTTCTCGGTGAAATTCTAGAGAACGCCGGCGACCGGCCTGAAACTCCAGATCCCGAGCCGATTCCGAGGAGGCCCCGGAACATTCTGGTTGAAGCGAGAACGCCGCCCGCCAAGCTACGGCATGTCGCCTCAACTGCCGGTCAGGTCTTATCGACGCTGTATTTGCCGGGGCCGACGAAGATGATGCTGGCGAGCACGAAACAAATCTCAATGGAAGGGAGCGCGAATCGGAAGCTGGCTCCCTTCGTTACGCCGATCGCATGACCAATGGCCAGGATGAGGAGAAGCAGCACGCCGATTCGAAAGAATAACCCGAAGATGAGAAGCACACCGCCGATACAGCCGAAAAGTGCTCCGAGAAATCCCCAGAGTTGAAAATTCGAATGCAAACCCCAGTTGCGTGCGCCGGCGCCGAAATGGGTCCAGGCCGACGGCCCGCCGAGGAGCGCGGGCGCGGTGTAGAGAATGAAGAGGACACCAATGCTCACGCGGAGCAGGAGCAGACCGAAGTCCGCATATTTCGCGAGAAACGCCATTCGCATAGGGCGATGATGAAACGATCATCTCAACAACGCAACCAAACGCTGGAACGATGCCGAGCTTCAAGGAGCGGCGATTTGAAATCGCCGACCAAACAAACGGCGGTTGCAAACCGCCGCTCTTTGAGGCTTCCAGCCCCTTCAAAACGAGATCATGAATAAAGCTGTTCTTCTCGCGGCGGGTCCAAACGGTGGAACGACGCCGAGCTTCAAGACGAGATCATGAATAAAGCTGTTCTTCTCGCGGCGGGTCGAGGAACGCGGATGCGCGAGCTCACCGCGGAGTTGCCCAAGCCGATGCTGCAAGTACGCGGCAAACCGGTCTTGCAGCATATCGTGGAAGGGTTGCGCCTCGCCGGTCTGACGGATTTTCTGATCGTGGTGGGCTGGCGCGCGGAGGTGGTGAAGGAGTTCTTCGGCGGCGGCTCACAACTGGGGGTGCGGATTGAATACCAAACGCAAACCGTCCAGGACGGGACCGGGAAAGTGGTCGAGCTCGCCAAAGGATTCACCGGCAACGAGCCATTTGTTCTGAGCTACGGGGATATCCTGATCGACCCCGAAAACTATCCCCGCGTTTGCAGCGCGCTGGGCGGGACAGAAGCGGTCGTCACGGTGAAGCGGAGCGATGACGTCAGCCAGGGCGGCGCGGTTTTTGTGAACGAAAAGTTTGAGCTGATCGATTTGCGCGAGAAGCCAAAGCCAGGGGAGCCGACCAGCCCGTGGTACAACGCCGGCGTGTATGCGTTTCGTCCCAGCATCTTCGATTTCATCGCCAGGCTCGAACGCTCGCCCCGGGGCGAATACGAGCTTACTGATGCCATTCGCAACCTCGCGCTCGCCGGGAAAAAAGTTCAGGCGCTGGAGCTGGCGGGCGATTGGGCCGACGTGCGCGATCCTGAGATTTTGGCGCAACTGAATCTCCCGGAGAAGAAGAGTGAATCGTGATCGGTGATCAGTGAATGGAACTTATTCACCGATCACCATTTACCCTTCATGAATCACTATTCCCCGCCACCGATTCCTTCTCGCCGAGCTCTTCCTCGATCTCCTTTTGCCAGGCCTTCGAGACCCAGGGACGCAACATACCGTAAAGCAGGTAAAGGATGAACAGGACGGCCGGCATCCATTCGTAGTTCAGGACGGTAAAGAGAAGCACCACGGCGATGACAAGGAAGCGCGACAACGAGCGCGTGGTGCGCCAGGTGATCGCCTTGAAGCTGGGGTAGCTGAGACGGCTGAACATCATGATCGAAAGACCGATCATCAGCGGCGGGAGGACCCATTTCAGATGGCCAATCTGATGATCGCGTTCGCCAAACCACCAGAGCATGAAAAGCGTGATCGAGGCGATCAGTCCGGCCGCCGCCGGGATCGGAAACCCCGTGAACTCCTTGTTATTGGTGGTAGCCGTGCCAGCCGCCGCCACGGTATTGAACCGGGCCAGTCTCAACGCCCCGCAGAGAAGGTAAACGAACGCGACGACCCAGCCCACCCGCGGGAAATCGAACAGCACAATCCGATAAACCATCAACGCCGGCGCGAGGCCGAAGGAGATCACATCCGCCAGCGAATCGAATTCGCGTCCGAACGCGCTGTCGTGACCGCCGAGACGCGCGAGTCGCCCATCGAGCACGTCGAAAATGCAGGCCCCCAGGATTAGCCAGACCGCGATGTGAAAGAGCGCGGCCGCGGCGTCGGGATCGGACGCCTGCAGGAGCGCACCCTGCACGATTTTCAGCGTCGCCGCGAACCCGCAAAAAAGATTCCCCGCCGTCATCAGATTCGGCAGCAGGTAGATTTTGGGATTCGGCGCGCTCATTCCTCTAGCGAAGCCGGGCGATCACGCTCACACCGCCAGTCACGCGGTCCCCCACCTTCACCAATACCTCGGCATCGAGCGGCAAGTATACTTCCGTTCGTGAGCCGAAGCGAATCATCCCGAAGTGATCGCCTTTCCTGAGCACGTCGCCGACTTTCGACCAGGCGACGATCCGGCGCGCGATCATGCCGGTTAATTGCCGCACCACAAACGTGCCGCGCTGGTTTTGAAACGCCCAGGTCATCGCGCGATTTTTCGTCGTGCAATCGGCGTGGCGAGCGTCGAGGCAAAGGCCGGCGTGCGCTTGCCAATAAATGATTTTGCCTTCCACCGGCGCGCGGTTTGTGTGCACGTCGAAGACGGAAAGAAAAATGCCGACCCTCTTTTGCGGTGCGTGAAGGACTTCGGGCTCTTCGATTTCAACGATGTCCGCGACCGTGCCGTCAGCAGCGGCCAGGACAGCATCGGGATCGTCGGGAGAAATCCGCGCCGGATCGCGGAAAAACCAAAAGACGTAAATGATAAGAAGCGAAACTGGCAGGAGCAGCCAGACCGAAATGAAGAGGCTGGCGACTCCGAGAAGCGCGAGCGCGAGGAAGATCCAGCGCGCTTCGTAAAGGGTTTGGAATCGCATAAGTGACCGGCAGTTTCGGGGTCGGGCTGACGATGGTCAAGGGTCTCCTGTAGCCGCTTCGCCATGTGAAGCGCGGAGATGTTTCAACGGGTTTTCGAGGGTGTTTTGGGGCAATTTCGAGGTGCCCGGCTGAACCACAAGATAGAGTATTCGAGTGGGGGGCAACTCGCAATTTGTAGCGGAAATTTGGGCTTTTTGACCACAAATACTAGTTGTTCGGAGGCCTCCCTTCGCCTATCTTTTTCCCTGTATATGCCAGCCACCGCTTTGCGTCTCCAAGAAGAGGAAAATTCAGACAACCGGAAACGTCAAACGGACGCTACCGGCATCAGTACCGGGCAGAAATATGACGCCGCCCAGATCGACAAATTGGAGGGCTTGGAGGCGGTGCGGAAACGGCCCGGGATGTACATCGGCGACCCCGATGAGCGCGGGTTGCACCACATGGTTTTCGAGGTTCTCGACAATTCGATCGACGAACATTTGGCCGGCTATTGCACGAAGATCGAAGTGGCGGTGCACGTCGATGGCTCGGTTTCGGTGCGCGACAACGGGCGCGGTATTCCGGTCGACATGCATCCGAAATTCAAGATGCCGGCGGTCGAGCTGGTGCTGACGAATCTCCACGCCGGCGGCAAATTCGGCCAGGGCGCCTACAAGTATTCCGGTGGTCTTCACGGCGTCGGCGCGAAGTGCGTCAACGCGCTTTCGGATTGGTTCAAGGTCGAGGTTTCGCGCGACGGGAAGGTTTACGCAATGGGCTTCGAGCGCGGCAAGACCACGCAGAAGCTCGAAGTCATCGGCGAAGTCAAAAGTAAGAAAAACACCGGCACGCTCATCACCTTCATGCCGGACCCGACGATCTTCACGATCACGACGGAGTTTAAATTCGAGCGGCTTGGCTCACGTCTGCGGGAGCTGGCCTTTCTGAACCCCGGCCTCGAAATCACGCTCAGCGACGAGCGGACCGAAGCCGGCAAGAAAGAAACATTTTTCTACAAGCACGGCATCGAGGAGTTCGTGAAGCAGCTTGGCGAAAACAAGCAGGTCATTCATCCCAAGCCGATCGTCCTCTCGCGGCAGCGCGATGAAGTTTTCGTCGATGTCGTTCTGCAATACAACGACAGCTACAACGACCACATCCTCCCCTTCGCGAATTCAATTCCGAACCCGGATGGCGGCACCCACCTGACTGGTTTCCGCACCGCGCTGACGAAGGCGGTAAATCAATACGCGAAGTCCAATAGCCTGGTGAAAGACAAGGACCCCGCCATCTCGGGCGACGACGTCCGCGAGGGCTTGATCTGCGTGCTCAGCATCAAGCTGCCGAATCCGCGCTTCGAATCGCAGACCAAAGTGAAGCTGGTGAACACGGAGATCGACGGCATCGTGAACTCGGTCGTTTACGACGGGTTGATGACTTTTTTCGATTCGAACCCGCCCATCGCGAAACGGATTTTCGACAAGGTGCTCACCGCGGCGCGGGCGCGCGAAGCGGCTCGGAAAGCTCGCGAAACCATTCGCAAAGGCGCCCTGACCGGCGGCGGGCTGCCGGGTAAGCTGGCGGATTGTTCGGAGCGTGACCCCGACCTGACGGAGCTCTATATCGTCGAGGGCGACTCGGCCGGCGGCTCGGCGAAACAGGGACGCGACCGGCGTTACCAGGCGATCCTTCCGATCCGCGGCAAGCTGATCAACGTCGAAAAGGCGCGACTCGATCAGGCGCTCAAGAACACCGAAATCCAGTCGATGATCACGGCGATCGGGACCGGCATCGGCAAACCCAAAGATGAAAACACGGCGAAGGACGAGGCTTCTTTCGACATCACGAAGCTGCGCTACGGCCGCATCATCATCATGACCGATGCGGACGTGGACGGTTCGCACATTCGCACACTCTTACTCACGTTTTTCTATCGCCAGATGACACAGCTCGTCCGGGCCGGCAAAATTTACATCGCGCAGCCGCCGCTTTATCAAATCAAGCGCAAGAAGCGCGAAGAGTACGTCGATGACGACATCCAGCTGAACAAGATTCTGATCTCGTTAGGCGCGGAGGATGTGCGGCTCAAGAACCTGGCCGACAACAAGGAGCTCAGCGCGGCGCAGCTCAAGGACATTCTCGAATCGCTGGAGAGGCTCGCGAAGCTGAGTGAATCGGTCCGGCGGCACGGCGGCGACTTCGAAAGCTATCTCGGGGAGCGGGAGTCAAAGACGGGCAAGCTGCCGACTTATCTGGTGAAGGTGCGCGAAGGAAATGAGGAGCTGGTCCATTATTTCCACGACCAGCGCGAGGTGCGCGAATTCCACGAGGCGAACCTCGACCTGAATTTGTTCGACACTGAGATGGGGCAGCAGGAATTGCTGCCGCTGGCTGCGACGCCGGTGAAATCGAACGGCGGCGTCCGCCGTCGCGCCAAGCTGGTCGAGCTGCATGAGTCCGCGACGATCCAAAAGATCATTGCCGAGCTCGCGCGCAAAGGATTGAAGGTGGACCACTACGCGGCGAGCGATCACCCGATCTTCGAGCTGATCGAAGGCGAAGGCGACAAAGCCACGGTGCACCCGCTCTTCTCCATCCCGGAGATCCACCAAAAGATCGTCGAGATTGGGCGCCGCGGCGTCCAGATCAAGCGCTTCAAAGGCCTTGGAGAAATGAACGCGAAAGAGCTGTTCAACACCACCATGGACCCCGAGAAACGCAAGCTCCTGAAAGTCGACCTGAACGACGACAACGCCGTTGATGCCGACAAGATGTTTACCATCCTCATGGGCGACGTCGTCGAGCCGCGCCGTCAATTTATTGAGGACAACGCGCTGAATGTGCGAAATCTCGATGTTTAGTCACAAGTGCCAGAGATTAGCTACTTCTACGGGATTCGAATCACTATTCACTGGAATGAACATCGCCCGCCTCACTTCCACGCCCACTACAGCGGCGCCGAAATACTCATCAACATCAATACCCTGGAAGTTTATCAAGGTTCGCTGCCGCCGCGCGCGCTCCGATTAGTCCAGGAATGGGCCACGCTGCACCAAATGGAGCTTATTGAAGATTGGAACCTTGCCGAGGCCGGGCGCCCCGTGTTTCGCATCGCTCCCTTGCCATGAAATTCCTTAACAAAGTCAAAAACGTCCGTTCGGTCGCTGGTTATCGCGTCGAGCTTGTGTTCGACGATGGCTATACGGCCGAGCTCGACCTTAAACCGATCTGTAGTCGCGGCCCGGTTTTCGAGCCGTTGCGCGATCCGGCATTTTTTGCGCAAGTTGGCGTGGCCGATTGGGGAGTGATCTTTTGGCCTAACGATGTCGATATCGATTCAGACGTCCTGCGCTTCTGGTGTGAGCAAGGCCGCGTCTGCTCGCGCGAAGAAATAAACGCCTACTTCGAACAGGAGCTGTCACAAGCTGCGACCTCAGGAAAAGTGAATGTATAACCCCAACGAAAAAATCGAACTGATCAACGTGGCCGAAGAGGTGTCGAGGTCGTTTCTCGATTACTCGATGTCGGTTATTATTTCGCGCGCGTTGCCGGATGCGCGGGATGGGTTGAAGCCGTCGCAGCGGCGCATCCTTTATGCGATGCACGACTTGTCGCTTTTCCCGAACCGGCAGCATCGTAAGTGCGCCAAGATTTGCGGCGACACGAGCGGTAACTATCACCCCCACGGCGAAGCGGTGATCTACCCCACCCTCGTCCACATGGCCCAGTCCTGGGCGATGCGGGAAATCCTCGTCGATGGCCAGGGAAACTTCGGTTCGGTCGAGGGCGATCCGCCGGCGGCCATGCGATACACCGAGGCGCGCATGACGCATCTCGGCGCGGCGCTCATGGTCGACATGGACAAGGACACGGTGGATTTCGTCCCCAACTACGACGAGACGCGGACCGAGCCGACCGTTTTCCCCGCCGCGTTTCCGAACCTTCTAGTCAATGGCGGCACGGGCATCGCGGTCGGCATGGCGACCAACATGCCGCCGCACAATCTCGGCGAGGTCATCGACGGCATCTGCGCGCAGATCGACGATCCGGAGATCACGCTCGAGGAATTGATGAAGCACGTGAAGGGGCCGGATTTCCCCACTGGGTGCGCCATCCTGGGTCTCGGCGGCATCAAGCAATATCTCGAAACCGGCCGCGGCAGCATGAAGGTGCGCGGCAAGGCGGGCGTGGAGGAGCTGAAGGGTAATCGCGAGCAGATCGTCATCACCGAGATCCCCTACAACGTGAATCGCGCCACGCTGGTCGAGCGAATCGCCGACCTCGTGAACGACAAGGTGCTGACCGACATCACGGCGATCCGCGATGAATCGGACGAAAACACGCGCGTGGTCATCGAACTGAAGCGCGACGGCAATCCGAAGATCGTCATCAACAATCTTTACAAGCATACCGCGATGGAAAGCTCTTTCGCGGTCAACATGCTCGCGATCGACCATGGCCGGCCGAAGTTGCTGCCGCTCAAGCAGGCAAACCAGGCCTACATCGATCATCGCCGCGAGGTCGTCCTGCGGCGGACCCGCTTTGAGCTGCGCAAAGCCGAGGAACGCGCCGAGACGCTCGAAGGCTACCTGATCGCGCTTTCGAACCTCGACGAATTCATCCGGATCATTCGCGGATCGGCCAATCGCGAGGAAGCGCGGGTGAAATTGCTCGCCTTCGAGTTCACGCGAAAGCAGGTCGAGAAAATCGGCATCCTGATTCGCAACGAAGCGCGGCTCGTCGATGGGCGTTACGCTTTCAGCGAACACCAGGCGAACCAGATCCTGGAGCTGCGCCTTTACCAGCTCACCGGCCTTGAGCGCGAGAAGATCACCAAGGAATACAACGAATTGATCGATACGATCCAGGACCTGCGCGACATTCTGGCGAAGGAATCGCGCGTGTTCCAGATCATCAAAAAGGAATTGCGGGACATTCGCGACAAGCACGCTTCGCCGCGGCTCACCCAGCTCGTGCCGGACGAGGGCGAGATCAACATGGAGGACCTGATCGCGAACGAAGGGTGCATCATCAGCATCACGCATGGCGGGTTCATCAAGCGCACGGCCGTCAGCGCGTTCCGGGCGCAGCGGCGCGGCGGCAAGGGTGTCATCGGCATGACCACGCGCGAAGGCGCCACGGAGGAAGAGGAAGGCGATTTCATCGAGCATCTCTTCACGGCGACCACGCACGATTACCTGATGTTCTTCACGGAATCCGGACGCGCTTACGTTGAGAAGGTTTACGAGATTCCGGAGATGGGGCGCGCGGCCAAAGGGCGGTCGATCGCGAATCTGCTGGAGCTGCGCGCCGATGAGAAGATCGCGGCGACTATCCGCGTTCAATCCAAGAAATCAGGCACGGGCCCATCACAGATCGATGAGACGTGGGACGAAAATCTCCACATCGTCTTCGCCACGCGTTCCGGCATCGTGAAGAAATCCAATCTCTCGGATTACAGCAACGTCCGGAAAGGCGGCATCATCGCCATTCAAATCGAGAAGGACGATTGCCTGATCGACGCGAAATTAACCAACGGCGACAACGAGATTGTGCTCATCACCAAGGAAGGGATGAGCCTGCGCTTTCACGAGGAGCAGTTGCGGGAT
>DASQLH010000082.1:0-21165 GCA_035630155.1 Chthoniobacterales bacterium
CGTCGCGCGCCATCCCACCGAAGGTCGCGGCCGCCAATGAAAGCACGAGAATGCCAAACACATCCAGGCGGTGCTTGACCGCGGTCATCGCGCCACTCAAGGCGAAGACGAACGTGCCAGCGAGATCAAGAGACAGCAGCAGTGCCTTCACGTGATCTTCCTAGCCTCGTTAGGTAGCGAGAAGGGCCGCGGCTTTGCGCGCCAGTTCCTCAAGACGCCCATTATCACGACATATTGAGTTTTCACCGATCGTGCACTGTTCCATCCGCGCGCATAGTCCCCGCGATTCAACACCGGTTCGAGCCCCCCTGACAATCCGCATTCTGCCGTTCGTCTGGATTTTGAGGTTCCGCAGGCCCGTCACCAGCTGGACGAGCAGTTCATAAAGTCGGTGGACTTGTCTGCCTTGCTACCGTCCTCGCGGGGCAAACCGCGTCGACGCGATCACAACAGCCACTCGATCGGTAACAGTGACACAAACCAAACCGCGGCCCGCGACCACCAGCTCGTGCCCGGCTCCTCGTCATGTCGCACGAGCTCGTCTCCTCGGCGTTCGGTCCAATACAAATCTCCGGTGTTCGACAATCGCACTTCGTAGGAGCTCGCGGGAATGCTGTCGTGAAAGGCAGCTTCGATTCGCTGCGCGAGGACGGGGCTGTCGATCACGAATCCCAATTCCGTGTTCAGCTTGCGCGAACGTGGATCGAAATTGAATGAGCCGACAAAAAAGCGCGAACGATCCACTGAAAACGTCTTCGCGTGCAGGCTGGAACCAGAACTGCCCAACGGACCCATTCGTGCGTTGTTGTCCTTTTGTGGCGACAAGCGCCGCATTTCGTAAAGAAGGATGCCGGCCTCGAGCAGAGCCTTGCGGCGCTTTGCAAAGCCGGAATAGACCCACGGGCCATCCGCAGCTTCGAGCGAATTGGTCAGCACCTTGACCTTCACGCCGCGCTTGGCCATCGAGAGAAACCGCTCCGTTCCCGTCTCACCGGGAACCCAATATGCCGCGACCAGCTCTAAATCAGATACTGGATCTCCGATAATTTCCTTTAGCTGCTCGTGAAACAGTTTTTCGGGCGGCGCCCGGCCAAGGCCTTTCGCCGGGTCATCGCTGACCATGCGCGTAACGGCCCATTCGAAAGGCAGGCGCCTTTCCATCACTGCGAGAACGAATGGAGAGTCGCGGATCGCGGTGGTGTAGGCGAGAGCGGCTGGATCGCGTTCCACCCGGGACGCAGCGGAGGTAATCTGTGCGATTTCCGCGGGCGCAACGGAACGGACGATGCGGTCGAGAGGATACGCCGAATCACACGCCCAATAGCGGTCAAAGTCTTTCGATACCTCAGGAACAATCGGGCCGACCGCCATGACGTCGAGATCGACGAAGAGCAAGCCTTCAGCCGCGCCAAAGTACTCGTCGCCCACATTGCGGCCTCCGATGACCGTGACCTGATTATCAGCCGTGAACGACTTGTTGTGCATGCGCCTGTTCGCGCGTGAGAAGTCGGTCAGGTAGCCGATCCGCGGTTTACGAATCACAAACGGATTAAAAAGCCGCACTTCGATATTGGGGTGCGAATCAAGCGCCGCCAGAAATGGGTCGAGACCCGGGGTGGTGTTGTCATCCAAGAGGAATCGCACACGCACGCCGCGATCAGCCGCTGCATGGAGGGCCTCAAATAACAAGGTGCCCGTCATGTCTTTTTCCCAGATGTAGTACTGCACATCCAGCGTCCGCTCCGCGACCTCAGCCAGCCGCGCTCGCGCGGCAAACGCGTCTCGCGAATCCGCGAGAGGATAGATGCCCGAGAGGCCCGGATGCATTTCGAGCAGCGGCGTGATCGATGCTCCGAGGCGCGTCTCATCCGTATCGAAGAGAGCTGTCGAAGCACTGCGACCTTCGAGCGAAGGCAACCTGCTGCTTATCCCAATAATGAAGAGTGTCAGGCCCACGACTACGAGGCAGAGTGCGATGCGTTTAAGCGCTTTGAACAGGCGAGCCATCGGTCAGTTCGTCTGATTCAATCTAAGCTCCCGGGCGCGTGTTTTACAGCTGGCAGGACAATTCCGGAGAGAAGCCTATCCGGACAAGAATCCGGCGCCGGGATGTGGCTTGTGTCTTCGGAGAGCTTTTTTTTTGGAGATGAACCTGCGGAATGGCTCCGCCTTCGCCTTCCCAGCGCGCTACCCAGCGATCAAGATTCATGTAAAAATCCGCGGCTTTGGGTTTCATATTACACTCTGACTTGCATACGTTCTCGAGCAACTTCTTAGCGTGGCAGATCCCGGAAAGTCTGGACGATGGGCCACAGCATTCCGGTGACAATGATGATGGCAAAAAGCAGTGCCTCTTTTGTGAAGTTGCTCCGTGCCTGGCTATCATAAGCGCGCAGGAGATTTGAGAACGAAAGCGGCCTGAGAGGCGCCGGCTCGCGACCGATGACATAATCCAAATCTGCCGCCGGGCTCCATCTGCGCTCTGGATATGCTGAGGCGCGAAGATGAGCGGTCATGGCCGCAAGCTCCGGTGAAGGAAGGCTGTAATTTCCACCCTTGAAGCGGCGCGACCTCCTGCGGAATGAGAGGTTGAAGGGCTTTCCGTACCTGATTTTTTCTTGTTGGTTGTGTCGGTTCATATTCTTCGTAGCGCTTCCTCGAATGCCCCGTGCCTTATGCGCAGTATTCCCTTGCGTTCGCGCAACGGGATGGCTGTCCGCCCTTTGCGAAATGCGTCGGGCGGGGTGTTCCGCCAATGCCTGTACAGGAAATACATCCCTAGCAGGTAGGTGGTAATAACGGCGATGAGTAACGTAATCATATTAAAGAGATTTTCTGATTGCGACCAGCTGTAGGAGCTGACCTTGACCTTGCGGGGCCGGGGTTGAAGCCGGCTCCCACTTCCCCACAATAAGACGGGAGCCCAGATCGACTATGACTGTTAATCGAACAGACTGATAGCTTCCCGGTATCTGTTGAGTCGCCTCTGGGAGTTGGAACCTGAAGCCCGCGGCTACGGACGTACTATCTACGGATAAGTTCGGTTCTTAGCGCTCGAAATCGCCGGCGGCTTCGGGTTGATAATGAACTCTGGTTACGCGCATCCGACGGACGCCCTCAGGGACGTTCCATTCGAACTCGTCGTTCACCCGGTAGCCAAGCATTCCCGCGCCGATCGGCGCCAGGACAGAGATTCTTCCTTCCTCAACGTTTGCTTCAAAAGGAAAAACGAGCGTGAAAGTGATGGTCTCGCCGCTGTCGAGATCGAGCACGTCAGCGCGCGAGTGCATCGTGATAACGTCGGCCGGGACATCTTCGGAATCGACGATGCGCGCCCGGCGCAGCTCTTCCTCCAGGGCTTTCAGGTCGCCATGCTTGCGGGGGTCTGAAGCTTCGACCTCCAAGAGCAAGTCGTCCAGACGCTGCTTATCCCGGCTGGTAACGTAGATCAGATTCCTGGTCTCGGCGTTATGTTCACCGGACTGACTGATTTGCTTGGTCATCATCATCTCAAACTCGACGTCCCGCGCCCGATTTCTAAGACTTATAAACAATCATACCGATAGTCTTTCGTTATCCGATGTTGCGATAACTAACTCGCGGCGTGGAGCGCCTCACTACCGCGTCCGCGGGGGACTCGCCGGAACCCACCGCAACATGACCGGCAACGGGCGACGCAGCATTTTTGCGGCGACTTGGGCGGACGTGTCCGCGGGCCGCTCGCGCAAGGACGCAACGTCGATTACGCGCGTCTCGGGAATGCGTCGACGCACGCTTGCGTCCGCATTGAAGTGCAGGGCCTGAGGTCCCATGCGAATATCGAGGGCGAGCATCTCCGCGTCGGAGAGGACGAGCAGGACGTCATTGGCGATGCGCTGGACCGTTATGTTCCCTGTCTGGAGGTTCAGCAACCGGCCTTTTCGATCGGGCGCCTTGACGACGAGATCCGGCCATTCCGCCACGACGCTGGAGCGTACTAGCACGCCGGTGAGCGGAGGCTTGCCGGTGAAGGCCGCGAAGCGCGCACGCTGCGGCGAGTGCCCCAGCGTGAGAGCGCCGTTAGCCATGCGGGCGAGCCAGGTCGGGTCGACCCAGAAGAACCGGATCGACTCGCGCGGTAAGAGCTTCTCGTCCGGTACCAGGTACCGGAGCGGAATGCCTTTCAGCCACATGAGATCGCGGAGCCACGCGTCCACCGCGTCCGGGAGTGCCGCCAGCTCCGGCAGGCCGCCGCTTGCCGTGTAAAGGTGCGCGTACTGCGGGAGGCGGCGCTGCTCTTCGCGCTTCTGGGCCTGCGCGCGGACCTTGTGCGACTGGAGGAGCGCCGTCGCGATCTCCAGACTTTGAACCGCGAGCAGTCGGCCCAGCTCGGCGGCCACCTCGTACGAGAGATCGTCCGCGGGATCGCGTGCTCCCAGGTCTGGTTGCGTGGCGAGCAGCGGACCTCGGTACTGGGACATCTTCTCGCTGCCGTCACGAAGTGAATGCGGGAGTTGCACGCGAAACGACCATGGGGACACGGCATCGAGCGCGCTCAACGTCGCCCGGAAATCCGGCTTGTCCGCGAGGCACGAGAAACTCCAGCTGAGAAGGCTCACCAGGCGGATCTTGTCCTCGTTGCCTGCGCCCTGCGCGTTGAATGCCTGGTTCGTGTAACGGCCTTCCACCGAGACGAGATGAACGATGCTCCTCGCGCCGCCCTTCGGAGATCGGTTTCCTACCACGACGGCGCGTGCCGGTCCGATCGACTCGCCTTTGTCATTTGCGGAATGCCGCACGTGCGCGAGCAGCGAAAGCTCCGTGAGCGTGGGCACGATCTCCCGGAGAGTCTTCCATGGCACGTCGATGACGGTGACCTTCTCGCCGGATTCTCCGATCTCCGGCTCCACGTCGGGAAACTTCACGCCGGCTTCGGGCAAGATCTTGACCGTCATGACATGCGGCTTCGGGGCCTCGGTCTCGTCGAAGAGCAGCAGCGCAAGCCAGGGCGCGTCATTCGTGCTGTCCGCGCGCCGTTCCCACGGCCATGTGCTCGGCGTCAGGATGACGTGCGGCAGGACGGCGGGCGCCTCGCCGAGGCTGCCGTCCGGCGGAAAGAGCGCATAAACGCGCGACGGGGGCAAAGCCAGGCGCTCGCCGGCAACGACGAAAATCTTCGTCACCGGGGGTATCGGCTCCGCTCTTCCTTTTATCACGACATCCTGCCGCACCTCGATGCTGTAGTCGTCGGCTAGCAAGAGCGGGCGATGATGCGGGTAGAGCTGAAGCACACCGGTCCCGGCCCCCACCTCGTCGAGCCTGAACGTCACGCGCGCGTTGACGTCGGGCGCCTGCTCGACCGGCGTGATCGAAAAACCGGCGAGCGCGTTTTCGATGAAGGCCTCGTCGGTGAGCCGCGGAATCATCGACTGACCCCACAGACCCGAGGGGTAGCGCTTTTTCAATGGGACGACACGAAAGTGGGCTTCCACGGGGGTGGTGCCGTTTCGCTTGATCGTCACGCTGTGCTTCGACGACAAGTCCGCGGCCGGGAGAGCCATGGGCGCAATGCCAAACGCGGTGTTCGAGGTCAGGGCCTGTTCCGTTCCCCCGATGGAGACTTTCTTGGAAGGCACCGCGGAGTCCGTTACGAGCGTGAGCTCGTTCGGGTTGACGACCCATTTCCCCCCGGACGATCGCACGAGACCGCCCGTGATCGCGACTGTGCACAGCTCCGACTCCGCCGGCAACGACACGGCTTTGAATTGCTCCCACGACAGCGGCAAAGGCTCGTGGGGATCCTGCGGGCCGAAGGTGATGTCGACGGAGAAGATGTGCAGGTCGACGCGGGCGGTCCCCGCGAACGGCGGCCCCCAGACATGCAGGTCCGCGGAGACCTCGGCCGTGATGGTGTGGGTGCCGAAGAACCAGAAGGTGTAGGCGACCGCCACCTGCAGGTGCGCCCGGGCGTCGTAGTGATACGGCTGAAACGCCACGAGGAAATCGATACTGGCCTTGAAGGACGCGCTGAGGTGCTCGCTCTGCCAGGCGGCTTCGAGGAGACCACCTGCCATCAGCGCGGAGCCGGTGAGCGCAAAGTAGGCTTCGCCTTTGAAAAGGAAGTTCGGGCTCACCTGCCAGCGCAGGGCGAGACGCGGCACCGTCGGATAGTGGGCAGGCTTCTGGAACTCCGGGTGGTATCCGCCCAGCGTCATCACGAAGTCCCCGGCGTGCTCGCCCGAGAACCACGCACAGGCCGCGAACCCGCCGGAAATGTGGCAGTCCGGCGACAGGACATACGACGCCGGCGTGAGCTGGGCGCGCACTTCGAGCGTGCCCTCTTCGGGATAGTACGACGCGCGCCACGCCATTTCGGCCGACGACAGGAGCGGTCTCGGGTCTCCGTCGGGTCGGGCCGGCGCGCGCAGCGTCGACCTGCCGATGAGGTTGAGCTCGAAGCGCTGGCCGAACGAGGCGGTGACGAGCGCGGTCGAGGTGACGGCCTTGAAGGTGTTGAACGAGACCCCGAACCCCAGGAACACCGCACCGCGCTCGGCTCGCAGGTGGGGCGCCATGCGCGCGAGCTTGGGCGCCTCGGAGCGATCGGCGATCAACGGAAATTGCGCGAGTTCCTCGATCGGCGGAAGGAGCAGCGCGCGGTTGTAGCCGAACGCGGCGACGAGCCCGGTGACGAAGAAGAAGCACGGACCGCCGATGGGATAGTCCAGCATCGCGCCGACGAAGAGCGACGGATGGCCGTCGATCTCCTGGTACGAGCCGAGCGCGGTCAACGAGAGCGCGCCGGTCTTGAGCGTGACGACGCCTTCGTAATCGACGCCGTCCACGCTCTTCCTGACGAGCGAGCCGCTGATCTGGACGGCGTTCCCTCCACGGTAGTCGATGCCTACTCCGAGCAGCTCGAACTTCGGTTTGAGCCGGCCCTCGGCCAGCGCCCTTGCGTCGACGGTAGCGGAGAGTCCGGAGAGCGTAAGCGTGAGGCCCGCAGCCTGAATGCTCGCATCGAGGAGGAACGTGAGGCCGTCTGCTCCACCGCGAATGCCGACGCGCTCAAAGTGAACGGGGCCCAGCTCGCGCTGCACGTCGATCCACAGGCCTTCGGCGGGCGCTGGCGGGGTGGCCAGCCCCGGATTTCCAGTGGCAGCAGGCGTTGCCGGGAGCTTGAGGCTCAAGTCCATGGAGGTGAGCCCCATCTGCAGCGACGTCGAAAGGGAGAAGTTCTTCGCCAGCCTTTTTTCGGGCAGGGCAAGGCCGCCGGGCGGCATGAGCGCGCGCAGGCGGTCGAGCGGGTCCCCGCCGAAATCCTCCGAGGCGAAGAAAGGCTGGAAACGCAGGCGCAGCGCCTGACTTTCCGAGAGCGCTCGCCCGACGAGCGGCAGACCGCTGAGATCGATACCGCCGCCGATATCCGCGCCGAGGACGAAGCGCGCCGGAGCCACCCCTGTGCGCTCCCAAGCGAAAAGGGTGTCCTTCACCTGGAACGAGTACGGACGGCCTGCTGCGATCAGACCCGGATGGACGGACACCGCGGAGACGAGATCGCCGAGATTTACGAGCGCAGTGGATTCCTCGTGATACGCGGCGATGAACCGGTTCTCGCCTTCGCGCGCATCGAAGACGATATTGAGCGTCCGCCCGCCGAGCTCGCAGCGGCCGCGCACGGTCTTGCGATAACCGGTCGCCGAAGGATCGACGTCGACGATCAGGGAGATGTCGAGCCGTTTGTCCGGGGCCACCTCGATGGACGTCGCGGCCGTGAACATGAACGCGAGGGTCGCGGTGTCGAACGAAATCCCAAGGCCTTGAATCGTCGTGCCCGTGACCGCGGTTGGAAGCTTCTGGTCGACGCCGAAGGCCCTCGCGAGGTCCGCGATGAACTCGCCGATGGGGATGGGCTGATTGGCAGCCGTTTCTCCACGGAATCGCCATCCTTGGCCGGTCCCCGGGTGGCTGGCGGACACGAGGACGTCGATTCCGCCGATCCCGAAAATCCCCGCGACATCGAGGCTGGTGCTCGCGGTGCTGTAGTCAAGCGCGAACCGCAGATCGAGAAGTGCGAGGGGAAGGGTACCGATGGGCCACTTTCCGGAGAGCTCGCTCGTAATCGCGAGCCGGTCCGGCGCCATTCGAAACGAGAACGAGCAGACCTCGAGAGCAGGAACGTTCTCGGACTTCCCGTAAACGTCCGCGACGATCTCGCTGAGCTTCAGCGTCGTGCCCGGCTTGAGCTCGCCTGTGACCTCGAAGTCCGGATAGGACGCCGAGAGCAGGAGACGGCCTGCGGCGCCCATGGCCAACTCACCTCGAACGCCCGCCCATACCGGCGGCCGCTCCACGGCGAACGGGTCTCGCACCACGAACGACAGCGTGAGGTTCTCTGCGATGAGGTCCTTGTTCGACGCAGGCAGGTGAAGAATTTTCCACGGTTTGATCGTCCCGACGGAGAGACGCACTGCGGACAGCTTGTTCGCTGCCGCGAGGTCCCAGTCGATCGAGAAGCCCTTCATCTTGAGAACGGGCTCGGCCTCGAGACCCGGGGGGAGCGCGGCCTGCAGGCCGGCGCCATTCGTCAGTGCGGCGAGCTCGGCGAAACCAGCGTCGAATGCCTCCGCGATGTCGGCCTCGAAGCGAAACGCGCCTTTGAAGTCGACGATTGAGACGCCAAGCTTGAGAGAATGCAGCGTGCCCTGGGCGCGGAATGGAATCCTGGCCGCGAGGGCGACGAAGGGCACGGGCGACGAGCGCTTCGTCGTAAAGTCGTAGAAGAGGTGGCTTCCAATGCGGAAAGTGAGTTCATCCACGGTGACGATCTTGAGATCGACGTTCCGGCTCACCTCTGCGTCCAGCGCGATGCCGAGGAGCGCGGCGCCGCCGCCGCCGATCGTCACATTGCCGGATAGGGTCTGCTCCGCGCGTCCGAGAAGGCCGCTCAAACCCGCGGTCATTCGCGTGAGATCTAACGTGGCGCCGAAAGCGAGCCCCGCCTTCTCATTTCCGTTGGCATGCGAGCGCAGCACGAACCATGGGGGTTTCGAAGTCGAAAAGACGAAGGCGCCGATCACGGTTCGGGCCAGCAGCGGGAAGCTCTGCGGGAGCGCCCACCCAGTCCCCGGAACAGCCGAAAGCCGGATCGCCGCGGCGCCCGCGCTTAGGTAGAAGCGCGCCTCGATCGGCATTCCCGAGAACGGCGGGTCGATGCCGACTCCCCGGACAATCACTTGCTCGCCGGGAGGCGCCTCCTCGGGAGGCCTGGCGCCCGACAGGCGCAGCGTGCCGTTGAGCAGCGAGCTTCGCGAGAGCGCGTCGATCGCGTCGGAACGAAGCTCTGGCGGAAGCTCCGACGGCCGAAGGGTGAAGGCGCCAGCGGAATATCCGTTCGATACCGCCGACCTCAAAGCGGCGAAGCTCATATCACGAGGCGCGTCACGCCGGCGCTGCTCAATGTATACACCTGCGTTCCCATGGAGGTCATGTGGAGACGATCCGGAATCACTTTTCTATAGAGGAATTGTGTCATCTCCTTTGTAGTGAACTCATATCTGTAGGCGAAGACTCCGGGCTCCGGCTGGTCCAAATACCTGAACGCATTTTTCTCGGTGGACGGCTTTTGCGCGAGGGTCCACGCGTTAAAGAAGTTCACATAAGCCGGAGGCTTGGGCTCGACGTCGCGGGTCCAGTAGTCGATGTCGTGATCCACGTCGCCCGTGCCGCCCTTCACCGCGGTCAGCCAATTTTCGAGCGCCGCGTATTGGGGATGGCAATGCTTGTGTTCCATGAAGGAAACGCTAACGACCGCATGCTTGAGGGCCGTGAACTTCGCAACGGTGTCCTTGTGCGAAGCGTGCATGCTCCCGTGATGGGGAACCTGCACCAGGTTCACCTTCGCGAGAAGCGCAGAGTGGGTGCTGCGTAGAAAGGCTTCCGTGCTGTACGTGGCATCACCCGTCAGCAGGACGCTCTTGCCTCCGATCTCGAAAAGCGTGATGAGGCTCTTGGCGTTGTCTGGCGTCGCCTTGTCCGCCTTGTCCGCTTTCGGGACGTTGCCCGCGATGATGCTCACCTTCCATTGCTCACCGTCGGTCGTTCCGTCGTGGACCGGAAATCTGTGATTCATTAACGGCATTGCCGTCCCGGCTGTTTTAAAGGTCGGCTTTGGCCAACGGGTGTAGCTGGCTCCCGCGGCGTTGATCGTGACTTCGCAAATCTCGCTTGTATCGAAATAACCGGATCCGACGTTGAGCTCGAGCATGTTCCCGGTGTACTTTCCCAGAGGGCCCTTACCGGTGTACTTTGTCGCCTTCATTTTAGCCGGGTCCCAGGCATCGCTGAAAAAGATCTTGTCGATGTTGATCTGCGGAAAGTTCGTGCCGGCCTTTATCGACGGGGGCTCAGCGAACGTGCGTTCTACGAGCCAGGTCTTTTCCCAGCACAGCTCGACAACCTTGTTATGATGGTCGTTGTCGGGGTGAGTGAGTATCAGGGCGTAGATCCTGTTGCCCTGCCCCCCCGCCCAGTCGGTCGAGCGCAGGAGCTCCTGCGCCCTGATGAAGGGGTCTTCGTCTCCAAGGGAGTTCTCCACGCTCCCGCAATCGACCACGATGACCTGCCCGTCCGGGCACCGAACCATGCAGCAGTCGCCCTGGCCCATCTCCACGAAAACGAATTTAAATTCGGCGGCCATGTATCCCCCTCATCCGAACCTGAATGCATGAACCGGCGACGCTGCCGCCCGGCACCACGCCGTGCGTCACGCTGCGCGCCCGGGAGGGAAGCCCCTCCTCGAGCCGAAAATCCACCGGGAGCGTTGTCGCAGGCCCGCTCATTCGGGGTGCTCCTTGTCCTCGACCCGAAGCGAGAGCCAACCTTCTCTCAGCCGCAGCGGCCCGGAGAATGCGCTTTGCCCCGTGTCCCCGGCGCGCTCGAGCGCGATCTCCACGCGCTTGCCGCCTCTCCGCTCTACCCATGACCAGACGCGACCGGGCTCGTCCGGCATGGCGATCGCCACGGTGTCCTCAGGCGTGAGGAGGGGCGCTGCGAGATGCGAGACCTGAATGCGCTTGAGCGCCGCTTCGCAATGCTCCACGGGGAGAGTGATGTTTGCGGCCGGCAGGATCTCGCTTACGGCATGCACGCTCCCCAGCGCATCGACGAGAAGGCAAAGCTCCTCGGCTGTTCCATCGATCGCAAGGTTGATCGCTCCGCGCGGCGTCGCTCTTTCCAGCAACACCGAATGGAACGCAGGGTCGCCGTCGCGCCAGTACCCGACGACGCCGTCGTCGAGGCGGTCACTCACGCCGATCCGCACCGGCCACTGCACCTGCGTGAACGCGGCGGGCGCGCGCCGATCGTTGCGGATTTCCGCGGCAAGCGCCTCCCAACCCTGGTTGACCGCCGGAATTCCCTGCAGCGCGAGGTTGACGCTCACGCGCGCGAGCGCGAGCGGACGTCCGAAGAGAAAGACCGGCGACATCTCTTCGCCGTGGCCTTCGGGCTCGATGTTCTCCATCGCGAGCTTGAGAAGCGAAAGAAACTTCGTGGTTCCGCTCGTTCCGCCCGCGCTCACGAGTCCCTTGAGCACGTGGCGGAGGTGTTGATCGCCGAGGCGGTCGAGATCCGCGGCGGCGGCCTCGCCGGGAGCGGGCTGCCACGCCGCCTGCTCTTCGCCCCCGATGATTCCGAGCGGCGCTCCGGCCGCATCGTAGACCGTCACGTTCTGGCCGATGAAGTTCGGCAGGAACCAGCCGCAGATCGGAGTGCTCGACGCTGACGCGTTCGATTCGACCCCGCGGTGCATCCCCGATTGCCACCGCAGCTCGAGGCGGGCGGGCTGCACGATGCGCGGCCGCAGCGGCAGGGCCGCGGCGTCATGCTCGAGATCGAGCACGTCCCCGAAATTGTCGACGAGCCGCAGACGAACCACCTTGAGAACGCCCTGCCGAATCGGATAGAACCCGCGCGAAAAGTCCGGCGTCGAGCGATTGCTTCGTCCCAGAAAATCCCTGACCCACGTGCTGAACGAGCGGGTGGGCGGAAGCGCCAGAGGTTCATCGACAGGGAGCTGGGGCCCCTGGCGCAGCATCAGGCATGCATCGTTAAAGCCGCTCAAGGCCTGCGACAGGACGGGCAGTCCCAGGAGGAGTCGATAGGCGCTGAGCGCGGTGAGCACCGGGTCCGTCGCCACCGGGCTCTTGGTCTGCCGATACCAGCTCTCGACCGCATCGAGCGTCGTATCGAGGTCTATGAGCTGCGTCCGGGGGATCTGCTTGTCTTTGCGATAGTCGGCGAGGATGCGGTCCTCGAGATAGTCGAGGATCGCGTTCTTGTACTGCCCGCGCGCGTGCTGGGCGAGGATCGACGTGCCGCGGTAATGCTCGATTATCGGCACTGCGCCGCCTGAAGGATCGGGTGCGGCGAACTCGACTTCCCACTGCAGAAGGAGGGGGTGCCAGCATGGCGCTCGCCAGGTGGTAAAGCCGATCCGAGTCTCTTCCGTGGCTCGCGCCGCAATTCGAGCCAGTGTATCTGCTAGCCCGTCCGTGATCTGCCGATACGGGTTTTGCCGGAGCCACGAGACAGCCGGGGCGCGGGGCAGCACGTGACACTCGAGCACGCCTTCGGGCGTGTGGCGGCCATCCAGGCCATGGCGATCGCTCGGCTGCACCGCCGGCCCGGCGAGCAGCACGACAGGCTCCATGGGCTGGTAATAGCGAGGTGCGGGAATCTCCTGAAGAACGAGCGGCGGCGCGAGGCGCGCCTTGAGCGCGCTCCGCAGCGGCTGCAGGCGGTAAGCAGCGTCTACGGCGGGCCGGATCCTGTCCTCGAGTTGAGGAATGACGTTTCGTGTAATGAAGTCCTTCACAGCGTCCGCGGCGCGACGTTGGCCTCCGACGACGGCGGGCGCATCGGCGCTGAGCATGTACTTACTCCAGTCGGCGAAGAGCTGGCGCCGTATCGACGCGACCTCCGCGGTCAGGCTATCGAAGCTGCGCTGGAGTGTGTTCAGCGCATCGAGATCGCGCATGACCTCGGGCGGCGCCGCCTCGGTCTGCGCACCGTCTTTCCGGCGGATCGTCCAGAGCGTGCCGCCGGGGACCGCCGAGAAACCCTTCGCATGTCGCGCGGCTTCGAGTTGAGGCCCAATCTGGATGGCGTGCTCGGGCAGATGGGCCGCGAGAAGAATCGACTCCAGTTGATCTTCGACCAGGCGCGTTTGACCCCCGATACTTCGCGCGAGGTGCATCGACAGCGCCTCTGCGCTGCTCTGGGCGACGCTCACCTGCACTCTCGGGGCGGGCTTGGTCGTGGTCGTCACGCCGGATGCGGTGACGTCGAACGTGAGGCGGCCATAGCACAACACCCGCCGGGGAAGCCCCGTTTCTCCGATGAGCTTGGGTCTCCACTTGAAGCGCTTCTCGATGGCTTCGAACAGCGCCTGCGGCGTGGGCGCCGCGCCGGGTGCTGCCGTGAGGCTTTCGTAGAGCGCGTAGAGCGGATCGGTTCGGACGTCTTCGTACCAGCCGATCACGTCGAAGCGCGAACCCTGGACCGCGCTCGCGCTGTTGTCGAAGAATCCGAACACGCTGTGGCAACGCGGATAGAGCGCCGCGAACGCCGGATCGCCGTCGCCTATGGCAGTGAGGCGCGGGAAGCGTTCCGCAATGGGTTCGGGCAAGTAGGGGCCATCGAGGGAAACGGCGCGGCCCATGCGCCGGTACGGCGGATTTCCCTGCACCCCCGCGCCTTCGGGGCGCATCACGAGAACACCGCCCGGGTCGTTAGATGGCTCCGGATAAAGATAGTCACTTTCGACCAGCCACCCACGAACCGTCCCGGCTATCGTATTCACGACCAGCCAGCGGTTCGGAACGGCCGGAAAGAGCGGGCCGTCCGCTCCGTTCTCGCCGCGCGTGAGCGCGTCCGGCAGCGCCCAGTGGAGGTGGACCCCGGGCCTCAAGAGAAAACCCGGCGCGTCGAAAGGCTGCGGGGCGACGCTCTGGAAGAGGTTGGGGACGCCCGCGTTCACGCCGGCGTTCACGCCCGCGTAAGGCAGGCGCGTCAGGTCCGGCGCCAGGCTCAAGACGCTGCGGTCCTGCCCGACCACGAGGGCGTCGAGATGAATGGGGACGAGGAGCGCGTCTCGAGCGGCGCGGTTGCGCGCCGTCGCCTCTACTTCCGCAATATCGGACCGGCCGATGGGCCCCAACTCGGCCTTGTCGAGCGTGCGGTTATAGATGCGCAGACGTGCCAGACGCAGCGGGTAGGGCGCGGACGCATCCGGCGGCAAGAGGCTCGGAGGGTCATCGAGCGGTGTGCTCGGTGAATGGTATTGCGGCTGCCCCCCGGCGCCGAAGGTAATGCCATACAGACGCCACTGGCACGGCGCCATCCCGGCTGAACCGGAGCTGGGTGCTATGCGAAAGCGCGCCGGACCCGCCTCGACGAGCGGCATGCTGATGGGGCAGTGGAGCCAGACCACGGCCGTGAATTCGCGGACGGAAGGGTCGAGCGAAACGGTCAGGCCGGCATTTACGTCCAGCTCGAGGCAGTGGCCGAAGAAACTGTCTTCCCTGATTCGTCCCCACGCGCCCACGGTCGCGTCCACGGTCGCGTTGCGGTTCGGCCGCCGATACGCGTCGGGCATCGTGTTGTCGTAGAGCTCGTTGAGCGGCAAATAGATCCAGGGCGTTGTTCGGGAATTTTCAGACATGGAAATTTCCCCCTGATTGCATCTATTTCTGCATCGCCTACAAAAGCCACTCGGGCGCGCTGGACCCGAGCCACGGCGAAGCCTTGTCCCAATACGGCTTCGTTTCGGAGAGGCGCAGCACCGGCCCCAAGTGCTCTAGCGCGCCGTGTCCGCCCGTCGACTGCAGGCTGACTTTGGAGAAAGCAGAGCGTTTGCGTGCATCATCTGAACGGATGAAGCAATTCAGCGTCGAGAGCGATCCGAGGGGAGTGGGGTTCACGGCGCGGAGTAGATCGAAACGTGCGATACATTGGCAAGACTTATTTCGCGATTTCCAAGGAAACTTTCGGTCGCAAGAATGGCCTTAGAGTTTCGGATGCTTTGGCCCGGGGCCCTGGGATCACTGTGCGCAAGGCCTGTTAACGTCCTTTGGAACCCCAGTCGCTTAAGAGGAACGTGTAAGTCCGGCGAGTCCTAACGCACTGCTGGCGTTCGCTTCTAGCACAAATCCGGGTACAATTCTGCGGCTCGGGACGATTTTACAACGAGGCCAGGGTGGCGAAATTGGCAGACGCGCCAGACTTAGGATCTGGTGGAGCAATCCTTAGGGGTTCGAGTCCCCTCCCTGGTATTTTCGGCGACCTGCCTGCATCGCTATGCGCCCTGCCCGTATCGCTACGCGAAAGCGTTGCTGGCGCGGAAGCATTGCGAGCAGGGGATGAAGGATGGTGAAGAGGACGCTTTCCGAAGCGACCTGTCCCGGCACCTAATGCTCCGGCGTTTGAGTTGCCTTTGCTACATCGCGCCGCCGTTGCGCGGACGCTTCCGTTGTTGGCACAACCAGGACGGGACAGTGCGCGTAACGCACCACATGTTCGGCCGTGCTGCCGATGAGCGCGTGGGCCAGGGCGGTTTGTCCATGGGTAGCGGTAATGATCAAGTCTACGCTCGCGGTTTCGGCATAACGGCAGATTTCGTGCGCCGGCTGGCCGCTCTGGATTTCCATCTCATATTCCACGCCCATGAAGTCCACCTGCTTTAGAAACTTGCGCGCTCGCAGGCGCGCCGCGCGCTCGATGACGCCGGGCGCCGGCATTCGTTCATGGACCGTGTGGCCCTCCGCTGGGATTAATGGCTGGACCTGAATTGCGTGGAGCAAGATGAGGCCGGCGTCGAAACATTTGGCAAAGGAAATGGCGTAGAGAAGTCCCTCCCGCGATGATTCAGAAAAATCGAGGGGCACGAGAATTTTCGTGATTTGCAGAGCGGTCTTGGCGGCATTCTTCCCTTGGCCGATTTCGACAAACTCTCGCTCCCTCTCCCGGACCACGAGAACCGGACAGGGCGCATGCTGGACCACTCGCTCCGCGGTGCTGCCCAGCACCAGGCGCCTCAGACCTGTGTGACCGTGCGTAGCAATGACGATTAGTTGCGCGCCAATCCCATCCGCAACGTCGCAGATCTGGTGATAAGCGCGCCCGGTCCGGACGTGCCGTTCTGGGGTAGATCCTTGCAGGTCAAACTGCTTCGCGAGCTTCTCCAGGTCTTTGCGATAGCGCCGTTCAACCTCTTTCGTCGCAATCAGGGGCGAAGTGTTCATCAGCGCCGGCACAGCGTAAGCGAAATCGACATCGTGCACGTAGACGAGGTGGACGCTGCCGGGGAAGTGGTTGAGAAGAGCACGCCCGTAGGCAATGGCTTTCAGGGACTCTTCCGAAAAATCCGTAGGGACGAGCATCGTCTCGATCTTGAAAGGCCGTTCGTTCCCGTCTGCCATTGGCGAAGGGGCAACACTTTCGCCTTTCGTTTTCGACTTCGCTTTCACGTCAAAATATTCCACAGGCCTTTCGCATCGACCACTGATTCATTTTAAAATCAACAATCGGCAGCGGGCGCAGTTGTGTCATTGGTTGACTATTTTCAAATGGGTTGGCGCGCCGCAGAGCGTGCCGCACATTGAATCGTGCATCAGGTTTCTGAAAGATCAGCGGATTGGAAGGCGCTCCGCGAAGATTTCCCGATTTTGGATCAACAGGTGCATGGGCATCCGTTGATTTACTTCGATAATGCGGCGACGACGCAGAAGCCGCGTGCGGTCGTCGAGGCGCTGCGTTCCTATTATGAGCACGACAACGCGAATGTGCATCGCGGGCTGCATGAGCTGAGCTCGCGCGCGACGGAAGCCTACGAAGCGGCACGGGCGCGAGTAGCCCATTACCTGGGCGCGGTGAGCGCGGACGAGATCGTCTTTACGCGTGGAACGACGGAGAGCATTAACCTGGTGGCGCAAGCCTGGGGCGGAAAAGTTCTCCGCGCGGATGATGTGATCCTGCTCACCGAAATGGAGCATCACGGCAACCTCGTGCCGTGGCAGCTCCTGGCGGAACGAATTGGCGCGCGGCTTCGTTTTGTTCCGGTCCGCGATGATGGCACGCTCGCGCTGGAACAACTTGAGCAATTGCTCACGCCGGAAGTAAAGCTTTTCGCGTTCACCCATGTTTCCAATTCGCTCGGCACGATCAATCCCGCGGCCGAGCTCTGCCGCAGGGCGAAAAATGTCGGGGCGGTGACGCTGATCGATGCGGCGCAAAGCGCGGGCCATCTGCCGATCGACGTCCAGGAGCTGGGCTGCGATTTCCTCGTCTTCTCCGGACACAAAATGTGTGGGCCGACGGGGAGCGGCGCGCTCTACGGACGCGCGGAAATTCTCAACGCCATGCCGCCATGGCACGGCGGCGGGGAGATGATCGTCAGCGTTACACTGGAAAAAAGCTCATTCAAAAAAGCGCCGCATCGGTTCGAGGCGGGGACCCCGAACATCGCCGGCGCGATCGGGTTGGCGGCGGCGATTGATTACATTGAGCAAATCGGACGCTCCGCGATTTTCGAGCACGACGCGAAACTGACAAGCTACGCCATCGAACGTTTCGCCGAGCTGCCGGGTGTGCGCATTCTCGGACCCTCCGGTGAACGCGGCGCTATCGTTGGTTTCTTCATGGACGCAGCGCACCCGCACGACCTCACCACCTTCGCCGACCAGCGCGGCCTGGCCCTGCGCGGCGGGCATCATTGCAATCAGCCGTTGATGCGCCGGTTTGGTTTGCCCGGAACGACGCGCGCTAGCTTCTACTTCTACAACACGAAAGAAGAGATCGATCGCATGATCGAGATCCTCCGCGACGCGGCCCGCTTCTTCGCATGAGCACAGAACTCGAAGAGCTTTATCAGGAAGTCATCCTCGACCATTCGAGGCGGCCGCGGAATTTCGGCGTCCTCGAGAAGCCCGATGTTCTGGTCCACGGCGACAATCCGGCCTGTGGCGATGAGATTCATCTCGGCGTGCAGTTCGGCGGGGAGGGCAATTTGCAGGAGATCAAATTCAGCGGGCAGGGCTGCGCCATCAGCCAGGCCTCGGCCTCGATGATGACGATGAAGTTGAAAGGCAAAAGCCGCGAGGAAGCGACAGAAATGGCGCGCACTTTTCACGATCTGGTGACTGGCGAAGCGACCGAACAATCGAAAAGCCTTGGCGACCTTCAATTGCTCCAAGGCGTCCGAAAATTCCCACAGCGCGTCAAATGCGCCATGCTCGCCTGGCGCGCAATCGAACAAGCCCTCGCCCAGACGGCCGGCGAAGCGACAATTTCGACGGAAGCGGAAGCATGACGGTCTGACGCGGGTTGTATCGTGGAAGCGCCGCCATCGAACATTGAGGGTCGCAGGACGCAGTCGCTGGCGCGAATCTGCGAGGAGCCCTTCCGGATTTTCTTTCCAGCCGGCGCGGCGCTGGGGATCGTCGGGGTCTCGCTCTGGCTGCTTTATTATCTCGGCGCCGGCATTCCGTATCCGAGTGTGGCCCATGCGCGGCTGATGATGGAAGGCCTGATGGCCTCATTCATCTTTGGATTTCTCGGAACCGCGGGCCCGCGCCTCACTTCGGCGCCGCATTTCTCGCTCGCCGAGATCACGATCGTCTTCACTTTCGATCTGCTCGCGGCCGGAGCGCACACTGGCGGCGCGCATCGGCTCGGAGATATTTGCTTCGTAATCTGTTTGCTTCTGTTCGCGCGAATGCTTTTGAGGCGCTTTCGAGAGCGGAAGGACAATCCGCCGCCAAATTTCATCCTGGTTGCAGCCGGAATCCTGAGCGGAATTATTGGCGCCGCGCTTCTGGCGTATTCCGAAGACGCGCAATACTCGAGCAGCTATCAATCTGGCAGCGCCCTGCTCAACGAGTGTTTCGTGCTTCTCCCAATCCTCGGTGTCGCCCCGTTCTTTATCGGGCGTTTGCTCGACCTCCCTGGATCGGATCTGCCGGAGTCCCGTGCCTTTTCCCGAGAATGGAAACAACAAGCGGCTTTCAATGCTCTGATCGGCGCCGCGATCATCGCCTCCTTCCTGATCGAAACCGCCGGACCCTCCAGGGCGGCTGGTTGGATTCGTGTCGCGGCCATTGCGGTTTATCTGGCCGCGAGAATGCCCTGGAGAGGCCGGACGTTTCTGGCCGATTACCTGCGGGCCGGGCTCCTCTTTATCCTTGCGGGCTTCACCATGGTGGCGCTTTGGCCGAACTATCGCCTCGGCGCGTTGCACACCGTTTTCATTACCGGTTTCAATCTCATCGTCTTCACGGTCGCGACCCGGGTTGTTCTGGGACACAGTCGAAACCTCGACCGCTTGAAGACGCGGCTCTGGTTCTTCATCGGCATGAGCGTGCTTTTGTTTCTGGCCATGGCCTCGCGCGTGAGCGCCGATCTCAGTCCGCGCGCGCGCATCATCCATTTGGTCGTCGCAGCGATTTGCTGGCTCGCCGCTTCCCTCATCTGGATGATCAAAGTGATCCCGAAGGTCACGATCAGTGAGGAGGAATGATCGAATCGGTTCGGGCGTGACGTGATGCGAGTCTTGCACCTCAGAAACGCATGACGTTTGATGGCGCTCATGGGCAGGTTTGTTCCCGCGATCATCCCGGCTTTGCGCGGTTATCGCCGAGGCGACTTCTTTGCTGATCTCGGCGCAGGAGTAACGGTCGGCCTAATCGCCCTTCCGTTGGCGATTGGCTTCGGCATCGCTTCGGGCGTTACGCCGCAGCAGGGACTCTGGACTGGAATCATTGCCAGTCTCGTAGTGGCGATGGTGGGCGGCTCGCGGTTCCAGGTGGCGGGACCGACTGGGGCGTTTGTGCCGGTGCTGTTTTCCGTGGTCGCCATTCACGGATACGGTGGGCTCGCTCTCGCGACGGTGATGGCCGGCGTCATGCTGATCGTTCTCGGCGCGTTGCGCATGGGAAGGCTGCTCAAGTTCTTTCCCTACCCGGTCGTTGCGGGATTCACGAGTGGCATTGCGATCATCATCTTCTGCGGGCAATTGAATGAATTCCTGGGGCTCGGCCTCAAGATGCCGGGGCACGTCCCGCAGCAGATCGCCGCGCTTGCGACTCATTTGGGGAACATCAACTGGCACGCATTTGCGATCGGCGCGCTGACTCTGGCCATTTTCTACAGCTGGCCATTTCTAACCAGGCGTGTGCCGGCGAGCATTGGCGCAGTGGTCACTACAACGCTGGTCGCCTACTTCGCCGATTGGCCCGTGGCGACCATTGATAGCCGGTTCGGCGGCATTCCAGCGGGGCTGCCCGGTCTGCATTTCCCTGCGATATCTCTCGAATTGATGCGCGATTTGATGGGCCCGGCTTTTACCATCGCCGCGCTCGGGGCGATTGAATCACTCCTCTCCGCGATGGTCGCCGATGGCATGACCGATACGCGGCACGATCCCAACCAGGAGTTGATGGCCCAAGGGATCGCAAACGTCCTTTGCCCAATCGCGGGCGGCATCCCCGCCACGGGCGCGATCGCACGTACGGCTGCGAATATCCGGACCGGCGCGCGCACCCCCATCGCCGCGATCGTTCATGCCATGGTGCTTCTCGCGGTGGTTTTTTTAGCGGCACCGCTGGCTGGATACATTCCGCTCGCGGCGCTGAGCGCGATCCTTCTCACCGTGGCCTTGCGTATGGCGGAGCTGCACACCTTCGTCGAATTGTGGCGCGGACCACGCGCCGATTTCGGAGTGCTGATCGCAACCTTCGCGCTGACCGTTGTCTTCGATCTCACGATCGGCGTCGGCGCCGGACTGATCATGGCTGTCGTCCTTTTCCTCCGCCAGATGGAGGACGTAACCCACGTGCGGCTCATTACCGAAGAAAGCGAAGACCCGGGCACCGGCTCGCACAGCATCCGCGGGAAAGAGATTCCGTCCGATGTGATTCTCTACCGCATCGAGGGCCCGATGTTCTTCGCCGCCGCCGAGAAACTCGACATGGCTTTGCGCGGCTCAGGCGGCAAACCGCGCGTGGTCATCTTCCGAATGCGGAGCGTCCCGGCCATGGATGCGAGCGGTCTGCACGCCTTCGAAGGCGCGATCGAAAAGCTGCGCCGCGACGGCATCGAAATTTTCCTCACCGCCGTCCGCCCCCAGCC
>DASQLH010000083.1:0-3677 GCA_035630155.1 Chthoniobacterales bacterium
GGGACGGCCCGGTTACCGCCTCGCCCTGCAAACGCGCGAGCAACACATCCGCCGCGACAAGGCCACGAGCAACATCTGCACGGCCCAGGTTCTCCTCGCCGTGATCGCGTCGATGTACGCCGTCTATCACGGTCCTCGCGGGTTGCGCGCCATCGCCGAGAAAGTTCATAACCTGACGAATCAGCTCGCGGAATCTTTGCGATCGGCTGGATTCAAAATCGCGCACGAAGACTTCTTCGATACGATACGCATCGATTTAGCCGACAAAGATGCGGACGTATTTGTGGCGCGCGCGGCCAAAGGCGGAATGAATCTGCGCCGGCTGGATGGGAATTCAGTCGGGATATCTCTAGATGAAACGGCAAACGAAGAAGACCTCGAAGCCCTCTGCCATATCTTCAGCGCGGACTTGAAGTCCTCTTCCGATCGAAATTCGAAAATCGAAAATCGAAAATCCGACTTCCTCACCCATCCGGTCTTCAACACGCACCACACCGAAACAGAGATGTTGCGTTATCTCCGCCGGCTCGAGTCGCGCGACCTTTCGCTCACGACCTCGATGATCCCGCTCGGATCCTGCACGATGAAGTTGAACGCGACGGCGGAGATGTTTCCGATTTCCTGGCCGGAGTTCGCGAAGCTGCATCCGTTTGTCCCGGAAAACCAATCAGCCGGTTATCGGGAAATGTGCGATCAACTTGCCGCCTGGCTCGCTGAGATCACCGGCTTCGCGGCGGTCGCCCTGCAACCGAACGCCGGCTCACAAGGCGAATACGCCGGCCTGCTGGCCATCCGTGAGTATCACGCGTCTCGCGGCGAAGCAGCCCGCAACATCTGTCTCATCCCGACTTCCGCGCACGGCACGAACCCGGCGAGCGCCGTCATGGCCGGCTTTAAAGTCGTGCCGGTCGCCTGCCTGAAGGACGGCGACATCGATCTCGCCGATCTCCGCGCCAAAGCCGATGCGCACAAAGACGATTTGGCCGCGCTCATGGTCACCTACCCTTCAACGCACGGTGTTTTCGAAACCACCATCCGCGAGATTTGCGAAGTGGTTCACTCCCACGGCGGCCAGGTTTACATGGATGGCGCAAACATGAACGCCCAGGTTGGCCTCTGCCGCCCAGGCGACATCGGCGCCGACGTCTGCCATTTGAACCTGCACAAGACCTTTTGCATCCCCCACGGCGGCGGAGGACCTGGAGTTGGCCCGATCGGCGTTGCGAAGCACCTCGTGCCGTTTCTGCCTGCGCTCTCCACAATCGAAAATCGAAAATCGAAAATCGAAAATGGCGTCGGCCCCATCACGGCCGCGCCCTACGGCAGCGCCAGTATCCTCACCATCTCCTGGATGTACATCCGCATGATGGGCGGCGAAGGGCTCACCGAAGCGACGAAGATCGCGATCCTGAATGCGAACTACATCGCGAAACGGCTCGATCGTTATTTCCCCGTTCTCTTCAAGGGCAAGCGCGGCCTCGTGGCGCACGAATGCATCGTCGATCTGCGGCAATGGAAAACCGCGGGCGTGGAAGTGGAAGATGTGGCGAAGCGACTGATGGATTACGGATTTCATGCGCCGACCGTTTCGTTCCCGGTCGCCGGCACGATGATGATCGAACCGACCGAGAGCGAATCGAAGGCGGAACTGGACCGTTTTTGCGACGCGATGATTTCCATTCATGCCGAGATCGAGGCGGTCGCGTCGGGCAAGGCGGATCGGCAAAACAATGTGCTGAAGAATGCGCCGCACACCGCGCAGCAGGTTATCGCTGACAAATGGGATAGGCCGTATTCGCGGGAGCAGGCCGCCTACCCGGCAGCGTGGACGCGCGAGTTCAAGTTCTGGCCGGCCGTGGCTCGGATCGATAGCGTTTACGGCGACAGGAACTTGTTCTGCACCTGTCCGCCGATGGAGGAGTTCGGCGCCGGAACATAGGCTTTCAGCCTGTGTGCCCAGCGGGATTGTATCCCGCTGCGTTCATCCGCATCGGCAGCAGACTGCAAGTCCGCTGGGCGCACAGGCTATAAGCCTATGTTCCGCTAACCACGACTACGTCTGCTCGGACGCCAACTCTGGCGTCGCAGCTACCCGACTCGGCACCTGACGCAGGGCGGTTCCTTGCGTTTCTTCGATGGCGGCTTCGCCGGCTTCGTGATATTCGGCGTCGCCGTTCACCTGCCAGAGATCGTAAAGCTTGGTATCGGCCAGGATGTTTTCCACGCACAACATCGCGGTCATCATGGCGTGGTCCTGGTTGTTGTATTTGTGCATGCCGTTGCGGCCGACGAGATGGAGATTCGGATAACGCTCCTCGATCTCATTGCGAACGGTCGCGACGTGCTTGGCGTAATCGTCATCGTAAACCGGATACGCTTTCTTTTGCCGGACGACGCAGCCGTCCATGACGTCGCCTTCCTGCGCCAGACCGATCTGCATCAGCTCTTTCTTCGCCAGCTCGATCAGGTCGGCGTCGGATGAATCCCAAAGACCGTCGTGCTCGAAGCAGAAATACTCGAGGCCGTAGCAAGCCTTGTCCGGATCCGGCACCATCTCGGGCGACCAGGAACGGAAATTTTGAATCCGGCCGACCTGCACGCTCGGATCGTGAATGTAGATCCAGTTGTCATCGAACATGTTTCGTTCCTTCAGGATGAGCATGACGGTGAGGAAGTCGCGATACTTCAGGCTGCTGGCCGCCGTGATCGCGCGCTCGGACATCGGCGGCATAAGGCCGCGGGCCAACTCACGCATCGGCGCGGAAGAGATCACATGCTGGGCCTCGATTGTTTGCGCGTTGCCGTCGCGGTCCTGGTAACGAAGCTCCCAGGCCTCGGTCGCTTCGTTGTAAGCGCAGCCGGTGACTTTGGAGCCCATCTCAATCTGGCCGCCCATCGCTTTGGTTTTCTCGGCGCACGCTTCCCACATCATGCCGGGACCTTTGCGGGGATATTTGAAGGAATTGATCAGCGTCTTGATGACTTTGGTCTTGTCCTTCGGCTGGCGCTGCGGCAGGAGCGCGTTTTTGATCGCGCTGCCTAACGAAAGACCTTTGATCCGCTGCGCGGCCCAATCCGCCGAGATTTCCTTGCAGCTCATTCCCCAGACTTTCTCGGTGTAGCTCTTGAAGAAGGTGTTGAAGAGGCGTTTGCCAAACTGATTGCTCACCCAATCCTCGAAGTTGTTGGGGTTCTTCACCGGAAAGAGCCTCGCCTTGAGCCAGGAAAGGACGCACAGGATCGATTTGAAAACGCCGAGCTTGGTCAGCGCCTCGAAAGCCTTGAGCGGGTAGGCGAAAAATTTGCCGCCGTAGAAAATCCGCGAGGAACGCGGGCGATCGAGCATGTCGTTAGGCAGGATCTCCGTCCAGAAATCCTCGACTGCCTTCGACTTCGAGAAGAAACGGTGTCCGCCGATATCGAAGTGAAAACCTTTGTAGGTGGCGGTGCGGGAAATGCCGCCGACATAAACCGGATCAGCCTCGAGGACCGTGACGTCGACGTTGTTCTTGGAAAGGAGATATGCCGCCGTCAATCCAGCCGGCCCCGTACCTATAATTGCTACGTTCGTTTTCATTTTTGTTAAGCTACCCAGTTACCCCTCGTAAAGTTCCACACGTACCACCCTTGGACGCTGAGCCCGGCCGCACTGAGCAGCGCAATGGCCGCCATGCCAA
>DASQLH010000084.1:0-28026 GCA_035630155.1 Chthoniobacterales bacterium
AATCGTCGGCGCAGGCGCCATCGTGCGGGACCGGCACCTGCCGGGGTTGAAGAAGCATCCGGAAGTCGAAATCGTGGCGGTCTCGAATTCCACCTACGAAAGCGCGGAAAAATTTTGCGAGGAGAACGCGCCCCACGCCACTCCAATGCAAAATTGGGCGGACCTGCTGGCCATCCCCGATCTCGATATCGTCTGGATCGGCACCCCGCCCTACATGCATTCGGCGGTCACCATCTCCGCGTTGGAAGCCGGCAAACACGTTTTCTGCCAGGCGCGCATGTCGATGGATCGCGCGGAAGCGGAGGAAATGCTCGCCACCGCGAGGCGCTTCCCGGAGCTGGTCACGATGCTCTGTCCGCCGCCTTTTGGATTAAAGGGCGATCTTCTCGTGAAGAAATTGCTGTCGGAGAATTATCTCGGCCATCCGCACCATATCCGGCTCCAATGTTTTACCGGCGCCTATCTGAATGCCGACGCTCCCGCGCACTGGCGGCAACGGATCGAGATCAGCGGGTTGAATGTGCTCGCGCTCGGAATTTACGTCGAGGTGCTGCAACGCTGGTTCGGCGACATCACCGGCGTATTCGCGCGCGGGAAAATCGTCCACGCGATCCGGCAAGGCTACGAGGTTATCGTTCCCGATCTGCTGACGGTGCTCTGCCGTTTCGCCAACGGCGCGGAAGGCGTCCTCGAGTTCAGCGGCGTGAATGCCCTGGCTTCCGGCGATCGCGTCGAAGTTTACGGCGACACCGGTACCATGACCTACGATTTCGGCACCGACGCCATCAACGTCGGCCGGGCGGGCGATCGCGATCTGCATGCGATGGAAATCACGCCGGAGCTCGAAGGCGGCTGGCAAGTCGAGGAGGATTTCATCGCGGCCGTGAAATCCAAAGGCCGCGTGCGCCCGCATCCCGACTTCGAAGATGGGCTGCGCTACATGCGAGTCGTGCAGGCAGTGGCCGACTCGCGCGCCAGCAACGAGTGGGTCGAGATCAAGACCTAACGTCTCGAAAACCGCAACCGTAACAGGTTCATCGCGCCAAGATAGATCTCGCGGCGGTGCAGCTTGGAGACGCCGAGGGTGCGATCATGGAATATGATCGGGTACTCGATAATGCGCGCGCCGGCGCGGTGGGCCCGGTAAAGCAGCTCGCCCAGGAATGAGTAACCGGTGGATTTTACCTCCGTGGTGCTGATCCATTCGAGGACTTGTCGCCGGTAAAGCCGGTAACCGGAGGTGATGTCGTGGGCCGGAATCTCCAACAGGATTGCCGCGAAGGTGTTGGCCATCCAGCTCAAGAGGATGCGCCCGATCCCCCAGTTCACCGTGCCTCCGTCGCGAATGTATCTGGAGCCGATGACGACATCGCATTGGCCGAGGAGGGCAAACATCGACGGAAGATAATCGGGATTGTGACTGAGATCGGCGTCCATGGTTCCGATAATCTCGAATCCGTCGTCCAAAGCGCGGCGGATCCCTTCGGTGTAGGCGCGCCCCAGGCCGCGTTCGCCGCGCCGTCGAAGGATCGCCAGCCTGGGGTGGGCCGCTCTCAGCTTTTCCACGATCTCTGCCGTTCCGTCAGGAGAATCGTCGTCCACCACCAGGAGATGAACATCGCTCATGTTGCTGAAAATCTTCGCGACGAGCTCAGCGATATTTGAGCTTTCGTTGTAGGTCGGAACGATGATGAGCGTCTTTCCCTGCAGGGGGAGATTCGTTGCCATTGAAGCTGGGGAATCGGTTATCATTTTCTGACGGCCAAACGGCTCGCTTCAAGTCATGTGGTAGGCGTTTGCGAAGAGGACCGTGCAGAGCGCCAGCAAGGCAACGGAGAACGCCAGGAGCGGTTCGTACATCCATTGCCAGCGGGAAGAGAGCAGGGCGAGGATGATATGGATCGGAAAGAGAATGCTCACGTAGCGCGGCAATCCTTCCAGGCTGCCCCACATCAGGTAAAAGAGGAGCGCCGCCACCGCGTAAACCAAATAGGTCGCGCGCATTTTTAAAAAGAATCCCGCGGCGGTCAGGATGATGGCCGCGCCGACAATCGCCTGGTAAAGCGGCACGAGCGATGCCGGGAAACTGGTCGGCCAAAGAAAAGTCTGCCAGGGGAACGCCAGCCTCTTTTCCCAACCGCGCGCCTGCGAATGCATCGGCACGAGAAAATCGCCGCGCTCGATGTAGAAATAGAACAGATAGATCGCGAGGCCGGCTGGAATCAACACCAGCCAGAGCAAGTGCGGCCGAAAGAAAGCGCGCAGTTCCGCCCCGCGACCTCTCCATTGCAAAATGTACTCGGCCAGCAAGGGCGCGCCGATGACCAATCCCGGCGCGCGCGTGGCCGACAAACATCCGCCGCACAGCGCCGCTCCGAGCCATTTGCCCTGGCGCGCGGCGAGCAGGGCGCCGATCGACAGGAGCAGGAAAGTCGATTCGGCATAGGCCGCGGAAAGAAAGAAACTGACCGGATTAAACATCAGAAAAGTGATCGCCCGGCGGCAGATCGGTTCGTCGTAGTCCAGACGAAGGAGGCGAATAAAAAGCAACGCTGCGGCGAGCAAACAGCCATTGGAAACAATGAGGCTGGCCACCTGGAGATCGCGGACGACGAACGCGACGCCTCGAACCAGGAGCGGGTAGACCGGGAAAAAGGCCGCTACGATTTCTGGCGTCGGCGGACCATAACCCTGTTTTGCGAGCAGCCGGTACCAGGCGCCGTCCCATTGCGTCAGGAGATCGAGCAGGTTGCCGCCATGCTGCATTTGCCCCGAAACGAAGACATGGGGGCCGCGCTCAATGATGTGCCGTGACAACCAGATCAGCATGACCACCACGCAGCGCGAAACCGCGAACATCAGCAGGACCCAGCCCGCGTTGTCCCAGAACAGCCGCCAACGCGATGAAGGTTCGGGTGCGTTTAGGTTCACAGGCCGCAAATTCTGCACGCGATCTTTTCCTTTGCCCAGCGCGGAACGTCAGCCCTCTACGTGGGAAACGTTGCTTCAGCAGATTGTTGGAATCTGGAGACTGGGGCGTTAGAGGGGTGGGTTGGGTGGACTCGAACCAACAACCAACGCCTTAAAATGGCGCGGTTTTCCCAGGGCACTCGCGTTGCATTGCTCTTTTGTTGCTCTTTTTCGGGTCCGACGCTTGGCTTAATTCGGTTTCGGGTCGTGCTCCGGTCGCCGTCATTGCAATCAAAACACTGCCTCACCAGATCACCGTTGTGTTCGAGTTGCTGCCGCTCGTCGCGTCGCCAGTAGATCCGCCTGTATCCCATGTCTTCGTCGCGGTCATCCCTGTCTTTGAGCACGGCGTGTTCGGTTCGCCTCGCGGAGGCGATGTCAAAACTGATGTGACTCGAAGGCTCACGCCGCTGGTGCACACTCCAGAACAGGCGTGACTTCATTCTGCCGGGTTTCCAGCGGGCAGCCAGGCAGGCGAATGCGGACGGTCGTGCCTTCACCCGGTTCGCTGTCTATCTCCAGCGTTCCCTGATGGCGTTTGATTATGCCGAACACCATCGCCAGGCCCAGGCCGGTTCCGTGATCGCCCTTTGTCGTGAAAAAAGGTTCGAGACAACGCTGCCGCACATCCGCACTCATGCCTACGCCGGTATCGGTGACTTCCACAAATACTTCGCCAGCGTCGTATCGCGTGCCAAGCGTGATGACGCCCGCGCCCGGGATCGCGTCCAGAGCATTAAAAATCAGATTCGTCAGCACTTCACGAAATTCGGCGCCGATGCCGGCTGCCGTCGCCTCGGTGGCCAGATGAGTCTGAAATGAAACCGCGCGATTGTTTTCGCGTGTCGCACAACGAGGCCTCGCCAGGGCAATCGATTGCTTGACGATCTCATTGAGGTCCAGCGATTCGAAAAGGTCCGCTGCTCCTCGCGGGCGATAGAAGTCGCGCAACCGACTCACGACGTGGGCGCCATCGCGGCCCGCGGTATTGATGATGCGCAAGTATTCCAGCGCGGTTGCCTCATCTGCTCGCGCGGTCGCGTTCGTGATCAGCATTTCGCTGTAACCGATGACGGACATGAGCGCGTTGCTGAAATCGTGGACCACGCCGCCGGCCATTTCGCCAAAGGCGCTGAGCCGTTCCTGTTGGACGGCCTGGCGTTGGGCGGCACGCAAATCGGAGAGCGCCTTCTCGAGTGCGCAAGTGCGCTCACTCACGCGTTGCTCGAGCAAACGATTTTGTTCCTGAATTTCGAACCGAAGGAAATGCGCCTGAAGCAGATTGCGAATTCGCATGCTGACCTCGGACGGGTCGAATGGCTTCACCAGCAGATCGGTCGCACCGGCAGCGAGAGCGCGGCGTTTGTTTTTGGCGGAGGGATCACCGGTCAGGACCAGCACGGGAATTTGTTCCTCATTGTGGCGGTCCGCGCGCAAGGCACTCAAAATATCAAAGCCATCCAGTCCCGGCATGTTCAGATCGAGCAGAATCAAATCCGGCCCAAAGGTCTCGACAGCTTCCAGCGCGCGAGTCGAATCATTGATGCTCTGGAGCTGCGTGTAGCCGATGCGATTGAGGAAGTTCGTCATCAGGCAAGTGCTGGAGACTTCATCATCCACCATCAGAATATGCGCTCCTTTTAAGGTGGCTTCGTTCATGAAAGAGCATCCTGTTCGGGAGGTGGCCGCCTCACGCCAGCACCACAGCGGGGGTGAGACGATCGACTGTGGAAAGCAGGAGCGCTGGCTCGACAGGCTTGGAAAGAAATTGTCTTCCTCCACTCTCCATGGGAGCCGTTCCAGCTTCCGTCTTCCTCACAAGTCCGGTCAGAAAGAGGATCGGGATGTGGCGAAGGCGCGCATCCATTGATGCTTCGCGCGCGAGATCGCCCCCGTCCTTACCAGGCATGTCGACGTCGAGCAACATGAGGCTGGGCTCGAACTTTACGGCCGCAGGCAAGGCGCGGATGGGATCGTTCACGATCATCACTTCATACTTGCCGGAGTTCTCGAGGATCATGCCGGACAGGCGTGAAAGGTTCGTATCATCGTCCACAATCAACACGCGTCTCTTGAGCATGCCTGATGGGGAGCAAAGCGCGTGCGGCCATGACATGCGGGAACTACGGGGTGGCGTCTGAGCGCGCTCTCCCACCTCCAAACGCAAAAAGGCCCGCGCTGGGAAGCGCGGGCCAGATTGAGGTAGAGCGTCTAAGGCGCTTACTGAAGGTGATACACTTCCGCGACGGCGACACCCATCCCGCCATTTTTGCCGGCTACGATCGCGGTGTATTGGCCGGGCGGCAGAGTGGTGATGAGAGCGGACTCGAAATCATTTTGCGGTGCCATGTTATTAGCTGCCAATTCAGCAGCCTGGACCGAATTATCCTGCCAGTCATCGTTAGCGATGAGGAGCACGCCATTGCTGTTACGAAGCTCAAGGGTCGGATCAGCCAAGAGATCAGGAATGTTAGCGAGGGAGGGCCCAATCGCGCGAACGACGACTTTTTCGCTAGCAGCTCCGTTTCCGAAGATAAACCCGGCGATCATGACATCGTTGCCGGTTTGGACAAAGCCGCGCGTGCTGATGTTAGCGAGCTTCGAATCGGTGGCCAGGTCGAGATCGTACATTTCGACGATGCCAATGCCGGAAGTGCCATTCTTTCCGTGCAAGACCGCCGTGTAATTGGCGGGTGGCAGAGTCGCGATGATCGCGGATTCCAAGTCGTTGGCCGGCGCGAGCGTGCTGGCTTGAATTTGAGTCTGCTGGGTGTCTTTCCAATTATCGTTGCTGAAGACGAGTGAACCGTCCGGTCCGCGTAGCTCGAGCACCGGGTCAGCCATAATCGAGCTCAAGCCGGAGAGCGACGGTCCGATTCCGCGCACGATTACTTTCTTGGGCGCGTTACCCGTGATGATGAATCCACCGATCAAGACGTTATCCTCGGTCTGCACTTTCAAACGTGTGGCGATGTTCAGCAGCTGAGCGGGTGTCGCTGTTGGTGTTGGCGTTGCGCTCGGGGAAGGCGTGGGAGTCGGGGTTGGTGTGGGCGCCTGAATAGGGGTGGGAGATGGCACAGGCGTTGGAGTGGAAGTCGGTTCCGGCGTTGGGGTTGGCTCAGGTGTCGGCCTTGGGGTGGAAGTCGGCACAGGCATTGGTGTTGGCGTTGGAGTGGGAGTTGGCTGAGGGGTGGGAGTTGGCACAGGCGTTGGAGTGGGAGTCGGTTCCGGCGTTGGCGTTGGCGTCGGAGTCGGAGTCGGAGTGGGAGTGGCAGATAATCCTGGGTTGGTAACATTATTTGTATCCAGGGTTACAGCCCCGTTTAGCGCTAAGAGTCGACCGGTCACAGCAGTTCCGCTCACCGTAGTTATCGAGGTATGAGCGAGGATGTTCCCAATGAAACTGCTGCCGGCGCCAAGAGTGGCCGATGAGCCCACCTGAAAGTAAATATTTCGGGCGTCAGCGCCGTTGATCAGGATCACGGTGGAGTCGCTGGAAGTGATTAGGGTGGTGCCAATCTGGATGACGAAACGGGCCGTAGGATCATCCTGAGCGTCAAAGGTGAGAGCGCCGGCTGAGTTTGCCGACGTGTTATAACGATAAACGCCGGGTAAAAGCGTTTGGCCGCCGAGATCGCTCCCGCTCAGGTTGTTGGCAGGCGGAGAAGCCAAAGCCGTAAATTCGTTGTAAGCGGTGGCGAACTCCGCGTGGGCCTGCGTCGCAACCGCGTCGCCGGGATGGAGGGCGCCGGCGGTGATGATGCCAGGCGGGAATCCGGTAATGGCGGTGCCGGGACTTACTCCGACGCTGCCGGAAATCTGACTGGCGCCGGTATTGGTCACGGTGGAAGCGCCCAGGACGGCGAAATCCTCAGCCGATCCGAGAGATTGCGCGTGAGCGTGGGTTGCGTAAATCGCCAGTGCGGCAAAGGCGACGAGGAGGCCCGGGACTAGCCGGCGACGAAAGGATGCGGTTCGATTATTGATGATAGTTCCTATTTCGAGCAGGCTCCATGCGGATCGGGTTGCGAGAATTACGCAGTGAAAGCCCGGGCCAGCCTTTCATTTGTTCCCTGACTTTCTATTAGTCAGGCCGATACTCGGGCAGAGCAGGGGCACGCATGAGTGCGAACGCAGAGATGTTCTGTCATCACGACTCTCGTTTAGTCGTGCTCTCCATCCTCATCTCGATCATGGCTGCCTTCGCGGCCCGCGAGCTGATCGGACGAATCAACGAAGCGCAGGGTAGGACATGGCTGGGCTGGCTGGCCGGAGCGTCAGTGGTGGATGGCATCGGCACATGTTCGATGCACTACACCGGAAAACTTGCCTGCCATCTGCCGATGCCAATGCTCTTCGACTGGCGATTCGTTTTACTTTCTTTGCTCGTAGCGATCAGCGGCTCGGCCGCGACTTTGTTTGTTCTGACCCGCCACAAATTTGGATGGGGCCGAGCCCTTCTGGCGAGTCTGTTGCTGGGAGGATGGGGAATCTCCGGCCTGCACTACGCGTCGATGGCCGCCATCGTCCAGCCCATGCCGCAATATCATTTTTCGCCGCTGGTAATTACCGCCGTCGCCCTGGCGATGATGATTTCGTTCGGAGCGATTGTTCTGGCGTTTCGGAATAAATCTCAGAACCGCGTGCGCAAGCATGCCAGCTCCGTGCTGCGAGGAGCGGCCAACCCAGTGATGCATTACGCCGCCATGGCGGGGGTTGCTTTCGGTGCCGGGCAGGCGCCGGACCTGTCGCATGCCGTGGGGATATGGTCGCTCGGACTCATCGGTATTTCCGTCGTGCCCATGATGGTGCTTATCGTGGGCCTTCTTACTTCGCTGGTGGATCGCTTGAACAAACAGAGAGTTCTTTTGGATGAACTTTTCGAACAGGCGCCGCAAGCGGTCGCCTTGCTGCGCGAAGACAGCAGCATCGTGCGCGTAAACCGCGAGTTCTCCCGCCTTTTCGGCTTCGGCCCGGCTGAAACGACGGGCCGTTCGCTGAAGGAATTGATCGTGCCTCCCGAGTTGACCGACGAGTACGACAGATACCTGGCCGCACGCGAGCGAGGCGAACTCGTGGAGTCTGAAGTGGTTCGACAACGCAAAGACAAAAGCCGCCTGCACGTGTCGATGCATTTTCTGCCTTTGTCACTTCCCGGCGGAAAGATCGCCGGCTACGCAATCTATCGCGATGTGACCAAGCGCGTAAAAGCGGAAGAGGAGTTAAAGAATTCCTATGCGCAATTGCGGTCGCTTTCGCGCCGCCTCGAGGAAGCGCACGAGAGTGAGCGCCGGCATTTATCGCGCGAGCTGCACGACCAGATCGGCCAGGCGCTCACCGCGGCGAAGATCAATTTGGAAATGCTTCGACCGGCGGTGCCTTCCGAGCTTGTCGCGCGTGTGAATGAGAATGCGGCAATCCTCGACCGGCTCCTTCAACAAACGCGCCAGATCTCACTCGACTTGCGGCCGCCACTGCTCGACGACCTTGGGTTAGTCCCAGCGCTGCGTTGGTACCTGGATCAGCAGGCGGAACGCGCGGGCTTGGAGGCGAAATTTTTTGCCGACCCTCTCGCGGATGACGTTCCGCCCCATATCCAGATTGCCTGCTTCCGCCTCGCGCAGGAAGCGATCACCAATGCGGTGCGGCATGCTCAGGCCAGGACGTTGACTGTAGAGCTGCGCCGCGCCGGCACCTTCTTGCGTCTCGTAGTCAGTGACGATGGCAAGGGGTTTGACGTAGCCGCCGCCAAGGCGCGCGCCGAGCAGGGGGCCAGTCTTGGTTTGCTTGGCATAGAGGAGCGGGCGGCTCTGGCCGGTGGCAATGCGCGCATTGTCTCTTCGCCCGGCCAGGGCACGACCATTGAAGTCCTTCTGCCTGCAACGATTCGCGGTGCGCGCGCAGCCAATCTTGCGCAGTAATCCAGCGCTATGTTATTCAAGAACCTTTGGAGTTTCCTGACCGGGTGCGATGATAACTGAATCGACGACGAGCGAGCCGAGGAAGACCGGCATCAGTGTCATCGAGGATGTGCCCTGGGGCACACATTTCTGTTGCTTCTACGAGACGAAGCAGGATTTGCTTGAGACGCTCGTGCCGTACTTTAAGGCGGGCCTGGAGAGCCAGGAGTTTTGTCTTTGGGTGCTTTCGCAGGCTTTGAGCGTGGAAGAAGCAAAGCATGCCCTGGCCCAGGCCGTTCCCGATCTCGAGCGCCATCTGGCGGAGGGAGTTCTTGAGATCCAAAGCCACGAGGAATGGTATCTCCGGGGCGGAGGCTGGGATCCTCAACGAGTCCTTCAGTCCTGGCGCGAAAAACTTAACCAGACCTCGGCGAAGGGTTATGCCGGTTTGAGAGCGGCGGGAGAAGGGGGTTGGGTCCAAAGCGACGGCTGGATGGTTTTTCGCGAATACGAAGAGCAGGTCAATGCCCTGATCGCGGATCAGCGGAGCATCATCTTGTGTACCTATTCGCTGACCACGAGTCCAGGTGATCAGGTGTTCGATGTAGCGGACATCCATCAAGTAGCCGTGGCCCGGCGGAACGGAAGTTGGGAACTGATCGAGACCGCCCAATTGAAAGCACGCAAGGCTGAAATTAAGCGGCTCAATGAAGAGCTTGAGCAACGGGTTATTGAGCGAACCAGCGAGCTGGCAAAGACTAATGAAGAACTGAGACGTGAGATCACCGAGCGCCGGCGCGTGGAAGAGGAACTCAAGCAGAGCGAGCGTCTGTTGGCCGAAGCTCAACACCTGGCCCACGTCGGCAGTTGGAGCCTGGACTTACCCAGTTTCACCGTAACCTGGTCTGACGAGCTCTATCGAATATTTGGGGTTGAGCCGTCGGAATTCGACCACAGCTACGAAGCGGTGATCGGAACTACACATCCGGAGGATCGTGATTGGCTCAGGAGCGTTATTGAAGGCGCTCTCAAAACACACGAGCCATTCAGTGTTTATTATCGAATAACTAAACCTGCTGGAGAAGTGCGGATCCTTCATGCCCGTGGAGCTGTAGTCACCGATAAGCACGGGAATGCGAGCAGACTCCACGGGACTGCGCAGGATGTGACGGAACGCAAACATGCGGAAGAGGAGCTCAAAAGGGAGAAGGAGATCCTTGCGAAGATATTTAACAATACCCCGATGATGATCGGTTTCGTTGACACCGACGGCGGCGTGAGGCTCGTCAATCCGGAGTGGGAGCGAACCATAGGATGGACTCTTAAAGAATTACGGGATCAAAAGGTGGACATATTTACGGAAGCATATCCTGACGCGTCGTACCGCCAGAAGGTTTTGGACTTCGTAGCGGCGGCAACTGGGGAATGGGCCGATCTCAAAATAAGGGTAAGGGATGGGCATGTCATCGATGCTGCTTGTGCTGTCGTGCACCTTTCGGACGGGACAAAGGTTGCCATCGCCCAAGACATCACTGAACGGAAGCGGGCGGCGGAACAATTAGAAGAGGTGAATCGTCAACTTCGAATTCTTTCGCGCCAGCTCTTCCACATTCAGGAAGAAGAACGGCGACACCTCGCCCGGGAGTTGCACGACGAGATCGGCCAGACCCTGACCGCGGCCAAGATCAATTTGAAAATCATTGCGCCGGATGTGCCCGCTGAAATCAGGGGCCGGCTCGAAGATAGCATTCAGCTTCTCGATCGGCTCCTCAGACAGGTAAGGGAGCTTTCGCTCAATTTGCGCCCGCCGTTGCTCGACGAACTGGGACTTGTCCCGACGTTGCGTTGGCTGGTGGACCAGCGGGCGCAACGCGCTGGGTTGCGGATCGCTTTCACCACTAACGTAGATAGTCTGGAGATAGATTCGGACGTCCAAACGGCCTGTTTCCGGGTGGCGCAGGAAGCGATTACCAACATCATCCGGCACTCCGGCGCGAAGAATGTTGCGGTCGAGCTACGGCGTGAGGCGGAACGTCTCTGGTTGAAGGTGCGCGACGATGGGGCAGGCTTCGATCCCGGGGAGATTCAGCAAAGGCTCGCGCAGCATTCCACCCTCGGCTTGGTGAGCATGAAGGAAAGAGCGTCGCTTGTGCGCGGCGGCCTCGAGATAGACTCCGCTCCCGGTCAGGGCACCGAAATCCGAGCGTGGTTTCCGCTGCCGAATGGGGGACATCCTTCCACCCCGGAGACCGCGTGAGCGCCATTCGCGTTGTTTTAGCAGATGATCATGCGCTGGTGCGCGCCGGCATTCGTTCCCTGCTGGAAAAGCTGGCCGATCTCGAAGTCGTCGGAGAAGCGGCCAACGGACGCCAGGCATTGGAGTTGATAAAAACCACGGCGCCGAATTTAATCCTGCTGGATATTTCCATGGCGGAGTTGGGGGGGCTCGAAGCTCTGCCTCGGATCGTGAAGGATTTCCCGGCCGTGAAGGTGCTGATCCTTTCGGGTCACGCGAACGAGGAATATGTCTTGCGGGCCCTGCGTTGCGGCGCGGCCGGCTACATGCTCAAGGAAGCCGCGGTCGAGGAGTTGGAGCTGGCGATTAAGGCGGTGGCGCAAGGCAACACTTATCTCAGTCCTTCGGTCTCGCGCACGGTGGTGGAAAGCTATCTCCAGCGTGCGGCTGGTGAGGAAGGTCCCATCGAACAACTCACCGCGCGCCAGCGTGAAGTCCTGCAGCTCATCGCCGAAGGAAAAAACACCAAGGAAATCGCGGGCATGCTGGATATCAGTGTCAAGACAGTGGAAGCACATCGCCTCCAGTTGATGGCGCGCCTGGACATTCACGACGTGCCCGGCCTTGTTCGATACGCCATCAGGGCCGGCCTGGTCTCCTCGGACATTTAGATGCGCGCATCTCGCAGCCTGCATCGCGCATCCCGCTTGTAAGGATTTTTCCGCTCGGATCTAAGGTTCCTCCCAATAGCGCACTGGGAAACCCGAGCCGACGCTAAGAAATGATGCCGGCTCAAGGCTGGGGTTGCAGGAATTCCCCCACTTTACGAATTCTCGCTTTCGCTTACACAATTCGCCCGCCCCCCGATCCCGTTTCGTCCGCTTTCGTCGGTGACGATCGTCTGCGTCACTCATCGTCTGTGGATGAGGCCAACCCAGCGTGTTCTACAAGTTAATGGCCACGATTGACCTAAAGGCCCTGCTGGGCATGGCAATCAAAACCGAAAGAATCGTGCTGGGTTTTTCCCAAGAGGAACTCGCCGAGCGCGCCGGTCTGCACCGCACCTATGTCTCGGACCTGGAACGAGGAGCGCGCAACCCATCGATCGCCAGCATCGAAAAGCTGGCCCAGGCCTTGAAGCTTTCCGTCTCGGCGCTTTTTGAACGAACCGGCGACGGGACCTCGAGCGAGTTTGTCGAGATTCTTCTGGTGGAGGACGACCCGAACGACGTCGAGCTAACAAAGCTGGCGTTTGAAAAGGCCCGGATCACAAATCCCTTGCACGTGGTGGGCGATGGGGCTGAGGCGCTTGATTTCCTTTTCGGGACCGGGGCTTATCAGCACCGGAATTACGCGGCCCTCCCCCAGATCGTTTTGCTCGATCTGAAGCTGCCCAAGAAAAGCGGCCTGGAGGTCCTGCGACGGATAAAGGCCGACAAGCTCACGAAAGATATCGCGGTGATCGTGCTGACAGTCTCCAAGCGGGACCGCGATATCGCGGAATGCCGGCGGCTTGGAGTCGAGACCTATCTCATCAAGCCGGTCGGCTTTCAAAACTTCAGCGAAGTGACCTCTACCCTGGATCTTGCCTGGACGCTGGTAAAACCTTTGCGAACAGAGATGGCAAAATCCGGCGGAACCGCTGGCCGGAAAACCTGGCCCTCAACATGTCGATGAATCCGCGAACAGCACGACGGGCTTTGAGGGCGAAATGCATGACGCTTTTTCCTGTAGCCCGGTGACAGAAAAAACTCTCAGTTTTCTTATTGTAAGCCGCTTTCCAATCTTCGCGATTGGCTTGGAAAGCGTTATCTCAAAACACTTCAAGTCGCATATTTATCGAGTGGAAAAGGCCGGCGCCGCACTTGATCTTTGCGCAACCGGCAAATTTGACCTTGTCCTGCTCGGTGTGACTCGGCCGGAACGAAGCGGGCTGGACTTGTTGCCTGCTTTTAATAAGCGCTGCCCGAAGGGGCGCGTTCTGGTTGTCAGTCTCCTGGCCGAAGAAGATTATGCGGCTCGCGCTTTGAAGGCGGGTGCTGCGGGCTACATCCTCAAATCCAGTTCAGTGAAGGAATTGGTTCGCGCAATCCAGCATATCCTGTCCGGAGGCAAATATGTCAGCCAGGAATTCGCGGGCCGATTCGCGGAATCGTTCGGGGCGACAAGAGAGAAGCCACACGAGTCGCTCTCGCCGCGCGAGTTCGAAGTCTTTCTCAGGATCGCACGTGGCAGTACCATCAAGGAAATCGCGGGGCAGCTTTCCCTCAGCGTGAAAACGATCAGCACCTATCACACGCATATTCTGAATAAGCTCAACCTCCGTAATGATGCGGAGTTGGGCGGGTACGCGTTGCGGCATGGGCTCATCGCTTAACCGCCACTCCGGTAGATTCTCGTCTTTATTGGGCCGGCTCTAAGCAGTGCGCTATGAGAAAAGAAGACAATCGTCGGCAGGATTATTCCTAAGTAATAATCAGGATTTGTGAAGAGGCGTCATCAGTCTGCCGGGCGAAGGTGATGACGCGTGACCCAATCGACTGACAACCTCCCCCAACGCCCGGAAGGAACGGCGTTCGTCACGAAGACATTCGTCCTCGGACGACAGACGCGCTGCCGGAATCTCTCGATCGCGGGCATGGAGAGAGGGGAATAAGTCATGACAGTCCTCATTATTGATGGCGACCCGAGCCGTCACACGGTGATCTCGAACATATTGATGCAACGCGGCTGCCACCTCCTGGAAGTGGATGGCGGCAAAGACGCGTTGAAGATAGCGCGCGCAGAAAAGCCGGCGATTGCCACCGACGACACCCATGGCAGCGGCCTCCTGGTTTCCGCATGAAAACAGAAGCACTCAGGAGATCATTAGTAAAAAGCAAGCGCGCGACTGGCGATGCTGGCCCCATCCTTGGGCCAAGGAAAAGAGTTAGCCCTCTCATCGCCCGTATGCGTTCCGAAGCGAAACTGAAAGGGTTGCTCAAGGAGGTCATCGACCTGAAGGCCGCGCTCGATGAGCACGCGATCGTGGCCATCACCGATCCGCAGGGGAAGATCACTTATGTAAACGACAAGTTTTGCGCGATCTCAAAATACTCGCGCGAGGAACTACTGGGGCAGGACCATCGCCTCATCAACTCCGGCTTTCATCCGGCGGAATTCATCCGCGACCTCTGGACGACCATCGCCGGCGGCAAGGTCTGGCACGGCGAGATCATGAACCGCGCGAAGGACGGCTCCTTCTATTGGGTGGATACCACGATCGTGCCGTTCCTGAACGAGCAGGGAAAACCGCGCCAGTATGTGGCCATCCGGGCTGACATTACCGAGCGCAAGCGCGCGGAGGAGGCCGTCGCGCGGCTCGCCGCCATCGTAGAGTCGTCCGACGACGCGATTATCGGGAAGGATTTGCAGGGTATCGTCACAAGCTGGAATGCGGGAGCGGAAAAGGAATTTGGCTATACCGCGTCCGAGATGATCGGCCATTCCATTACGCGGCTCATTCCGCCGGAACGGCGGGATGAGGAAATCAAGACTCTCGACCAGATCAGGTGTGGCGAAAGCGTGGGGCATTTCGAGACGGTGCGCGTGGGCAAGGATGGCAAGGCTTTGGATGTCTCCGTGGCGATATCAGCGATCAGGGACCGGTCGGGAAAAATTGTCGGCGCCTCCAAGGTCGTGCGCGATATGACGGAGAAAAGGAGGGCGGAGGAAGCCTTGCGGCAGCTTAATGCCAATCTTGAGCAACGCGTGGTCGAACGCACGATCCAACTCGAAGCGGCCAACAAGGATTTGGAATCGTTCTCGTATTCTGTCTCGCACGATTTGCGGGCGCCGTTGCGAGCGATCAGCGGCTTCTCCAGGATTGTGCGCGAGGACCACTCGGCGGCGCTGGATGCCGATGGCGTGCGCTATCTGGGGCTCGTGGAAAAGAGCGCGCTGCAGATGGGCCAGTTGATCGACGACCTGTTGACCTTTTCGCGGACGGGACGCCAGGCCCTGACGGTCCAGACCGTGAACACAGCGGAGCTCGTCAGCGCCTGTCTCACTGACTTGCAGGAGATGCGGGAGCATCGCCATGTTACCATCACCGTCGGCGCGCTTCCGGATTGCGAAGCGGACGCTTCTCTGCTCAGGCAAGTCTGGTTGAACCTGCTGGCGAACGCGTTGAAGTACACGCGGAAGCGTGATCAGGCCGTGATCACCATCGGCAGCCAGCGAGAAGGTGATACCGACAGCTATTTTGTTCAGGATAACGGCGCGGGCTTCGAGATGAAATACGCCGACAAATTATTCGGCGTCTTCCAACGCCTTCATCTGTCCGATGACTATGAAGGCACCGGCGTGGGCCTCGCGCTGGTCCAGCGCATCGTGCAGCGGCACGGCGGCCGGGTCTGGGCGGAAGCGAATCTGAATCTGGGCGCGACATTCCATTTTACTCTGACAGGAGGGCGGGATGATTGATTCCGGCGAAATCGAGATCCTGCTGGTGGAGGACAACCCGACCGATTTGGAGCTGGCGCTCCGGGTCTTCAAAAAACACCGCATCGCAAACCGGATCGAAGTCGCGCGCGATGGGGTGGAGGCGTTGGATTTCCTCTTCGGCGAAGGCGCGCACGCCAGCCGCGGAACCGTCGTGATACCGAAGGTCATTCTGCTCGACCTGAAGTTGCCCAAGGTCGGCGGGATCGAAGTGCTGCGCCGGATCAAGGGCGACCCACGCACACGCGCCATTCCCATCGTGGTCCTGACTTCATCACGCGAAGAAAAGGACCTGCTCGAAAGTTATCAGCTCGGCGTCAACAGCTACATCGTTAAGCCGGTCGATTTCGACCAGTTCAGCGAGTGTTTGAGAGACATCGGGATGTACTGGCTCCTTTCCAACACGCCTCCGAAAATTCATGCACCTCAATAACGGAACCATCACACCGCTGCGCCTCCTTCTCCTCGAGGACCACGCCGCGGACGCAGACCTGCTCATCGCGGAGCTGCGCCGTGGTGGCGTGCCGGCGGAAGTGAAGGTAGTGGGAACAAAAGCGACCTACCTCGAGAACCTCGATCCCGCCTTCGACGCGATCATCAGTGATTTCGAACTTCCCCAATTCAACGCGAACGAAGCGCTCGCGTTACTCCAGGCTCAAGAACTCGATATTCCTTTTATTGTTGTTTCGGGAGCGATTGGTGAGGAAACGGCCGTCGATCTCATTAAGCGAGGCGCCGCCGATTACCTTTTGAAAGATCGGCTGGCGCGTTTGCCTCAGGTTCTGGCCCACGCGGTCAAGGATCGTTTGCTTCGCCAAGAGCGCCTCGCGGTGCAGAAGGAGTTGCTTGAGAACGAGGAACGGATGCGCGCCATTCTCGAATCCGCCCTGGATGCGGTCGTCACCATGGACGGCCAGGGTCGGATCGTGGAATTCAATCCAGCGGGCGAAAAAATATTCGGCCTTCCGCGTGACGAAGCGGTCGGACGCTCCCTGGTAGACCTGATCATTCCGGAGAGATTGCGCGAAGACCATAATCGCGGCCTCGAACTCTATCTGAAAACGGGCGAAGCACGCATGCTCGGCCGACGACTCGAAGTGACCGCACAGCGGGCGGACGGCTCTGAGTTTCCCGCGGAAATGGCGGTGATGAGGATTGGCTCTCACGAGCCTCCGATGTTTACGGCATTTGTGAGGGACATCGGTGAAAAGCTCCGCGCCCAAAAAGCGGTCCGCGAGAGCGAGGAGCGGCTCCAAAGCATCATCGCGAACCTCACCGAAGGCCTGATCATTTCCGATATGCAGGGAGAATTGTTGGATTGGAATCCCTCGGCTCTGGCCATGCATGGACTCACCAGCGCCGATCAATGTCGCTTCCGGCTGGCTGACTGCGCCGCGATATTCGAACTCTCCACCCTGGATGGAACTATCCTGCCGGTCGAGGAATGGCCGCTGCCGCGAATCTTTCGCGGTGAACCGGTGCGTGACTTTGAAGCGCGCGTCCGGCGTGTCGGCACCGGTTGGGAACGCGTTTTGAGTTTCGGCGGCGCCACCGTCCAGGACGCCACGTGGGGCCAGCTTGCCTTTGTCACGGTCAACGACATCACCGAACAAAAGAGCGCGGAAGAAAAATTGCGGCGGCAGGAGAAACAATACCGCGTCCTGTTCGCGACCTATCCGAGCCCCACCTGGGTTTACGATGCGGAGACGCTCGCGTTCCTCGCCGTCAACGATGCCGCCGTGCAGCACTACGGCTATTCGCGCGAGCAATTCCTCGGCATGACGCTTCGCGACATTCGCCCGCGCGAGGATATTCCAGCGCTGCTCGAGTCTGGACCTGTCACATCGGATAAGCCGCAGGCGGCCGGAGTCTGGCGCCACCGGAAGAAAAACGGCGAAATCATCCTGGCAGAAATCTTTGCCTCCGCCATCCAGTTTGAAGAGCACGCCGCGCAGCTCGCCATCGCCATCGACGTTACGGAGCAGCGCAGGGCCGAGGAAGCCATTCGCGAAAGCGAGAGCCGGCTGAGAGCAATTATTGATAACGAGCCGGAATGTGTGAAAACGGTTTCGGCCAATGGTCTCGTGCTGGAGATGAATGCAGCGGGATTGCGGATGATTGAAGCGGAAAGCGCCGCGCAAATTCGGGGCCTCCCAGTCTCCGATTTGGTTCACCCGGACGACCGCGCCCGCTTCGCCGAGTTGCATGACAAGGCCGTCGGCGGCGAGACGGGCCAGCTCCAGTTCCGAGTCATCGGCTTAAAAGGAAGAGAACGCTGGATGGAGACGCACTCGGTCGGATTGCGCAACGGCGGAGGCACTCCCTGTTCGGTCTTGAGCGTCACGCGAGACGTCACCGATCAACGCCATGCGGAAGCAGCGACGCGCGCAGCGGATCAGCACCTGGCCGATATTATCAACTCCGTGGAGGGCATCGTGTGGGAAGCCGATCAGGCGACCGGTCGAATAACTTTCATTAGCGAGAAGGCCGAAGAGATTCTCGGTTATCCGACTGCGCAGTGGTTATCGGAACCCGGATTTTGGAGAAATCACCTGCACCCGGACGATCGGGAAAAAACGATCGCGAGTTTTATTGCGGTCGATGCCCGGTTGCATCCGACAGAGCTCGAGTATCGAATGATTTCTGCCGGCGGGCGTGAAGTCTGGATTAAAGATTGCGTCACCGTGATCAGCCCCCCGGGGCGTTCGATCCAACAGCGTGGAATCATGCTGGACGTGACCGAGCGCAAGAGCCGGGAAGCAACCGTTCGTGCAGGCGAAGCACAAATCCGAGAACAGGCCCGCCTGCTCGATCTCGCCCAGGACGCGATCATGGTGCGGGACATGGAAGACCGCATTGGATTTTGGAATCTGGGCGCGGAAAAATTGTATGGCTGGACGGGGGCGGAAGTGCGGGGCAAGGCAGGGTCCACTCTTCTATGTAAAGGCGATCTTGCCAACGCGGCTGCGACGCGAGCAGCCGTGCTCGAGAATGGAAAATGGACCGGGGAGTGCAAGCATCTCTGCAAGGACGGCAGTTATGTCACGGTCCGCAGCCGTTGGACACTGGTCCGGGATGATGCGGGGGAGCCCAAATCCACTCTCATCATCAACACCGACATCACGGAGCAGAAAAGGATCGAGGAACAATTCCTCCGGGCCCAGCGGCTGGAAAGCATCGGCACGCTGGCCAGTGGAGTGGCGCACGATCTCAACAATATTCTCGCCCCCATTCTGATGGGCGCCGCGGTCTTGCGCCGCACCGAGATGCGGAAGGGGGATGAGATGATTCTTTCCACCATCGAAACCTGCGCGCAACGCGGAGCGGACATCGTCAAGCAAGTTCTGACCTTCGCCCGCGGAGATGAGGGGGCGCGGTTGCTCCTGCAACCCGCGCATCTCATCAATGACCTGGCCAAGATCGCCGAAGGAACTTTTCCCAAGTCGATCACGGTGCGGACCAATTACCTGCATCCCTTGTGGCTGATCGAGGGCGATCCGACTCAGCTCCATCAGGTCCTGCTCAATCTCTCGGTCAACGCCCGCGACGCGATGCCGGCGGGCGGCGCGCTGACTATCTCAGCCCTTAATTTTCCGGTGGACGAGCACTACGCGAGCATGACGCCTGGAGCCAAGCCGGGACCCCATGTTCTCTTCGAGATCAAGGACACGGGGATGGGTATTGCGCGCGAGATCATCGACCAGATCTTCGACCCCTTTTTTACGACGAAGGAACCTGGCCGCGGCACGGGACTGGGACTCTCTACCGTCATCGGGATTGTAAAGAGCCACGGAGGATTTGTGACCGTCGAGAGCGAGATCGGACGCGGCACAAACTTCAAGGTCTATTTCCCGGCCCGGACTGAGGCACCGGCAACGCTGACGGAAAGCCAGGCATCGACTCTACCCTTGGCAAACGGAGAGATGCTCCTCATTGTCGATGACGAAAAGGCGATTCTGCAAGTCGCCAGGAAACTGCTGGAAGGCCACGGATATCAGGTCGTGACGGCAGGGGATGCCCCGGAGGCGCTGGCTATTTTTGCGTTGCGCAAGGATGAGATCAAGCTGGTGCTAACGGACTTAGCGATGCCTTTGATGGACGGCATTGCCCTCATTCGCACGTTGCAAAAAATGAAGCCCGACGTGTGCGTGGTCGCTTCCACGGGGCAAGGCAGTACGGAACAAGCCTTGCATGAACTTCCCAGCCTCAGCGTGAGTGCCTGCCTCACCAAGCCCTACAACAAAGAGACGCTGCTGACGACTCTCCACGACGCCCTTGGCCCCCAGACCAACAAACCATGACAACTACGCCCATGACTACTACCGCCCTGCCCTTGCGCATTCTGATCGCCGACGACCACGATGTCATGCGCGAAGGGACGCGCGCCATAATCGAGCGCCAACCGGACTGGGAAGTCTGCGGCATGGCAGCGACAGGCCGGGAAGCAGTAGCCGAGGCGATCCGCCTGGAACCCAACATCGTCATCATGGATATGACTATGCCGCAGCTCAACGGGCTCGATGCGGCGGTCCAGATCAAACGGCGTTTGCCCCGGACCGAGATTATCATGTTCACGGCGCATGAAACGGATGAATTGATTCGTGAGGTATTCGATATCGGAGTGAAAAGCTTCATCTTCAAAGCCGAGGCACACACTTATCTCATCGACGCCATTCAGTCGCTTTCCCAGCACAAGCCATTTTTCACCAGCAAAGTTTCTGAGATCTTGTTTGCGGATATTCTTAATCGTTCTGAGCCGCATTCAAACGGATCCCGGCCCGGGCAACGGCTCAGCGCACGTGAACGGGAGGTCGTGCAGCTCTTATCCGAAGGCGGCAGCAACAAGGAGGTCGCCGAGGCGCTCGGCATTAGCGTTCGCACGGCGGAAACACACCGCGCGACTGTCCTGCGGAAGCTCGGCCTGGATTCCATCGCCAGCCTGGTCCGCTACGCCATTCGCAATAAGATCGTAGAAGCATGAGTGGTGATGCAAGAGCCTGCGAGGGTATCATCCCCGCCACCGCTCGGCAGACCATTCTGGTGGTCGACGACGATTCGGCCATGCGCACCATTCTCGGATTCACGCTCGGTTCCTTTGGTTACATCGCTCTAGTGGCGGGAGACGGGGAAGAGGCGTTGCAAGTGGCCCGTAAACACCCGGAGATCAGGATGATCATCCTTGATGTGGTGATGCGCGGCTTATCGGGCAAGCGACTGGCCGAGCAACTGCAGATCGATCTGCCCAAAGCGGCCATATTGTTTTGCTCTGGACATGCCGCGGAAGCGTTGTCGCTTCATGGGATCGTCGCGACCTCCGTTCATTTCATGCAGAAGCCCTGCCAGCCGGGAGCGCTTCAGCGAAAGATTGAGGAATTGCTCGGAAGTGGTTAGGCCGTTCCCGGCCGACGTTCCGGCCATCCTCGCTGGCTTAAGCCAACGGCGCTTCTGTGAGGAAAGGCGCCATCTCCTTGTCGTAACACTCGGGACACGCTCCGTGGCTGAACCTGCTTCCAGTTTCTTTTTCAATGTAGCTTTCGACCAAGTCCCAATAATCATGCTCATCACGCACTTTGCGACAGTAGGTGCAGATCGGGATCAACTCCTGGAGCTGGTGGATTTGAGCGGTGTAGGTCAGGATCCGTTCCGCCACGCGCAAGCGCATTCGAATCGCTTCGCGATCGAGCGGCTTGACCAGGAAATCGTCCACCCCGGCCGCGCTGGCTATCTCAAAATTAGCAGCACTGGTGTGGATCGCGGTGAGGAGAATGAAGTAAGTGTAGGGGGTTTGGGCGCGGGCACGCACCTTTTCGCAGAAGGCCAGGCCATCGAGTCCGGGCATCATCCAGTCACTCACGATTAGCTGCACCGGTTCCTGATTGAATATCTCCCAGGCTTCGGCGCCATTGCGAGCGGCGATCGGTTCGTATCCGAATTTCGAGAGCGCGACCTGCAGGATTTTGGCGCTGACCGGATCATCCTCGGCCATCAGGATTCTGCTCCGCTTCGGCGACAAGACAGCGTCAGAGCGAGCTTGCAGCTCCAGGGAATGGCCGCTCGGCTGGTCGTTAGGCGCAGTCATGGTGGTGGTCGAGGCGGAAGAAAATCGTCCGGGGGTGGCTCAAAGTGGAATCCGAAGTTTGAGTGATCCGGCCACGAGAATTCGGGCCTTCGACGGGACTCCTGTCTGCGGCTCTTGTGGCTCAGGCGAAGGCAGCGTAAATTTTACCAGTTTCTCGTTCAAGTTCTGTGAACCTTTCCCTTGCCCCTCCAAAGTCACTCTCCTGGCCATGTTTCTCCAAACGCAGCGCCAAAGTCCGCGCGCGTCCCGCGCCAAACACTTCGAGCGAACTCAGGAGTTTATGAGCCTGCGCGGCCAGCCCCGGCGCGTCGCTCTTCTCCACTGCCGCACCCATTGCCTGCACGATCGTGGGGGTGTCATCCCTAAAGATCGAAACGATCTCGCTCAGTAATTCCTCATCGCCGTCGAGTTGCGAGATTAACTGTTCGCGACTGTAAAGGAGCGTCGGCGTGCTTTCGCTTTCACCGTCTCCCGCATGGGCGGTCCCTCTACCCCGCAGCGCCCGGAGGAGATCTTCCTTCCTCAGCGGTTTAGAAACGTAATCATCCATCCCGGCCGCGAGACAGCGCTCCCGGTCGCCCGCCATGGCATGCGCCGTCATCGCCACGATCCTTATGTGGCCGCCGGCCGACCCTTCTAGTTTGCGTATGCGCCGGGTCGCTTCGAACCCGTCCATCTCCGGCATTTGCACGTCCATGAAAATGAGATCGAACGATCCGTCCCGAAAAGCGTCCACTGCTTCGCGTCCATTGGCGGCATGCACCAGAGTGTGTCCTTGCTTTTTCAGGATCCCGGTCGCGACCGCGCGATTCACCAGGTTGTCTTCGGCAATCACGATCCGCAGAGGCGAACCTGCGCGCTCGCTTTGCACCGGACTGGCCTCGGGGTTGCGGGAGCTGCTGCTTTGGTTGCCGCCGATCGCGAGCAAAATCGCGTCGAGCAATTCGGATTGTGTAACCGGTTTGGTCAACCAACTCGCGATGCCGAGCGGGACGCAACGGGCCGCGCTTCCGGCGGGCATCGCGGAAGACAACATCATCACCGTGGCCTCGCCGAGTTCCGGATGTTTCCTGATCTTTTCCGCCAGGGCAAAACCATCCATCTCGGGCATGACCGCGTCGAGCAGCACGAGCTGATATGCGAAATCGGCCTCGGCCGCGCGCAGCATCTCATCCAGGCCGGCCTGTCCCGTTTCAACAAGAGTCGGACTCATCCGCCAATTCACGAGCATGTCGCGCAGGATGCGGCGATTCACCGCATTATCATCCACGACCAGCGCGCGGAGACCGGCTAGAGCGCGCGGGTCCGCGGATGTTGGCGCCGGCGTGGGTGCGTCGCGCAGGCCGAGGCGGGCGGTGAAATGGAAGGTGGTTCCCTCGCCGACTTTGCTTTCAATCCAGATTCTGCCGTTCATCTTGCGAATGAGCTCTGAGGCAATGGAAAGCCCGAGCCCCGTGCCGCCGTAGGTTCGCGTGGTGGATCCGTCCGCCTGCGCGAACGCTTCGAAAATCGCGCTTTGTTTTTCAGCGGCCATGCCGATGCCCGTGTCTGCAACGGAAAAAAGCAGATCGCTCGCCCCATTGGCCGCCGCCTGGTTGACCACCTTTACGACGATCTCCCCCTGCTCGGTAAACTTGATCGCGTTGGCGGTGAGGTTAATCAAAATCTGGCGAAGCCGCGTGGGATCCCCGACTAAATGGTCCGGGACATCCGACGCGATGTCGGCGACGAGCTCGAGATTTTTTTGGTCGGCCCGAATCCCGAGTGGCTTGAGCAGGCCGCTGATGCAATCGCGCAAACTGAAATCGATCGTCTCCAGCTCGAGTTTGCCCGCTTCGATTTTGGAGAAGTCGAGAATGTCGTTGATCAAGCCGAGCAACGAATGCGCCGAGCTTTTGACCATGCCGAGATATTCGCGCTGGTTGTGACTCAGGTCCGTTTCCAGCGCGAGATCAGTCATGCCGATGATGCCATTCATCGGGGTGCGAATTTCGTGGCTCATGTTGGCGAGAAATTCGCTCTTGGAGCGATTCGCAGCTTCGGCCGTCTCTTTGGCAAGACGAAGCTCCACTTCCGCGCGCTTCCGCTCGATGGCGAGGGCAATCTGGTCTCCCACGGCGGAGAGAAACTCCAGGTCGTCCTGGGTGTAGGCGCCTTCCTTTTCGTAATGCTGCACGGCCAGGACACCGACGGTGCGCTCAGGGGTTCGCAAGGGCACGCCCAGCCAGGAAGCGGATGGTGACCCACTCCGGGCAAGATCGCCTTGCTCGAACAACTCCGTCGCGAGTTCCTTGCTCAGCAGGAGAGGCCGGCCCGTGCGCAGAACGTAGCTGCTTCGAGTGAAACCGCTGGAGATCGGCTGCGGCGGAGGGACGGAATCAAGTTTGTCCACCCAGAACTCGAAATGGATCAGGTCGGTTTTTGCGTCGTGCAGACCGACGAAACAATTTTCCGCGTAGAGGACTTTGCCGATGGAACGATGGGCCAGGTCGAGGAGCTCGTCGAGATTGCTCGTCGTAATGACGCCTTGCATGATTTCCGAGATGACCTGGCGTTCTGCTTCCGCGCGCTTGCGCTCTGTGATGTCTTCCAGCGTCCCTTCGAAGAGAAGGATTTCGCCGCTGCTTCCACGAACGATGCGAACGTTCTCCGAGACCCAGACTGTGCTGCCGTCCGGACGAAAAACTTCAGACTCGAACCCATTGACCAGGTCTTGCTCTTCCACCAGGCGCATGAACTCTCCAGAACGCCTTGGATCGACGTAGCCGTACGATTTTCGATCGGTCCGCTCCAGGATTTCTTCCGGCGAGGAGAACCCGAAGATGCGCGCTGCGGCGGGGTTAAGCGCGAGGAAATCTCCCTGGGGCGTCAATTGGTAAATTCCATCTGCGGCGTTTTCGAAAATGGAACGATATTTTTCTTCCGCCGCTCGGCGAGCCTCCTCGGCGAGCTTGCGCTCCGTTACGTCCAGCGCCAGGACAAGCTTGGCGCGCCGGCCCAGGTACTCCAGGAGGTGAGAGGTAATCTCCACGTCGATCATGGAGCCGTCATTCTTTCGATGCTTCCAGACGCCCGCACAATCTACATCGCCGTCGGCGGACTTGGCTATGTTCGCCAGCAGCCGCGCCTTCTCTTCGAGGGAGCGAATGTCGGCGATGGTCATCGCCAGGAACTCCTCACGTCCGTACCCGTAATGGGAGATGGCGGCGTCATTGACCTCGAGGAACGCCAGGGTTTCAAGATCATAAACCCACATCGGCAACGGACTCGCTTCAAAGAGGCTGCGATAACGCTTCTCGCTTTCCTCTAGCGCTTTATCAATTTGTTTGCGCTCCGTAATCTCCTTGATAATGCCCTCCGTAATCCGGGCAATGGCCGCCCCGGAATCCTGTAATCCCGAAATCATTTCGTTTTGCATCAGCGCGAGCTCGCCGATTTCGTCGCCTGAGTCGCAAGCGAGAGGCTGCGCTTCAAGCTTGAAGGGTTCCGTCGATTCCCCGCGGGAGATACTTCTTATGACCTGCGTCAGCCGAACCAGATCGTTTGCGACCAGCCGCATTTGTTCGCGCAGCTTGTTGACCGGGGCTCCAATCCTTCGGCGGACCGACACGAACGATACCGGCATTACGATAAGAAGGAGGAGCAGGCAGCCAATGGTGAAGGTCAGATATCGCCGACCCGCGTTTTGGTAATGTTCGGTCAGCGCCGTGGTCCGGGCGGTCAGGAGAACTTCACAGTCGTCGATCGACTGCATGATTCTGGCCTTCTGGGCGTAATAGGCTGGATCAAACATCAGGCTCCTCGCCCTGGCTTGATCGGGTTCGCCATGGAGAGAAAAATTCCCGGAAGCATCTTGATAAATGCCTTTGACCGCGTGGATGGCGATCTCTTCGGTCTTAACCAGCGCGTCCGAGTATTTCTGGGCCGCGCTCAGTTTCGCAAACTCCTCTTTGGTGAACCCAATATCGCGCATCAATTTTTGGAGAGGCGCCCGAAAGGTCGGTCCCCGTGGGGGTTTTCCGGTCGCAGCTACGAGGTCCCAATAGATTCGATTGTACTGTTCGGGCCGCGGCTGCTCACCATTGCGAATGGCGAGGATCTGCCAGTAATATTTCTCGAATTGGGGATCAGCCGTGACCACATACGATCGAGCGAAATGGGTCAAAACATCGGAGCTCATTCGCAACTCTTCCGCGAGTTCGTCTGATTGGAGACGAAGGCGTTCGCTGTAGATCAACTTTTCTTGATTCGCGAACAGGAATCCCACGCTCACTGCCAGGGCTGCCACCAGGATGGCAACGGCTCCATGGATGAGATGCAGGACATTTCGGATGGTAAGACGACTTTTCATGAGTGGTTTAAATCAGCCTGGAGCCGTGTGGGGTGGTCTTCTTTTTCGGATCGAGTTTCATTAGCGCCCATCATCGGGACATTGCTATGACATAGCCGCGTGCATGCGCGGGCCTCTGTGGTCACTGCGTGAATCCCGAGGCGGCTATTACCGAGTAGGAGAACTCAGGGGAGCCAGCCCCACAGCCGTCTCAGATTTTGCAAGCGCACATCCCTCGGCGCTTGTTAAGAAAAGGGCGTCCTGGATGGGGAAGAAGATTCCGGCATGGCGTGGCGAGGCAGGTCAATAGTGAAGACACACCCCTTGGCGGGGATGTCGCGCACACTGAGAGTTCCGTCGTTTGCCTCAACGCTGCGGCGGGAGATGGAGAGCCCTAACCCGAGCCCGGTTTCATCTGCGGCGCTTTGAGTGAACGGCAGGAACATTCTTTCAACGTCCCCCGGCGGAAGCCCGCCGCATTTGTCCTCCACCTCGATTAAGATATAGGCGCGTTCCACAGACGATGAGTCACATTGCCAGGTTCAGTCGAGGAGCGACTCCTGCTATTTCCCTCCTGTCGAACCGTGCCCATCACCCCGCCTGGCCCCTGGTTTAAACAGGTCGACTTAGGAAGTTCCCGCAATTGTTGCGGTATGTTTTACGCTCTTGAGCAAGCAATAATTCTGTGAATCTCTATCGCATAATGACCGACGTGTGTGCCGGCTCTCATCAGCGAAGCGTCACGAAGGGTGATCGCGGTATCGTCACCCTCTGGGTCCGCGCTGGATCCGAAGATATCGCGCTGGCCCGGGCAAAGTTAATCCTGACGAACAGACGATACGCTTCGATCGGCCGACTCCAGTCCTATGCGGAAGCACTCGATAACGATCCACTCGCGTGTGCCACCGAAAAAGAACGAGCCGCGGACCGGCGCGAGGATGCGGTCCTGGCGGGTTACGATGCTCTGAAGGAACAAGCCCTTGCGCACGCAGACGGGCTTCACGAAGTCTGGCTCGGCGCGACTACTCAGCAGTCGGTTCCTCAGCGAAAAATTGCTTAACGAGCCGTCGGCATAAAGCGAGGGGCCGGGTGTTGGGTTTTCGCTCCGCCCTGAAAGGGCGCGGTTGTGCTTGGCAATGGCGGGGTTGTTGTCGTTTCATTGCTCTTCTCGAGCTCAATCGTTGTCTGGCTGCTGCGAGCACCATCATATCGTGGGGTGGCCGCCATGCTGCATTTGTCCCGAAACGAAGACATGGGAGCCGCGCTCGATCATGTGCCGTGAGAACCAAATCAAGGTGACCACAACGCAGCGCGAAACTGTAAACATCAGCAGCACCCAGCCCGCGTTGTCCCAGAACAGCCGTCAACGCGATGAAGGTTTCGGGTGCGTTCGGTTCACAGGCCGCAGATTCTGCCCGCGATCTTTTCCTTTGCCCAGCGCGGAACGTCCAGTTGCCGGCGTCGTCAAATCTTGCAGCAATCCCGGAATTGGATTAGAAACGTGGCTCCCCGCGCGGGGTTGGTAGCTCAATGGTAGAGCAGCCCCGAAGGCTTTCGGGGTTGGTTGCCAACGGGGAGTTCGCCGCGTAAAACAAATGCAACGGGTTGGTAGCTCAATGGTAGAGCAGCGCCCTTTTAAGGCGTTGGTTGTGGGTTCGAGTCCCACCCAACCCAGCTTTGAATATGGCCTTCGTTTACATTCTTCGAGGATCTTCCGGCCGCCATTATATCGGCTCAACTGACAATCTGGAGCGAAGATTAGCCGAACATCATCGCGGAAATAATCACACAACGCGGCGGCTCGGGCGGAATCTTGAACTCGTGATTAGTAAAACGGTCCATGGTCTCGTGGAAGCTCGCCGAATGGAGCTTTCCTTGAAGCGTAAGAAGAATCCTCTACTCGCAATCCAGGCCTTGGAGAATTTGCCATAGAGCAGCCCCGAAAGCTTTCGGGGTTGGTTGTGGGTTCGAGTCCCACCCAACCCACTCCTTCTGCCGATTTAGCCTTACGCCAGCAGTTCCTCGAGTT
>DASQLH010000085.1:0-18314 GCA_035630155.1 Chthoniobacterales bacterium
CGGCAATTTTCCGATCGCCATGAGCAGGAGGAAAAATGGCAGGGCCGCGGCGAGCGCGGGGATGTTTCGCCGGGCGTTCTCGGAATTGGGGAAGAATTTTCGCGCGGCGAAAAGGGAGGCTGAGAAAAAGAACAGGCCCGATCCGGCGGCCACGACCAGGAACTCGCGGACATCGATGGAGCTCGGGGTGAGAATCCAGAGTGCCGCGGCGAAAAGGGTTACCAGCAGGGCGATGGCGATAGCCGGAAGGGAACGGCGCGCGAACGCCACGCCGATGGCGATGAAATCGAGAACGAGAACGCAAAGCCAGACCGCGGATGAGGTTTCGTTTTTTCCCACGGCGAGGCAAATGAGGAGAAGCGGAAGTAACGGAACATAGCTTTGCGACGCCGCCGGTTCCGCATCGGGCGTGCCCGCTTTCGGCCAAAACGCGAAGCCGGCGTGCAAGATGGCGAAGACGACGTACGCACCCAGGCCCCACCAGAGCAGCGCCTCGTTCAGGTACATGCCCGTCCAGCCCGCGAGCAAAACGAAAATGCTGACGCCGCTGAGAGGCGCGAGCACTCCCGGTCGCGCCAGGAGGAGGGCAAGGCCCAGCAACCCGGCTTCGGCAAGAAAGGCGAAAGAGAAAAGGAACCCGGGGCGCCGGCCGATCTCCGGATAAGTGAGAAGGCAGAACGCCCAGAGGATGGCGGCAAAACCGACGGCGATAGCGGCAAACGCGGTCTGCTTTTCCGCAGGTTGCGCGCGGCGTTGGAAGGCGAAGAAGGCGAGAAACTGCACTTCGAATCCGAGAAAAACCGCGAAGGCGGTGTTGGCTTTCCATGGTTCGAAAAATCTGGCGGCCCAGGCGAATTCGGTGAGCACGGTGCCGGCTGCGGCCAGGAGGACGAGATAGTCCCACCGCTTGCGCAAGGCCACGGCAGCGATGCCGACATTCAGGACAGCGACGTATCCGAAGAGGGCGGCAGGATTATCGACTCCGGTTGAAAGCAAAAATGGCGTGAGAAAGCCGCCGAGCAGTCCGAGAACAACGATGACCTGCGCGTTCATGCGGACCGCGAGGAAGAACGCCGCGGCCGTCACCAGGGCCATCGACGCGAAGGCAGGAACGAGAGCGATGAGATGATAGTAAACGTGCGCCGCGAAGATGTTGCCGTAGAGGACGAGCACGCCGGTCGCGCACAAACTTTGGCCCGAGACGCGGTAGCGCCGCGTCGCCGTGAGCCATCCGGTAATGATGAGGCCGACACCAAGCACAGTCCCGATCGCCACCCGCATGGCGGGCGTGATGAGATTGTTCTCGAACGAATATTTCACGAGGAAAACGATCCCCAGAAAAAGGACGAAGCCGCCGATCCAGGCGAAAAGTTTGACTCCTAGAAACGCTTCCCAATCGATCGGCTTGCTCGGCGGAGGCGGTGGAGCCGGAGGCCGAACGGGCGGCGGGATGGGTGGCGGCATCGGCGGGGGCGGCGGCATCGCTGCGCGCGGCGGCGGCGGAAAGTCGCGCTCTCGAAGAATTGTCGGTGGAGGTGGCGGCGGTTGGGTGGCCGCGCGAGAGAGAGGCGGCTCGGAAATTATTCCCGGCGCAGGCGGGGCCGCGGCGGCGGGGCCGGATCGCGATTCGAGGTGGCCGACCCGGTGGACCAGGTGGCGCACGGCCGACTTGAGTTTGTGCACCTCCACCAGTGCGACAATCAACAAAACGAGCGGCGCCAGAAACAGCAGCAAGCCCAGGCAAACAAAGATGTTATCCATCAGCTCCTCACAATCCGGTGGGACAATCGATAAATTCCCAGGGCAAATTGAACCGGTCCGACAAGTGGGCGGCCAGCGCTTTCACGCCGAAGGTCTCGGTCGCGTAATGCCCGCCGAGCAAAAGATTAATCCCCAGTTCGTCCGCCGCGACGGCGGCCCAATGGGGCGCTTCTCCCGTGATGAAGGTGTCGATTCCCTGCCGGGCGACTTCGTAAATCTCCGAGCCGGCCCCGCCTGTGATCACACCGATCGAGCGGACTTGCTCCGGACCCGCCGGGAAAGATCGGACCGGGCCGCCTAACGATTGTTCGAGTTTGCCGACGAGCGCGTCGCGCGTGATGCCGGCCTGTACTTTCAGGCCGATGCATTGGCCCTTCATCTCGAAAAACGGTTCGGTGTTTTCCAAACCGAGCGCGCCGGCGAGCTGGGCGTTATTGCCGAGAACGGAATGAACGTCGAGCGGGAGGTGGGCGCTGTAGATGGCGAGATCGTGCTGGAACGCGCGCTCCAGCAAGCGCCGGCGTCCGCCGGATATTGGCTGGAGGCCGGGCCAGAAGAGTCCGTGATGCACAATGAGAAAGTTTATTCCGCGCTCGATGGCGGCGTCGATGGCGCGGGTGGAAGCATCAACCGCCGCCCCGATTTTCGTGACGTCCCCGGAATTCTCGAGCTGCAAACCATTCAGGGCATTCGGCCAATCGGCAATTTCACGGAGGCGCAGATGCTCGTCGGCATAGGAAACGATCTGAGCCAGTGGACTCACGCGCGCATTGTGCATGGCGCAAAAAAAATTGCACGCGCAGAAAGATGAGAGGCGCGTGGAGATTGCTTGACGAAATCTGTGCGCCTTGTGACCGTTAGGTCGCTGCCGCATTAACAGAGGAGACGACTTGGAATATACCGACGCGCCGACGACCGAACCGCCTGTAACCTCCGACACGATGGCGTGTCCGCTTTGCGGGCATGTGCTGCCGAAAGATGCGGAGGCCTGCGACCATTGCGACTGGGTCCGCGCGCCCGATGCGGTGACGGCAGAGGGCAAAGCCAGTGATGCGGTGGCGGTGATGCTCAGCGTGGTCCCGGGCCTGGGACACGTTTACAAAGGATACAAGGTGCTGGGATTGCTGTTCGTGATCGGGGCGTTCGGCGCCATGCTCCTCGGAGCGCTGGCGGCGACGGCCACCGCGGGGTTCGGCCTCGCCTTGATCCCGATCTACTGGTTCGCGGTCATGTTCCATGTCTATGGAATTGAGGACCGGGTGGCAGCGACGGTGAAGGACGAAGGCGAAGAGTACTAGGAATGGCGCGACAGAAGCACTTACGTCCCGACCTACGCACGAGCCTAAAGGCCCCAAGGAGCGGCGATTTGAAATCGCCGTTTTAATAGGTCGGCGGTTGCAAACCGCCGCTCCTTGAGGGCTCCGCGGAATGCAATGTCGATCTACTTCTTCATGCTTTCGCGCGGCCCATAATTTTCTTCAGTGGTTTCGAAGGATTGGGACTACGCTTCGCCCAGGAACCAGGTGAGGTCGCCGTTCGCCGGTGCGACGCGCGCGGCTGGATATTGTTGATCGCCCTCCACGACCTGCTCGAGAAGAGCGGCGTTCTTGTTTGCGTTGACCAGGAAACAAACCTGCCGCGCCTGGTTGATCAGTGGGAACGTGAAAGTGATTCGCCAGGAATTGAATTTAGGAACGAAATTCGCGACGACCTTCCGCGTTTCTTCCTCCAGGGCCGCTGTGCCCGGGAACAACGAGGCCGTGTGGCCATCGTCACCCATCCCAAGGAGGACCAGATCATGCCGGTAGATCATTTCGCCGCGTTGCGTGGCGAGCAGGTCGAGATTGTCCTGATATTCCTGCGCCGCGATCTGCGGATCGATTTCGCCGCGCATGCGCGCGATTGATTTCTCGGGGACCGCCGCGAGAACGAAAAGAGATTGACGGGCCATGCGGAAATTACTTTGAGCGTCGTCCGGCGGCACGCAACGCTCGTCGCCGAACGTGAAAAAAACGCGGTCCCATGGAAGCTCGCGGCCGATCCGGGCGAACTCGGTGTAGATGGGGCGCGGCGTGTTGCCGCCCGAAAGCGCGATACGGAATTGGTCGCGCTCAGCCAGGGCCGTGCGCGCGTGCTGGAGGATGAACTCCGCGGCGTCATGCACGAAATTCTGCGTGCGAATGACCTTCGGCTTCATGCCTGCCGGCGCCGGCTAAATCGCGCAGTGCGAGAGGCCGCGCTTTTCGAGATAGCGTTGATGATAATCTTCCGCGGGATAAAAAGCGGGCGCGGGCTGGATGAAGGTCACGATCGGCCGTTTGAATCGGCCGTCCGCCTCGAGCCGCGCTTTTGATTCTTCGGCGGCGCGCTGTTGCTCCGGCGAGTGATAAAAAATCACGGAACGATATTGGTCGCCGACATCGGGTCCCTGGCGGTTCAGGGTCGTCGGATTGTGATTCGCCCAAAAAACGTCGAGGAGCTGATCGTAACTGACAGCGGCTGGATCGAATTCCACCTGCACCACTTCGGCATGCCCGGTCTCGTGACCGCAAACATCTTCGTAAGTTGGATTTTGCGTTTTTCCTCCCGCGTAACCGGAGGTCGCGTTGGTCACACCGGGAACACCACGGAAGGTGGCTTCAACACCCCAAAAACATCCCGCGCCAAACGTCGCTTTTTCCGTGCTCATATTTCACTTTCAAGCCGGACCAGCGACGGCGCAAATACGGGAGCTCTTTGGAGACGGCACGCCCTCGTGCCGTTAGGAGTGGCGTTTGCTCACCCCGACGGCCTGGGGGCAGGCCGTCTCCATTATCGCTTAGCGAGCGCCGCCGGTTTCTTTTCCGCCGGACTCAGTTTCGAGCACTCCTCCACCAGCATCAGTTCACAGGCGCCGTTGCCCGAATCGGTCCGGCTGAGGGAACTCCGCCACGCGTTCATCTCCGGGCCCGTGGCCTCCACCAGTTTGCCCTCGAGACGAACGAGTTCGCCCGCCCGCAATGATTTGCAGAACGACGCGACCGCCGGGGTGGCCGGGATGACGTGAACGTTGGTGCTCCGCGAAACTATTTGCTCCCGCGGAATCGGCGGCGGCAGCTGATACTGATACCAATAGAAGCGCGTGCTCTGGCTGATCGTCATGCGATCGAGCACCGCCTGATCCGACATCTCTCTCCACCCGAGCGCGAGATCGACCGGCGCCAGCTTCGATTCGCGATCGTAACGATAAACCTTTCGATGCAGAATCCGGGCGTCCACCGAGAAGCGCGCCAGCGGCTTCAATTTGTAATCGCCGTGCTCGATTAGCTCAGCGCTGGCGACCTCGATTTGGGCGGGCTCGGATTGAATCAGAACGCCGGCGGGATAAGTGATCGGGCGGTGAAGAAGGGAATAAACGACAAAGGCGAGTGCGATCGCCAGTAATGCGGAAACGGTTTTCATTCGCGAGCCTAACGACTGCTTGAAAAAGCAGGTTTAGTGCTCGCGATGACAGGGGACCGCTTACATCACCATGCCGCCATCGACCGTCAGCACCTGGCCGGTGATGTACTTCGCTTCGGAGGAAGCGAGATAAGCAACCGCGGCGGCGATATCTTCAGGTTCCCCCAGTTTGCCGAGCGGCACCTTTTGCAAAATGGCCTGGCGAACTTCGTCGGAAAGCACGCCGGTCATGTCCGTTTCGATCAATCCCGGAGCGACGGCATTCACCGTGATGCCGCGACTGGCCAGCTCGCGCGCGAGCGTTTTCGTCAGGCCGATCAACCCGGCTTTGCTCGCGGCGTAGTTCGCCTGGCCGGCGTTGCCGATCAATCCGCTGATCGAGCTGATGTTGATGATCCGGCCGCTGCGCTGCTTGATCATCGGGCGCATCAAGGCCTGCGTGAAGCTGAAGGCGCCTTTCAGGTTCGTGTTCAGGACGGTGTCCCAATCGTCGAGCGACATGCGCATGCTCAATCCGTCCCGGGTCACGCCCGCGTTGTTTACAAGAATGTCCACACGGCCGAAGTTTTCGAGAATCTGGGCGCCGGCTTTTTGGACGGCCGCATGGTCGGCCACGTCGACGGCGTAGGCTTTCGCCGCATCCGCACGCGAAGTGTTGATCTCATCGGCGGTTTTTTGGGCATTGGCTTCGGTACGGCTGACGGAAGCAACGCGCGCACCCTCGCTAGCCAGACGCACGGCGATGGCGTGACCGATCCCCCGCCCCGCTCCGGTGATCACCGCAACTTGATTTTCGAATCTCATAAACATGCGAATGTTATGCAGCCCGCAGGCGCAGGACAATCATCAAGGAGCGGCGATTTGAAATCGCCGTTTTAAATAGGTCGGCGATTGAAAATCGCCGCTCCTTGACACGGCGACATAGCTCCGTGGCTACAGCGAGGCACGTGACATGAGCGCTGTAGCCGCCTCGCTATGTCGAGGCGTTGTGTGGCCGCTAATCAAAAGGTAAAGACGCTCAAAAACGCGACTTCGATGGCGAGCGCTTCCTGGATATTCCGGCCGAGATGATCGCGCATCTCTTCCAGCCGCCGAATGCGCCGTAAGATTTCTGCGGTCTTCAAGCGTTTCGCGAGCATCTCGGTTTGCTTCTTCGCCGACGGAAACTCGCAGCGCGCGACTCCGGTGCTGGCTCGAAGCACATCCGACCACCAGAGAAAAAGGATCTCCACCAGACGCGAACGCTGGCGCACATACTGGCTTTCCGTGAGCGCTTTGTAATAGTCCTCGCGCTCGTCCAGCCAGGCGCCGTCGGTCGTATTTTTGTAGCGCGCCTCGTCTCGCTTCAGGGCGGCCGCGTTTTCTTCCTGGATGGCCGCGCGCAATTGCGCGAGCAAACTGTGAAAGCCGCGGGCAAGGCGATAAGCCGGTTGCACTCCGTCGCCCGCCGGCGCGGCGATGCTGCCAAGCAATTCCACCAGCTCTTTCTCTTCTGGCGAAAGCTCGCTTTTTTCCTCAGAGGCCAGGGGGACGGCGATGCAGCGAGAAAGAATCGTGTCCGGAAGGATCTCGGGCATCGAACTCAGGAGGAGCAGGAGCGAGTCTTTAGGCGGTTCTTCCAATGTCTTCAGAAACGCGTTGGCGGCTTGCGGCTGAAGGCGATCGGCATCCGCGATGATCGCCACTTTGCGATGTCCGTTGGCGCTCCGCATCTGCAAGGCGTGCTCCAGGGTGCGCACCTGGTCGATCACGATCCGGCGCGATTTTGATTCCGGCTCGGCCAGGTAAACGCCTGGCGGCGGTGATGCGAAAACGTCCACGGAAGTCGCGCCGGTCACCAGGTTGGAAAGATCGGAAGCGAGCCCGCGCTTGCCGCTGCCGGGAGGACCGGAAATCAAATAGGCATGGGCGAGGCGGCCGCGTTCATGAGCGCGGCTCAGGTATTCCAACGCGCCGGTGCGAGTAAAGGCCATCCTTACAATTTCGAATTTCGATTTTCGATTTTCGATTTTTCCCCTGCCACAAAGATCGGAAACCGGTGAGCGACCGCATCCCAGACCTGGTTTTCGATCTGCTCCGGTGACTTGGAGCCATCCATCAAAAGGAAACGATCTGGTTCGCTGCGCGCCAGGGCGCGATAGGCTTCGCAGACTCGTTCGTAAAATTCGATAGGTTCCTGTTCCATGCGATCGACGACCCCGGCAGGACGAACGCGCCGCAACATGCGGGTGCGCGCGGTGGCCAAATCGACATCGAGGACAATGGTGAGATCGGGGCGGTCGGGGCCGACGGCGAAATTATTCAGGGTTGCAACCATCTCAGGATCGAGCTTGCGCGCCACGCCTTGATAGACCGTGGTCGAATCGAAAAAACGATCGGAGATGACAGCGGTGCCCTGCTCGAGCGCGGGACGGATCGTTTCGCGGACGAGCTGGCTGCGGCTCGCCTCGAATAGCAGCAGCTCGGTCTCAGGGGTCATGGCAAAACTTTCGGGAGCGAACTGGAGAAGATCGCGGATTTTTTCGCCGATGGCCGTGCCACCTGGCTCACGCGTGATGAGCACGCGGACGCCAGCTTGCTCGAGGCGCGCCGCGAGCCGCAGGACTTGAGTCGATTTCCCGCAGCCTTCCGAACCTTCAAATGTGATAAACGCGCCGCGCGACATCAGAGCGAGTGTGAAACACTGGAGCGCAGTTGTCGAATCGAAGGCGGTTATATGCGCGTGCCGGCAGGGTGAGCCTTAAAGAGCCACGGCGCGCGAAACGAGAAGAGAAGCGATGATTGTCGAATGATCGCGGCTTGGTTATTTAGATTCACGTGAAAAAATTCTGGCTGGTGAAACAGGAACCGACCGCCTACTCGTGGGCGGACCTGGTCAAGGACGGGAAGACGCAGTGGACCGGCGTGCGGAACTACACGGCGCGGAACAATCTGCGGACGATGGAGAAAGGCGACGCGGTATTTTTTTATCACAGCGTCGTCGGCAAGGAAATAATGGGAATCGCGCGCGTAACCCGGGAAGCTTATCCGGATCCGACGGCGACGGAAGACGATTGGAGCGCGGTCGATCTCGCGCCGGAAAAACCATTGCCGCGGCCGGTCACGCTCGATGAGATCAAACGCAATCCAAAGTTGAAGGAGATGGCGCTGCTCCGATTGTCGCGGCTGTCCGTTCAGCCGGTCACGAGTGCGCAGTTCGATGAGATTTTGCGGATGACGAGGTAGGGACGCCGCGCTGCGACGTCCGTGGGTCTCAATTTTTAATCCGGCGGACGTCGCAGCGCGACGTCCCTACCAATGCGATTAGGCTTGTTTGCGGCCGTTTTGAGATGGAAAATCCAGCGTGACCGGCGCCAATGCGACATCGCTCCCTTCCCTCTTCGCGCTGGCCGCGGGAACGGACCGCGATTCCTTGGTCGTTTCCGTCCACGATGTGGCGCCGGCGACTCGCTCGCGGGTAGAAGAGATCGTCACGGCGCTGGCGCATCACGGCGTGGCGGTTTGTTCGCTCCTGGCCGTTCCGAATTACCACCACCGCGGTTGTTTCACGGAAGATCGCCCGTTTGTCCGCTGGCTTCAGGAATTGGAAGCGAAGGGGCACGAGATTGTGATCCATGGCTATTTCCATGAGCGGCCCGCGCGCAACGGCGAGAACCTCCCGGGAAAATTTCTCACCCGGCTCTACACCAAGGGCGAAGGCGAATTTTACGATCTCGACTACGACGAGGCGTTCCGCCGAATCACCCGGGCGCGACAGGAATTTACCGAGGCGGGATTAACGCCGCGCGGTTTCATTGCCCCCGCGTGGTTGCTGGGCGCGGCGGCCGAGCGAGCGGCGGCGGACGCCGAAATGGAATACACGACGAGGCTGACCGGCATCCGCGATTTGCGTTCCGGCGAGGATTTCCGGGCGCGCACGCTGGCCTACAGCGTCCGGAGCGGCTGGCGCCGGACGGCGAGCCTGGCTTGGAACACCGCCCTGGCCCGTCATCTCGCGGGAGCCCGCCTCGCGCGCATCAGCATTCATCCACCCGATCGAGACTACCCGGAAATCTGGCGACAACTTCTGCGGCTGACCGATCGGCTGGTTGAAGACCGGACGGCAACGACGTATCGGGACTGGATCGCGGAGAGGCGCGCCCAGCGTCGCGCTTAGTCGTTTCGCCATGAGCCGTTGCGATCTTCACATTCATTCGCGCTTCAGCGCGCGCTCGGAGGAATGGCTCTTCCGGCGCTTCGATTTTCCGGACAGCTACACCGATCCGCGCGATCTGCACCGGCTCCTGCGGGAGCGCGGGATGGACTTCGTCACGATCACCGATCACGACACGATCGATGGAAATCTTCACATAGCAGACTTGCCTCATACTTTTATTAGCGAGGAGGTTACAACTTATTTCCCTCAGGATCCGTGCAAACTTCATCTGCTGGTTTGGGGAATTACGGAAGCGCAGCACGCGGAGATTGTAGCCCTCCGCGAAAACATTTACGACCTCCAAGGCTATCTCCAGAAAGCGGAGATCACCCATTCGGTGGCGCATCCGCTTTATAGCATCAACGGCAAGCTGGAGGCCTCCCATCTCGAACGGCTGATCCTGCTCTTCAAACATTTCGAAGGCGTCAATGGTCTGCGCGATGCCCTTCTCAGCGTGCTGGCCCGCGAACTCTTCTCGGGCCTGACGCCGGAGAAGATCGAGGAGCTGGCGAATCGCCATGATCTCCGGCCCACCCATCCGGAACCGTGGAAAAAGATCTTCACCGGCGGCTCAGACGATCATGGCGGGCGATTCGTGGCCAGCGCTCATATGGAAACGCCCCGCGCGCGCACGGCGGCGGAGTTTCTCCGGCATGTCCGCGAGGGCAATTGCACCGCCCGGGGAGAAGGCGGCACGCCGTTGGCGTTGTCGCACGGTTTTTACAACACCGTTTCCCGTTTCATCCAGGACCGGTTCACCGAACACCTGGGGCCAAGTGCTCCCCTCCTGGAGACGATGTTCTCGCGTTTCATGGAAGGGCGCGATCCGACCGAATTCACCCTGCGCGAAAAGGCGACCTTCATCGCCCACGGGGTGATGTCGGGAAAAATCTTCGAGCTGGCGAAGCCCGCGAACGTCTCGCTTTGGAAGGGGCTCTCGAAACATTTCTCGCGGCCAAAGGTGAAGGCGCAACTGGCGAAGGAGATGGAGGGCGTGACCGAGCCGGAGCGGCGGACGTTCCTGATGGCGAACCTGGTTTGCGAACAGCTTGCCTTTCGGCTTTTCGAAAAGTTCGTCCAGCAAATCCGGACGGGAAACATCATGGAGAGCATCCAGGCGCTGAGCGGGATCGCGCCGATCATCGTCCTGCTTTCGCCTTACATCTACGCATTCCACAGCCAGGCGCCTTCCCGCCGCTGGCTCCGGGACGTTTTCCTCAAGATGACGGGCGCGATCCCGCCCGAGCTGCAAAACCGGAAGCGCGCCTGGTTTACCGACACGCTCGACGACGTGAATGGTGTGGCGACCACCATCAGGAAAATGACCGCGGCGGCCGTGGCGGCGGGCGAGGAATTGATCGTAATCACATCGCGCCGCGACCTGGCGGTGGACGACATCCCGATCAAGAATTTCCGGCCGATCGGCGAATTTGAATTGCCGGAATACGAGCTGCAGCGGCTGAGCTTTCCGCCCATCATGCAGATCCTCGATTACGTCCAGCGGGAGCAATTCAGCGAAATCATCATCAGCACGCCGGGGCCAATGGGCCTGACCGGGTTGCTCGCCGCGAAGATGTTGAACCTGCAAACGAGCGGCATTTACCATACCGACATTCCCGAATATGTCCGGATCCTGACCGAGGACCGGTTCCTCGAAAGCCTGGCCTGGAGCTACATGCATTGGCTTTACGGGCAGATGGACACTGTTTTCGTGAACTCCGAGCACTATCGCAAATGCTGGATCGACCGCGGGTTTCCGCCGGAGAAATTGAAAATCCTCCCGCGCGGGCTCGACACCGATTTGTTCAACCCGACGAGGCGCGACCTAACTTTCTGGCCAGGCTCGCGAGCCAACGGCGCCGAGGTCCGCCTTCTTTATGTGGGCCGCATTTCGCGCGAGAAAGACCTCGATGTCCTGGTGGCCGCATACCACAAAGTCCGCGAGCAAGGGCATCCGGTGAAGCTGTACGTTGTGGGACATGGGCCGTATTCCGACGCGCTCGCGGCCGCGCTCCCCGATGCGGTCTTCCTCGGCTATCTCACGGGCGAAGCCCTGGCCAGGGCCTACGCATCCGCAGACGTTTTCGTTTTCCCCAGCACCACCGACACTTTCGGCAACGTCATTATCGAAGCCCAGGCGTCCGGGCTCCCGGTAATCGTCTCCGATTTGGGCGGTCCGAAAGAGCTCGTCGAAGACGGCGTGAGCGGCATCGTGACCAAGGCGCACGATACCGACGATTTCGCGCGAGCGATCAACCGGCTGGCCGGCGACGCGAAGCTGCGGGCACGCATGGGCGTGAAAGCGCGCCAAAGCGTGGTCGACCGAAGCTGGCCGGGGGCATTTCGTAAGTTCTGGCAGGCGACCGAATTATAAATTCCATACGATTTCAGAGATACCGATGTCTCGAATCCTGGCTTGCCTTCTTCTGTTCGTGATCGCCGCCCCCGGAACCGTGCTGGCGGACGACACGGTTCGGCACGTGCAGGAGGAGCTGCGAAAACGGAATCTCTATTTCGGTAACATCGACGGCCAGAGTACGCCGGAGGTAATTAGTTCGTTAAAGCGGTATCAGAAGCGAAAAGGCTTTGCCGTCACCGGCACCATTGATGCAGATACGGCCGCTTCTTTGCATGTCCCGTTAACAGCATCTTCTTTGCAGGCGCAGCCGACAGCCGATTTATCGCAGGTTCAGTCGTCCACAGCCGCTGTCACCGACAAAGAACCACCGGTCTTGGATTTGCCCGCCGAGCCGGAACCGCCCGCCGAGTCCCCTGCCCCTTCGCAAGACATCTCCCAGGACCGGGTGAACCAGTTCGTTGAGACCTATCTCCGCGATGGCGAAACGAACGACGTTTTTCTTCAAGCGTGGTTTTACCAATACCCTGTCCAATACTTTCACTACGGGTTGAAGGATCAAAAGTTTGTCGTCCAGGACATCCGTTACCATGTGAAGGACTGGCCTGAGCGGAAATACACGCTGCTCGCGCCGCCCACTTTTGTTGCTTCAGGCAAGGAAGGGGAAATTACGGTCGAGTTTTCGATTGCTTATAACCGCCGTGACAAGAAGCGCAGCGCTTCGGGGAAAGCGAAGTATACTTGGACGGTTCGAGCGGAGGGGGATGATTTGAGAATAGTTTCCATAAGCGAGGAACTACTGAACAAATAGCGACGGCATCCGTCTGAACCCGCCCCGTGAAACGTTTAGTCTCGGGGGCAGGAGAGTTATGAGATCGACATGAAAGTCCAAACCAAGATCACGCTCCTGCTTCTGCTGGTCGTGGCGACTTTCATGGCCGGGTTATGGGCCTTTCGGATCTACGACCGGCAAAAGTTTGCCCGGATCGCCGAGGAGCGGGAAAAGGAGCGCAAGCAGTCGTTCGAAGCATTCCTGGAGAAAAACGGCGAACCTCTCAAGACACTTTGCGACTACGACTCCTATTGGGACCAAACCGTCCGGGCGATCGAGACCAAGGACAAAAAGTGGTTTGAGGAGAACATCAACCTCCTGACTCTCGAAGGATATCGCGCCAACGTGGTCTGGGTTTACCCTCCCGACGCCCAATCAAGCGTCTACCACGTTAAAAATTTCGGCGTCGAAGACATCATCGAGCTTCCCATTCCTCGCGAAGCGTTCGAGAAGCTTTTCGCGCAGGAACCTTACGCGCATTTCTTCGTCAAGGTGGACAACGACGTCATGGAGATCCGCGGCGCGACGGTGCACGGGTCTAACGACCAGGAGCGAAACACACCTCGGCGCGGCTATCTCTTCGTGGGCCGTCTCTGGAACGAACCCGAGCTGAAGGAGATGGCGATGTTTTCCAACAACCAGCTCAGGCTGGCGGCGGTGAACGCGCGGGTTTCGGAAACTCGTGATGACGCCCTGAATGGCGTCGTGGCCTTTTCGCGCATGTTACCGGACTGGGAGGGCAAGCCGCTAGCCCAACTCATTGTCCGAAATGAATCTCCGGTAGTCCGGGAACTGAATCGGTCCAGCGAACGGCTCTGGCTTGCCTTCTGTTTGTTTGCCGTGGTGGTGCTGCTCCTCATTTCCTCCTCGCTGGTCTGGTGGGTCAGCCATCCCCTGCGCCGGATCATGGATAGCCTCAGGCGAAGCGACGCCAAACCGATCGACCGGTTGTGTTGGGACCATTCCGAGTTCGGTGAGCTGGCGCGGACGACGAAGAAATTCTTCGAGCAACGCGACAATCTCATGAAGGAAATGGAAGAGCGGCGCGCAACTGAAGAGGCGCTGCGGAAGAGCGAAGAAGAGCTCCGGCATTCGCAAAAAATGGAAGCAGTCGGCCGCCTGGCCGGCGGCGTGGCGCACGACTTCAATAATCTTCTCACGGCGATCATTGGTTACGCGGAGCTGATCGCCACCCGCGCGTCGAGCAACACCCTCGCGAAGCAGAATGCGGAGTTGATCCGCAAAGCGGGCGAGCAGGCGGCGGCGCTGACCCGGCAGCTTCTGGCGTTCAGCCGCAAGCAAATCCTTCAGCCCAAGGTGATCGATCTCAACGAGCTGGTGGTGGAAATGGAGAAGCTCCTGCGCCGCGTCATCGGCGAGCGCTTCGATTTGCAATCGCAGCCGGATGCGAAAATCGGGCGCGTGAAAGCGGACCCGAGCCAGATCGAGCAGGTTGTCCTGAACCTCGGCGTGAACGCGCGCGATGCGATGCCGAGAGGCGGCAAACTCATCATCCGGACGGAGAACGTCCGGCTCGATCGAACCGCCGCGGCGCAGCTTTCCGCCTCACTCCGGGCCGGAGATTACGTGATGCTCTCCGTCACCGATACCGGAGCGGGCATGGACGAGGAAACCATGTCGCACATCTTCGAACCCTTCTTTACCACGAAAGGCCCAGGCAAAGGAACGGGCCTCGGGCTGGCGACCGTTTACGGAATCGTGCGGCAAACCGGCGGCGGCATTTCGGTGGAAAGCGAGCCCGGGAAAGGGAGCATCTTCCGAATTTACCTGCCGCAGGTCTCAGCGCCGGTGGAGTTCACCAAGACGCTGCCGTCGCCAGTGGAGAAGTCGGAAAACTTTGAGACGGTGATGGTCGTGGAGGATGAAGACATCGTGCGGGAGCTGGTCTGCGAGGTCCTCGAGGAACAGGGCTACAATGTGATTTGCGCGCGGGACGGCGTCGAGGCGATGAGCATCGCCGGGGATTTCGACGGGGTGATTCACCTGCTGGTCACCGACGTGATCATGCCCCAGATGAACGGCCACGAATTAGCTGGCAAACTTTCGAGCCTGCGGCCCGACATGAAGGTGCTTTATGTCTCCGGTTACTCGGACAACGATATCGGCGACCACGGCGTTCTCGACCCGCGCTTCGAGCTGCTCCAGAAACCGTTTACGCCCCAAACGCTGGCGCGGAAAATTCGCGACGTCATTCGAGAGGGCAAATATGCCTACAGCACCGAATCATGATCTCCGCTGGGGCAGATTCAGCTGCGAATGGGCCCGGCAAGTGAGGCTCCGGCGGGCGAGGTCCGCCATGTTGTCGTTAGGCCTGGCGTTGATCTGCGCCGGTTGCAAGAAGACCTCGCCTGAAGCAGCCGCGCGGGAGATTCAGTCAACGCCGGCGGAGGCGATATCTTCGCCTGAATCAGAAGAGCCGCAGAAAACAGCCAGTTTTGAAGGTTACGCCGTTTGGTACGACGTGCCGGTTAATTCGCTGCCGGAGCGGCGGGCCGGGAAAGATGAGCTCACCGCGGCTCACAACCGTTTGCCGTTTGGGACAATGGTTCGCGTGACGCGACTGGAGAACGGCAAGAGCGTGATTGTCCGCATCACCGATCGTGGCGTGAGGAGCCGGGTCGGCATAATCGACCTTTGCAAAGAGGCCGCCGAAAAGCTGGAAATGATTAGTGACGGGAGGGCCCGTGTTCGCCTCGACATCCTGCCCGACGACAAGGGAGCGAATGCGACCCCCGATTCGAATTCGCGCGCGCGAACCCGTAATTAGGCGGGCGCAACCGGCGGCGGCGGGAGAGGCGGCGCAGCCGGAGGTGGGGCCGTTGTCGCCGGGAATCCCACGGTCGCCCAAACATCGTAGGCGTCGCCAAACTGGCGCACGAACATGAGCTTAAACGAGCGCAACCAGACGTGCGCCGGCAGGAGCAGGACTGTGCTGATGTAGGGCAGCCCCCCGATGCAACAGGTCATGCACATGACAACAGTGCCGATGATGCCGACAGCAATCGTGAGCACGATTCCAAAAAGGACGAGCAAAACAAAAGGGCCGGCGTTGCGCATAATCAGCCCGACGACATCGAAAAATGCTTCTTTGGCAGAACAGCGCCGCCGGTACATGACCGGCACCATGAAGTGGAAGACGAGCCCGAAAAATAGCGCCAGCGCGAGCCAGACGAGACCGAAGGCAATGAGGGCGATAATCAGCGGCGCTCCAAAATCGGATCGGTCCCCCGAGAACAAGCCGAACGGCACGGCGATGATTAGAACCATCAGCCCAACCAGGAACATGCCCAGGAACCCGACCACGAGCGAAAACAAAAAGTAGCTGTTGCCTTCGCGCCGAAATTCCCGCCAGGGCTCGGCGATGGCGGCCCGATTCTTCACCACGCAATCAGTGAAAATGAATTGGCCGCGCGACGTGACCCACATGATGGCGAGAATGATGAGGAACGTGACCAGGACCCCGATGATGATCAGGGCAATGAGCCAGGCGGGAACGCCTCCATCCCCGTGGCTGCTCCACCGATATTTCCAATCCGAATCCTTCCAGTCGCTGAAATTGAAATTGAACCCGCTCCCCCACGAGCCGCTGATAAAGGCGGCGAAAGCGATGACGAGCCATTTGCCGATCTCGAACGGACGAAAGAGGATCGTTTTCATCCACTCGTAGGCGGCGCCAAACGGCGAGAATATTTCTACCTTCGGTTCGGTCCCGTTCATGCCGGCATTTCACTCGGTTTCCGGCTAGACTTCAAGCATACAAGGAACTTAATCAACCATGCCCGAGCGCTCGGATTACCAGGCCAGCTACGACGCCGTGGCGGACGAATATGTCCGGCGCATCGCCGGCGAACTTCAGCACAAGCCGCTCGATCGCGCGTTGCTCGATCGCTTCGCCGAGGCAACGCGAGAGCGCGGACCCGTCTGCGATCTGGGATGCGGGCCCGGCCATGTGGCGCGTTACCTGAAAGAGCGCGGCCTCGAGGTTGTCGGTTGTGATTTGTCGCCAAAAATGGTCGAGGCCGCGCGCCTCCTGAATCCGGAGATAATCTTCCACCAAGCGGACATGACCGCGTTAGATCACGCCGATGAATCGTGGGCGGGACTCGTCGCGTTCTATTCCATCATCCACATTCCACGGACCGAAATCGCGAAGACGTTGCGCGAGTTTCGGCGCATTCTTCAGCCGGGCGGACTGCTCTTCCTCTCTTTCCATATTGGCGACGAAACAGTGCATCTCGACGATTGGTGGGAGCAAAAAGTGAACGTCGATTTCTTCTTTTTCCAACCGGAGGAAATCGTGAATGAACTTCAGGCGGCGGGTTTCGAGATTGAAGAAACGATCGAGCGCGAGCCGTATCCCGAGGTGGAGCACCAGAGTCGCCGCGCCTATATTTTTGCGCGCCGGCCCGTGTAGTCCCGCGCTTGGTGGACATTAAAAATAAGCCACCCGACGAATATCCTGCCGCCCGCGTCCCCGCTTAAGATGCCGACCAGGCCCACTCTGCCCTGGCGCCTTCAGTCGACTGAAAGAGCTTGTTGGCGATGGAGAGCGAATTCATCCTCGCGGCGATGGCATGGTGGAAGAATTATATCGGAACCAATCTTAGCGCTGGTTTTTCCTATTGGCGGGTCGGGCACTCTTGTATGTCCAAGGGCTCGACCCCCGGGGCGGTCCTCGATTGCTGGCTGAAGGCGAATCCGAAGGTCTCCAATCGAATCGAATGGAAATCGCCCGGCGCACCGGTCTTGTCCTGGAAAGACTGGCCATTCGCCCTGAAATCCCAACTCCATCATCACTTCTGGCACGCGTTTACCTGGTATCACCAAAAGATGCCCGCCGCCGGGCCCAAGCCGTTTTCGATGCCGCGACCGCAAACCATCCCGGGGGACCCGGATATTTGGTTCGGCTTTTGTATGGCTGAAGGCGTCGCCCGGAACATTTATCTTTCGCACGTTGCCAACAGTCTCGCCGCGGAACTAAGGGGTGTGTTTCCCTGGTCGATCACGGGCTATACGGAGCAGAACCTGTCACTCCTGTTTGCCTTCTCGGAGTTTTTCTCATGCCAGGAGGCTCCAAAGACAAAGTTCCCGGGCTATTACCCGCAGTCCCACACCTTGCCCGCCACGCCGTATTACGCGGCACATTTCTTTAAGGCCAAATCGCTCCTTGGCCTCTACCCCCGGGCGACCGTAGCGTGGCTGTTCGGCTGGTGCCGGAATCTTTCGCATGCCTGGGCTGAGCCGAACACCGGCCAGGCAGACTGGACCTGCTTCTGGGGTCCTGGTTCGCCACCGATTGGAGCATCGCAGTTGATCGATGGAACGACTTATACAGGAAAGCTGGTGTCTCCGCCGAAAACGTTTGGCCACTTTACGATCGGCTGCTCTGGGACCACCCAGTTCATGAAATCGGTGCTGCGCGCGGTGAACATTCCGGTCGAAGCGCGATTTGGCGGTAATCATCATATGCCTTTCTTCCCAACCCTCGATCGTGCTCTAAGCCACGGTGACGATCCATATAGCCGGTCCGGTGACATGAGTGCATTTCCCGGCTGGCCGATCCCGGGAAAAGAGGAATACCTCATCACGGGAGCGCAGTGGGACCAATGGTTTGGTCCCGGAGTTGCCCCAGCGACGGCTGCGAGCAATGTCGGCCGCCACATAGCGGATCTTGCCATCAAGTATCAATCCGATTATTTGCTTGCCCT
>DASQLH010000086.1:0-3251 GCA_035630155.1 Chthoniobacterales bacterium
GTGCGTTTCCCGCGCCACCTTAGCCGACGCGCACCGGCTGATTCGGCGCGATCACGGAAAGCCTACGCTCGAACAGATCACCCTTGGCCTGAGCTATCCGTATCGAATGCTGCGGCCCGAGGAAGCTCGGGCGCGGTTGGCCAAAATCCCGGCGCTCGCCGCCGAGGCCCAGTTTGCCTTGCATGTCGGGTCGAATCTGACGCGGAAAAACCGCGCGGGCGTCTTGCGCATCTTTGCGCATTGCAAAGACACTTGGAATGGCTCGCTTGTTTTCGCCGGCGATCTGCTCTCGCCTTCGCTTCGTTCGTTTGCTGCGGAACTGGGCGTTTCCGAGCGGATTGTCGAAGTGCCGAACGCTTCTAGCGAATTGCTGGAAGCTCTCTACAATTGCGCCACCGCGCTCCTTTTCCCCTCTACCTTTGAAGGATTTGGCTGGCCGATTGCCGAAGCGCACGCCTGCGGGTGCCCGGTGCTCTGTGCCGATCGCGAGCCGATGTCGGAAGTCGCCGGGGATGCCGGCCTGCTCCATCCGGTGGAGGACGAACAAGGTTTTGCCGCCGACCTTTTGCGGCTGACAGATCCAGCGGAACGCGCGCGCTGGAGCGCCAAGGCGCTCGAAAACGCGAAGCGCTTTTCCACCGAGCGAATGATTGCCGAATACAGCAAACTCTACCGCTCCCTTGCTCCGGCGGCATGAAGACTCTCCTCATGTTCTTTTCCCTGCTCCTGCCGTGGGGGATGCGCCGCTCGTTCCTGGAAAAACAATTTGGCTACTCAATTCATCCCGACAGCCGCATTGGGTTGGCCTGGATTTTCCCGCGCTGCTTGGTCATGGAAGAAGGCTCGCGCATCGGCCACCTCACGCTCTGCAAGAACATCGATCTCCTCCATCTCGGCGCGCACGCGATTGTCGGCCAGCTGAACTGGATCACGGGATTTCCCAGCGGGGCGAGCCGGCATTTCGCGCATCAACCTGACCGGCGCCCCGAGTTGATCATCGAAACTCACGCGGGGATCAGCAGCCGCCACCTGATCGATTGCACCGCGCGGGTGCGCATCGGCGCCTTCGCCACCATCGGCGGATTTCGCTCGCAACTGCTCACCCACAGCATCGATTTCGAAGCAGGCCGCCAGACCGCCGAACCGATCGAGATCGGTGAATACAGTTTTACCGGCACGAATTCCGTGATTCTGGGCGGAAGCATTTTGCCGCATCATTCCGTGCTGGGAGCGCAATCGCTCTTGAACAAAAAGTGGGATGAGCCATATCGCCTTTACGCCGGCGTTCCGGCAAAGCCGTTGAAGGAATTATCGCCCGAGATGGAATATTTCCGGCGCCCGGAAGGATTCGTGTGGTGATCCCGAGATGAAACGTTCCACCATCCGGAATCTTGGGCGGTTTGTCCCGGGCAGCCTGCGCGAACGCGCCAAACGCCATTTCCTGGAGCGCTCGATCGACACGGTGCAAACGCGCTTCGCCTTGGAGGAATCGCCCACCGCCATCGTTTGCCGGATTGACGATGCCACCTCCTTTTCCGCGCCGATCGCCTGCAAGAATGACCTGGCGCATTACACGACCTCATTCGAAGGCCGCGCCGAATTTGCCGCTCTTTTCGAGGCCGCGAGCGGCCCGGGCGGCGTTTTGTTCGATATCGGGGCGCATTGCGGTTTGATCTCCACGCTGTGGTGCGCCGCGAAGCCTGGCAATCGCGTTTTCAGCTTCGAGCCTTCGCCCGCGCTGGTCGAACGCGTGGCCGGGATTCGCGACCTAAATCAATTCGAGGACCGGATGAATGTGAACCAGGTCGGCATCGGGGAATCGAACGGCACGGCCGAGATGTTGATGGACCCCGTCGGCGGTTTCGTTCAAAGCCGCCACTTCGAGAACACGATGTGGTCCGCTCCCGAATCGATCGAGGTCGCGATTGAGAGCATCGAGTCTGCCTCGATCCGGCTCGGAATCATCCCAAATTTTATCAAAATGGATATCGAAGGATACGAATACGAAGCGATCCAGGGCGCCGCCTCGTTCCTGTCTCAGCATCGACCGGCGCTATTCCTCGAGCTGCATCTGAATTACTTGGAGGAACGGAAGCTTTCGCCGAAGACTGTCGTCGAGCTTCTTCAGCAATGCGGTTACTCCTTTTTCACCTATGCAGGGACGCAGCTGAAAGCAGACGACGTCTATGGCACGCCGCTCGGCATTTGCCACGTGGTGGCAAAATAGATGAAAAGAACAACGGCCTCGCTTGCGATAACTGACCATGTGCGGGATTGCAGTTCACTTCAGGTCTAACGGCCACGCGGCCCCGCTCGATCTTCAACTGATCGCTCATCGCGGCCCGGATTCGCGCGGCGAATGGACCTCGCCGGATAGCCGCTGCTGGCTGGGAAACACGCGGCTGGCCATCGTGGATCTCTCGCCCACCGGCGCGCAGCCCATGACAGATCCGGCCACGGGGAACGTGGTCGCAGTGAACGGCGAAATATATAATCACCGGGCGCTCCGTGAGCAGTTGGGGCCTAACGTCGATTGGCGCGGCACAAGCGACACAGAGACGCTTTTGCAAGGGTATGGGCGCTGGGGCCGCGGGGTGCTCGATCGGCTTAAGGGAATGTTCGCGTTCGCGATCTATGACGCCGCGCAAAACGAACTGTTCGTGGCGCGCGATCGTCTCGGGATAAAGCCGCTTTACTTCACGACGGATGCAGAAGGTTTCCGCGCCGCTTCCGAAGTGAAAGTCCTCGCTGGTCAATCAGAGGCGATCACGGCGAAAGCCATTTCCGGCTATCTGCAATGGGGCGCTTGTCCCGAAGGCGAAATTCTTTACGCGAATGTCCACTCATTGCCTGCTGGTCATGCCATGACGATTGATCCGAAAGGGGAGATTGAGACGTGGCGCTACTGGCCATCGCAAAAGGCATTTGCTTCACCGACTGAAAACGTTGTTCCGCGATTGCGCGAGCTGATCGACAGAGCGGTGGAAGAACATCTTCTCTCCGATGTGCCGGTTGCGAGCTTTCTCAGTGGCGGCATCGATTCTTCGGTGGTCACGGCGCTGGCCGCGCAGAAACTGGCAAACAAACTCCAGACCTATTCTGTCGGGTTCGATCTGGCGGAGTTTGACGAGACCGCCATCGCTCAGGAGATCGCGGAACGTTACGGGACCGATCATCACCGCATTCAGCTTTCCGAGGATGAGGTTATCCACTCGGTGACTGAAGCGGTCGGCAAACTCGATCTGCCATCG
>DASQLH010000087.1:0-6672 GCA_035630155.1 Chthoniobacterales bacterium
CCGAGGCCTTCGCCGATCAGGTTCACGCCGATCAAGAGGAGAAAGCTGAGCGCGAGCATCTTGATCGTCGGATGCCGTTCGACAAACTCACTGAGCGCGCTCGCGAAGACCATCATCACTCCCACCGCGAGCATGACGGCGACGATCATGACTCCGATCTCGTCCACCATCCCGACCGCGGTAATCACGGAATCGAGCGAGAAGACCAGGTCGAGCAGAATAATTTGAATGAGCACGGCTCGCAGCGAAGGCGCCCGGCGGACGTGCCGCTCTTCTTCGTCGCCTTCGAGGTTGTCGTGAATCTCGTGCGTGCTCTTCGCAATTAAAAACAAACCGCCGCCGAGGAGGATCAGCGCCCGGCCAGTCACCTCGAATCCGGCCAGGACAAAGAATGGTTTGGTCAGCCCGATGATCCAGGAAAGGGAGAGTAAGAGCAGAATGCGCATGACCATGGCGAGGGCCAGCCCGATCTGGCGCGCCTGCTTCTGTTTCGCGGCGGGCAATTTGTCCGCGAGAATCGAAATGAAGATCACGTTGTCGATGCCGAGAACGATTTCGAGGAGGGTGAGGGTGAGAAGGCCAATCCAGGCCTGCGGATCAGAGAGCCATTCCATAAGGTGGAAACCCTTCCACAAAAGCTGACAGATTCACGAACGACGTTGGGGGGCCGATCACGTTCTCGGGTAGGGTGGGCGTCTCGCCCGCCGGTTTTGGCATCTTGCCGAAACGATCTTTTAAAGTTCGTGACTCGCGAAGGCCTTCGGAGTCACCGGCGGGCGAGACGCCCACCCTACCCGAGAATGGTCACAGCGGAATGTGCGCCGACACGACGGGGAGCTGGACGCGAAGTTCGAAGTGCTCCATCCCGTGGGCGAATGGGCGACCGTTCCAGGCTTCGAATGCCGGCTGGTGCGCGGGGGCGTATCCGCTGCTCGGGAGCCAAGTCAGATAGAGCCAATGGATCGCGCGTAGCTCCAGTTCGATCGAACCCGCGATGTCGATCTCGGCGATCAGGCAGGCTGGAAACGTGTTGATGCTCACTTCCCCGCCGCCAGGCGTCGTGGCAGGAACCTCGACGCCGACGTCGTAACGGCATTTCTCCAGCGGGACCACCTCCGGGTCCTCCCACTGGTATCCGAGCCACTGGCCGCCGGCGAGGCTCCGAGCGTCGGCCCAGGCGAGCAATCGTTTCACCGCCTGCACCGCGTTGTCGCCCTCGTAAGGGCGATGCACCCGGATGTAGGCCACGCGGCGCGCCGGGAGCTTGCGCAAAGTAACCGCGAAGCGATCGGGATTTTTTCCCGCGGGCACGCGCTTGAGCTTTTGTCGTTCGCCCGGTGGGGTTGATGCGACCTCCAGGGCCTTCCGGCCCGAACGGCGAAAGCTTTCGACATCGAACCGGCTAGGCGCCACGCGATACTGGCCGCGAAAGGAACGGGAGAAATCGGAGCTCGACGAGAACCCGCAGGCCAGGGCGATGTCGGTCAGGCTTGCGCCATTCCGGTGAGAGAGCAGATAGACAGAGCGTTCGAGCCGGACGCGCTTCACGAACGACGCCAGCGTTTCCCCCATCAGCGCGCGAAAGATCCGGTGAAAATGGTAGGACGAGAAACAGGCCGCCTTGGCTACCTCTTCGAGACGCAACGGCTGGTCGAGGTTCCGCATAACGTAATCCACGGCCCGGTTGACGCGATCGACGTAGTCAAGGTTCGGAAGCTTGGGCAAGTTGGGCACGGTGTTCGGATTGTACGTGTACGGTCATCAGGAAACAAACAATGGCGCTCACTCCGATTAAGACGCCCCGACATAGCTCGCCACGGGACGAGTTCGTCCGAAGGCGAACGAGGCGGCTACAGCGCCGGATGGAATCAAAAAGGAGAGTGCTGTAGCACGGCGCTATGTCGCCGTTCGGAGCTTGATTAAACGCCACCGCGGAAACACCGTTCCCCAATGAAAACCACGCTCCTCACGGCATTCATACTCGCGATTCTCGCGACCGCTGCGCTTGCTTCTCCGGCCGAGACGGAGCTGAAGGAGCTCGTCCAGCAGACCATGGAGGCCTACCTGAAAGGCGATACCGCATTTCTCGAGAGCGCCATTGCGGACGAAGCGACCATCATTAATTCCGACGGCACGATTTCCTCCAAACGCCGGGACCTGAGCGAGCTCGCCAAGAAGAACACGCTCTTCGATTCGCTCGAGATGACGGACGTCAAAGTGCGGATGCTGGGTGAGAACCACGCGCTTGTCACCGGGGTCTCGAAGGGCGCAGGCACCTACATGGGCGAAAAGTTCGACGTCAGCACGCGCGACGCGATCTGCTACGAGAAGCAGGGCGGCAAGTGGCGCTGCATCTATTGGCAAGGCACCGAGATTAAACCCCTGTAGCCGCTGCCCTGCGGGCAGCGCGAGTTCGACTCCGCCTCGCGCTACTTCCACCGAAATTGCTCGCGTGCGCGGCGCACTCCCGAGTATGCAGGCGCTCATGAAGCGATCGACTTTTTTTGGCATGGTCCTCCTCGCAGCAGCGGCGGTTGTTGTGCCGCGCGCCTCCGCAGGCGTTGATGAGGAAGCGGTGAAGAAGATGATCATCGACTGGTATGCGGCTTACGCCGCGGGCCATGATGAAGCCCATTACCGGACGTTCCTCGCTGACGATTACCTGCTATGCGAGCACGGCGAGTTGGTCGATCTGGAAGGCGATGTAGCAATGCTGACGAAGAACCGCGGCCCCGGATTTCAGCGGAAGGACCACTTCGATTTCAAGTCGGTCACCGTCCGCGGCGATATCGCCTACACCGTCTACTTTCTTGAGTCCGATCTCGACGACAACAAGATGAAGCGTCATCGCAAATGGCTCGAGAGCGCGGTCCTGCGCCGCATTGACGGCCGCTGGCGCGCCGCTCTCCTGCATTCTACGAAGATCGTCAGCACCGACACCGCGCGCTGACGCAGTCGCTGGCCCGATTGCTTCCTGTAGCCGCTGCCCTGCTCGCCACGCCGTAGCCTGCGAAGGCGGGTGGGCAGCGTGAGTGCGATTTTGCCGCGCGCCGACGTCGTCAAACTCCGCAAGATTTGGCAAGCCGCGCATGGCGACCGCGCGGTAGTCTCGCGGCCATGAAGCATCATCCCTTTACCGCGGCGTTGTTTTCGATCGTGCTGCTGGGGGCCCCCTCATCCGGAGTCTCAGCCAAGCCGCTCCCGGCAGATGTCGGCCCCGGCCACGTCGCCTGGTTCGACCTGACTACGTCCAACCTCACGCAATCGAAGAATTTCTACGGCAAACTCTTCGGTTGGACATTCGAGCCGGTGCAAGGGACCGATCAGGCGGTTGAGATCGTCTCGGGCGGAACTAACATCGGGACGCTGCGAACTGCCGACGGCAAGATCAGTTCGTTCAATGGCGTCGTTTACATTCAGGTGAGCGACCTGGAGGCAAGTTGCAAGACCGCCAAGGAGCTCGGCGGAACTATTCCACCCGGATTCCCTTTCGACCTGCCGGAGGGCAGGGGTGCCATCGCCATCGTGCACGACCCCGCCGGACACCCGGTCGGTATGTATTCCAGAACGTCCCTTAAGCCCACAGCCTCTCCGGCGAAGTGAGAATCTCCCTGTAGCCGCTGCGCGCGCGATATCACCAAACCAAAAATCCCAAATCCCAGAACCCCTGCCAGCAATGCTTCGCATAGCGATGCAGGCGCGCAAATCCCAGGTAAATCCCAAAGTGGGAAATTCAAAACGCTCACCAATGACAAAACACGTTACAACCCTCGGGGCCTTCTCATTGAGTCTGGCCGTGAAGGACCTGCCCGCCTCCCAGGCCTTCTACGAAAAGCTCGGATTCAAACAAGTGATGGGTGACCCGACCCAGAACTGGCTCATTCTCCGGAACGGCACCATCACGATCGGCCTCTTCCAGGGAATGTTTGATCGCAACACCTTCACCTTCAACCCCGGTTGGACCGCCGAGTGCGAGCCGCTCCCGGAGTTCACCGATGTCCGCGTGATTCAAAAGGACCTCAAAGCCCAAGGCCTCACCGTCGCTTCCGAAGCCGATGAATCCACCGCCGGTCCGGCCGCTCTGATGCTGATGGATCCGGATGGAAACCCGATTCTCATCGATCAACACGTCGCCAGCCCGCCGAAACCGAAGAAACCGTAATCAACCGCAGATTGCCCGGATTACGCAGATTTTAAGTTGTGCTCATACTCGTGCTCGTGCTCGTGATCGGTTCGCCTTAGCGAAACCGCCTGATTTCGGCGAGGCCGAGTCACCCAGCTTTCTCCCGGCCGCAATGCCAGCACGAATCAAATGAACCTGGAACGGTCTCACCACAGTGCGAGCATTTCCAGTCTCGGCGGGTCGCGTCCCGTTTGGCGCTGTCATGATAGTCTCGCAGGAGGGCAATAGCCTCGTCGTAGGCGCTGTCCTCCAAGATCCACAATTCAGGGAACGCTGCCGCGAAGGGCACTTCGCCGCTTAGAGAGGAGACATCCTGATTCCTGATGGTCGTGGCGATGCCGTGGCTGTTCAGGATTGATTCGCAATGCCCCACTTCGTGGAAGGCCGGATGCTCAAACACTTTTCTCATAACTCAAAGGCTGGGATGCATTCTGCCTGCCCGACCACCGCACGGTCAATCGCCGCCGCCGCCAATGCAGAAGGCAATTCTCGTCGCCCAATTCGCTGGATGAGTCGCAATCCATTGCTATAATCGCCTTCTCTCTCCACGAGGAATACGCAAGGGAATGGCAACCGGGAAAGAATCTTCAGGCGAGCGCGAGAAAACGGACGGGAGCGGCCCAGCCACCGAGCCGCTCCGCGACTCGGATTCAGCCTCAGAGCACCAGGCAGACGTCAGTCGGGATGCGGAACGAGTCGAAGCCGACAAAGCCAAATTGCAAAGCCGCAGCGATTCGGACGCTTCGCGCGACCTTGGGAGAGCGGATGTAGGCCGAAGCGGCGCCGATCGCCAGGCGGAGGGAGACGAAAGACTGCGCATCGAGAGAGAAACCTCGGACGTAGCGATCGACGCCGAACGATTCCGTGCCGATGCCGCCACGGAAAGGGGACGGACCCATCATCAGGCCTCCGCAAGATCTTCCGCTGACTTATTGTCCCGGGAACAAGAGAGCCATCGCAAGACCCAGACGGCTCTGACCACCAGGGAAGAATTCCTCGCCATCGTCAGCCATGACTTGAGAAATCCTCTCAACCACATCTTCATGGCCGCGCAGAATCTGTTGGAAGAGCCAGTCGACCCGAAAGAAGTGAAAGCGATCGCCTCCTCCATCAATCGAAGCGCGGGCGAAATGCTCCGGCTCATTCAAGATTTGCTGGACATCGAAAGAATTGCCATCGGCAAGTTAGTCCTCCACTACGAGAAGCATGACGTCAGCGAGATCATCAGGGAAGTCGTCGGGGATTTCCAACGCGATGCCGCGGCCAAGGGAATAACCTTGACCGCAAAGCCTGAGGCTCAGTGTGACGATGTGGTTTGTGACCGCAGCCGTGTCGTGCAGGTCTTGTCGAATCTGATCGGAAACGCCATCAAGTTCACCCCTGCCAAAGGTCAAATCCGCGTGAGCTGCGCGCAAACCCATCCTGAAAATAAAGAGGTGCAGGTTTCCGTCAACGATACCGGAGCGGGCATCGCCCCGGAGAAGATTGAAACCATCTTCGAGCGTTTCTCACAGATCAATAGCCAGGATCGTCGCGGCATAGGACTCGGCCTCTACATTGCCAAAATGATGGTCGAAGAGCATCCGGGCAGAATCTGGGTCGAATCGAAGCTCGGGGAGGGGAGCACGTTTCACTTCACCCTTCCCGTTCGTTCCGAGGCGACCACATAAGCCGGCACCATCCACCGAAGATCGTTTCGTCCGCAGATCACGCAGATTGACGCAGATTTCTGCTCCGAATTGGACGCCGGCCGAGCCGTAGCCTCGCGAAGGCTGGTTGGATGTTGAACGTTGAACGCTCGCCACGGCGGAGCCCGTCCCGGGGCGAAGGCGGGTTGGACGCCTGCTCGCGAAAGCTTTCGGAGTTTCGGCCCCGCCCGGCGGGGCGCCTCCCTTCAATACACCCCCGGCACCAGCCGCTTCGTTCGCTTCATGTAATCGGTGTAACGCGACCCGAGCGCCCGCGAGAGCGCTTCCTCCTCAACCTTCATTCGGCGCCTAAAGACCGCGAAGATCGGGAGGAGGATGATTACGCAGATTTGCGCAGATTTTTTGCTCGCGTCGCTACCTTACTCAAGCTGCAAACCGCGCGAGAGATTCCGCCCGATCGAGAAGCGACGTTCCGAGCCGGTTCGCGGCCTGTAAATCATCTTGGGCAACGTGCCGAACGATTGCTTCAAGGTCTTCCAGCGCCAGCGGCTGGAAAATTACTTTGAAGTCCATTGAGCGACGCGTCGCCGCGCCTCTTCAATGCCAACGCCTTTATCTGCGTCGAAGGAGCGGACCGCTTCATCAATAGCTCCGAGCATCTCCGCTGTCTCTTCAATTTCCAAGGCAGGATCGATCTCGATCAGGCGACGGAGGATGGTCTGCCGCTCGCTCGCGTCGAGGCGGGGCAGCTCCTCGAGGATTTCCCTTACGCTCATAGCATCGAGATTAATGCAACCGTGCCGATGAGGCAACGATCGACATTTCATCCGCAGATTTCAC
>DASQLH010000088.1:0-18767 GCA_035630155.1 Chthoniobacterales bacterium
CCTGACCCGCTTTCCGCAGGGTAACCATGTGAGCGAGGGCCCGCTCGCAGCACCTGAGGTTGAAGCATTCATCATGAACATGAAACTCGAAGTGGTAATCCTCCCAGTTTCCGACGTCGATCGCGCCAAAGCGTTCTACGAGAAACTGGGGTTTCGTTTGGATATCGATTACAAGGCCGATGAGAACTTTCGGGCTCTCCAATTTACTCCTCCGCAATCCGACGCCTCGATCATCTTTGGCAAGGGGATCACGTCGGCCAAGCCTGGGACGGCGGAGCTGGTCCTCGCCGTGGAGAACGTCGATGCCGCCCGCGAAGACTTGATCGGTCGCGGCGTCGACGTCAGTGAGGTGTTCCACTACGCCGGTGGCCCCTTCAACAATTCCATGGAGAACCCGCGCGTCGCCGGGCGCGAACCGTCAGGTCGTTCGTATTTTTCCTTTGCCTCGTTTGAAGATCCGGATGGCAACCGCTGGCAGCTTCAGGAAATCAAGGAGCGGCTCCCTGGCCGCGAGTGGAAGCGAGGATAAGCCATGGACGTCGCCACGCTTGCCCAGCTCCTCCGTGAAACGGGAGAGCACCACCACCACTACGAGATAACGCACGCCGACCATCACTGGTTCGATTGGTACGCGCCCTATTTAAGTGCGCGTCAAAACGGCAGCAGCCCGGAAGAGGCAACCGCCGCCGCCGATCGCTACATGGACGAAGTCCATCATGTTGCCCGCAAGTGACGCCGCGCTGTAGCAGTCGTTCGCTATTCGTTGTCTGGGGAGCGCACGCGCCCTCGCGTGCTGGCGATGGCGCCTCGCCATCGCGGACTTCTCCGGCGCACTAAAGTGGACTGCATTGTTTCTCGAAAAGTTCGTTTCGGCGAGGCCCCGAAACTAGCACGCGAGGCGCGTGCGCTCCCCAAGCCATTTTTCAAGATTGAAAAATCAGGGCCCTCGCTTCCCGGCCGCGAGCATCGCGCACGCTTTCTCGATCCGGCGTTTATGCTTCTCCGGTTGTTTGTCTGAGTCCATCCAACTAATAAAGTCCCTGCGCTCAGTCGGCGTGAGATCGCTCCACTGAGCCTTCGCCTTCGGAGCAGCGGCGAGTGCTGTGAAAAGATTGAATGACACGATTGTATAACAGCAGGGACGTCGCTTTCCCTCCGCCAGCATCGAGCACGCTCTCTCGATCCGCCTTTTCCGTGTCTCCAGTTGTTTGGCCGAATCTATCCAACTGATAAAATCCCTGCGCGCGATCGGCGTGAGATCCTTCCACTGGGCCTTCGCCTTCGGCGCAGCCGCCAGGGCTTTGCGGAGATCCGTAGGCACTTTGGGCTCTGGTTCCTCTCCAGCCGGCTTGGCCTTCATTCTGTTCATAATGCGTTCTATCCAATCGATGTCACGCCGATACCACAGCTGCGCGCGTGTCTTCGTGGCGACATAGCGAACCATTGATTCGCAGTCTCCCGCCTGCTCACCGGCCACCCTCGCCGGCCCGACCGTCTATCCGCCGGCCTCCCGGCTCGGCGTATTCACGATTCCCTATGCTCTCGCCCCAAGTTCCTTCACAGTAACTCGATGCGCCCCACCACCGAAGCGCCCGCCAACAGCCCACCCGCCTGCGTGGACGAGGCCGAGCCAGTCGCGGTCCCCGCCGCGCCGGTATTCCCCATTCTCTTCGCCCTCAGCTTCGCTCATCTCGTCAACGACACGCTCCAATCTTTGATCCCGGCCATTTACCCGATCCTCAAAACGGAGCTGCGGCTCGACTACAGCCACATCGGCCTGATCACCCTCGCGAACCAGCTCACCGCCTCTTTGCTGCAACCGTTCGTCGGCGCGTTCACCGACAAACGTCCGCAGCCCTTCTCGCTCGCGCTCGGCATGGCTTCGACGATGCTCGGCCTGGTCCTGCTTTCGCTCGCGCCAAATCTCACGCTCGTCCTCGTGGCTGTCGCGTTCGTCGGATTCGGCTCTTCCGTTTTCCATCCGGAAGCCTCGCGCGTCGCCCACTTGAGTTCAGGCGGACGATTCGGTTTTGCCCAATCGGTTTTTCAAGTCGGCGGAAACGCCGGCAGCTCCCTCGGACCACTCCTCGCCGCCGCAATCGTGGCCTATCGCGCGCAAATCATCTGGTTTTCGTTGCTCGCGCTCGTCGGCATCATCGTCCTCTCGCGAATCGGCGCGTGGTATCGCGACTACCTTGCGCATCACCACGCTGCCAAACGGCGCGCGTCCCTGCATCGCGATCCAGGACTAACCCGCAAACGCGTCGTCTTTTCGTTAGGCGTTCTGATCGTGCTCGTCTTCTCGAAATATTTCTATCTCGCAAGCATGAGCAGCTACTACACGTTTTTCCTCATCGAGAAATTCAGCCTCTCGGTGCAGGACGCGCAGTTGCATCTCTTCATTTTCCTCGCCGCGATTGCTGCCGGCACGTTCCTCGGCGGACCAGTCGGCGACCGCATCGGGCGCAAAGCCGTCATCTGGGTCTCGATCCTCGGCGTGGCGCCGTTCGCGCTCGCCCTCCCCTACGCGAATCTTTTCTGGTGCGCCGTGCTGAGCGCGGTAATCGGGATCATCCTCGCCTCCGCCTTCTCCGCCATTCTCGTTTACGCCCAGGAGCTCGTCCCCGGCAAAGTCGGCACCATGTCCGGCCTCTTCTTCGGCCTCGCCTTCGGCCTGGGCGGCCTCGGCTCCGCCCTCCTCGGCGCGCTGGCCGATCGCCAAGGCCTTCCCTTCGTCTTCCACATCTGCTCCTATTTGCCCCTGATCGGCCTCCTCACCGCGTTGTTGCCGAATCTCAGCACGCCTCGCTTGCCGCGCCGTAGCCAAGCGTAGGCGGGCCGCGGCACCTCGACGGCGCGCCGATAATTCAAGGAGCGGCGCTCTCTAGACCGCCGACCTTAAAGACGGCGGTTTGCAAACCGCCGCTCCTTGTTGCGCACACTGTCAGCCCGCGGCCAGCAACCAACCTTCAATCGCTTCGCGGATGTTGGAGCGGAGCTCATCGATCGTTTCGCCCTGTGAAACGCAGCCTGGCAATGCTGGAACCTCCGCCCGACAACCGCCCTCTTCGGCCGAATGAATAAGCGCCCGCAACGTCATGTTCGGATCATACGCGAGCATCGCTCGTCCCGACAACCACTGCGGGAGGCGTCGCTAGTCGATTCGCCGAAGCGTGAAATGCGTCTGTTTGCAGTCGACCGTGTAGGTGCCATCCACCTGGTCCGGCGGCCCACCAGTCCAACCCAGCGCTTGTTGATTCTCGCCAGTATGTGCTTTTTGTGATTGACGATTCGAGCGATACTGGCGAGAATCACAGTATGACAGCACTACGCCTTAAATCAACGGTTCCGGGTCAAAACCTCATGACTGATGTTTTCCACCTCCGGGAGAATCCATTCCGCCAGTCTGAAATCTATAATCCCGATCAACCAGGCACCTACGTTCCTGAGATGTTCGGCGATCAACTGGACGAGTTTTACCTCCGCTTTTTTGGGCGACCTTTGCAGAACGAAGCGAACAAACAGGTTATCGGCGCCGTTTGGTCGAGTCACGCCCGGGGCGCTACAGGTAAGGGGTTCGGCAAAACCATGTTAATGGCCGAGGAATCTAAAAAGGTTAATCGCGACTTCGGTGCAGCGCTGTTAACGCACATCGGTGCTGTAGACGAAGATATCGCAGATCATCCCTTTCTCGCGGGATATTGCACCTTCGATCAATCCAAAGACATTAAGTCCTTCCCCGCTGCTCTGCTCGACGCTGTAGCATTTCTCCTAGAAAGTGAATACGGCAATAACAGCACGGTCCACGCCGAGTTGCGGCGCCGAATTCTCGACCGCATCGAAGCGGAGACGGGCTATGAGGGAGAGGCAATTGAACACACCCTGCAAAAAGAGTTGCGCAAATATCGCAGTCTCAACGTCCAGCTTACTCACAAGCAACTCGACGCGTTCATCCAGCGATTGGCCGGGAGCAACACCCCGGAGCTCATTAGCTTCATTCGCAATGAAATTGGCCCGAGGATCAAAGCCGCGCAGGGCTTCAACTTCGTACACGTCTTCAATGCTTTTGTTTCACTCGCAGGCGTGGTGTACGTAGCGTTCTTTATTGATCAGATCGAGAACTTCGCGCGGTTCGTCCGACGGGGCGATCGCGATGTAAAGATACTTCGCGAATCGATGTGTCAGACATCGCCCACTGCGGAGATGGCGTCGTTCATTTTTCAGATGCACGCGCGAGCCTTGGATGCCATCGAGGATTGGTGGATGAATGAGCACCTCCCATCGCTCGATTTCAGCAAGAAAATCAACCAGCCCCGCATCATCGATCTCAAAGGTCTGCAGAGCCTTGACGAGGCAATCAGGCTCGCCACTAAGTATCTGCAAGACAAACGGATCTCGAGCGCCAAGTGTCGACCGCTTCATCCATTCTCCGAGGAAACTATTGAAGCAGTGTTCAAGGCAACAAAAGGCAACCCTCGTGACTTCTTGCAAAAGCTCAATGCCATCCTCGACAACGCGCTCACTAACGAACAGAAACGCATTGATCTTACCTTTATTCAGCCGCTCCTAGATGAGGATGATGAAGGCTATGTTGAACCGATCGACGAAGAAGATTTTAGCAACCCCGAGCGATGACACCGGCGCGCAAAGCCACGAGTGAGTCTGACTCAATCCGCGTCGGACCGCGGGACTTATTTTTGGTCCTCCGAATTTTTCGATCGGTCCCGGAGACGACCCTAGAGAATATCCGATTGCGGATTTGCTTCGACCGTGAGAAGCCCCGGCGAGGAGGGCTATTTGCGAGTACCGCCCGAGATCTAGCAGTTGAACTTCAAAAACTCGGTCTGGCCAAGGGCGGGCCATATCCGAAAAGCAAAAGTGACTTCGCACGGCTGCAAAACAAACCGATTCGGATTACTCCGGCAGGTAAAGAATTACTTGGCCGGTGTGAGGAAGACGCCGCAGCAGGTTTCGACGCATTGTTTGAGCACATGTTCGCCGCTCATCGATACGTCCGCGATTACGCGCGGGTCTTACACAATGAGAAACTGTTGCTCGCGCCCGTCCTCACTTCCTTTAAAGATCATGTGGCCCCTGACTATGCGTCAGCACCTACCCTTCGGAATGACGTAATGCTGGGGCACTTTCGCACATCTGCTCTTATTGAGTCCGTGTCCAATCGTGTAGGTAGATTGTTAAGGCCCGACGAACGAAATCGCATCGAAACTGACATTGAAGAGATGCTGGCCCAGGCCAGAGTCAGTGTTACAGCAGAAGAACCAACTGTTTTTGCGAAAGCGATCTTGAGCCGGCTTAACGACATCGTTGTCCCTGCGGTGTTTGGTACACACGGCCTTGGATTCGACTTTCGGACTCACCGCGCGATCTGGTCTTTAGGCGAGGAGTTTCGTGTGTGGTGGTCAACAACGGCCCACCCGAGTTATGCAGGAACGATCGTCTTTTCCACGGCAAGTTTGAGATTGACCGCGGAGGGCGAAAAACTGAGAGGCATCGATTTTGACGCGAGCCTCAGCAAGTTGCGCGAGACCTTCCTGCCGCGACTTCATCAAGCGTATCTCAGCCTTCAGAAAGTGACTCAGAACACGCTTGTTGCCGCGCCCGAACTGCGAGCAGTCTTTTGTCTAGAAAATAAGTGCCAGCCTTCCACCTTCGATGCGCTTTTTGATCAGCAATACGCGCGGGATGATACGCCTTACGAGGTTCATACGGAAATCCAGCAGCAGCGCCCTCGGCACGAGAAGCCGCTGCGAGCTGGGAATCGAAATGTCGGGCTAGTGTTCGTCTCAAAAAAATAACCCAGTGATCGCGACACTTCCATCTTCGAAAACGTCGACCTACCCGTCGTTCTTAATCCGTTTAGTACTCGATATGTTTTCGATCGTTGAGCACTGGCGGCCTCCGCTCTTCTCGACGGGCATGGCTCGAGGCCGATTCTTTGAGGACATTTTCGGCCGCTACTGTCGGTACCGAGGATTGCGACTAACAGAACGGGCAGGGAGCAGAACCGTGGACGGGCAATACTCCGCATCACGCTTCCTCCACGAAAGCGACGCCGTCCTCGTCACGCCGGATTTACTGGTCCATTTGGAGCTAAAGTATCTCGGCGGTCCTCTGGAAAAGAATGAACTGCTCATCTTCAATCAAAAAGGTCTCGACTTCCTTTTTGCGAGAAACACGCTTCTTCGCGATCGCCCCTTTTATCGAATGATCCTGAGCGGGAGCCCGCTTTCCGACGCTGCGCGACGCTTCTCGGCGAACTGGGGGATTATAACTATTGAGCCCGGCCGAATTCCCCTGCTTGGTCTATATGCCTTAGCCGGTCAGACAGCTTGCAGCGGTGTATCTAATGCCGTCGCAGGAGAGATCCAGCGAGAAATTCCTTTGCTAATTGCACCTCTTCAGATGCGCATGCGCCAATTCACAAATGCGCTTGCGAGCGGTGCACATGTCCTCACAACCTACCGAATAGAACGTGCACTTCAGTTTTTGCAGAAAGACTGTGGCGACAAGTATCGGCGCTGTATAGATCGCGATCCTGCGACGTCTCTCCAAAGCCGTTACAACTATTTGAAATTTGCCTTGCGCTTGTGATGCTGGCCAAAGCCGTTACCTTTCGATCTGATCTGCGAAGACGTTACCCGGCATTAAAAAAAACAGACTTATGCCAACAAACACCATCCGACTTCACCGCGTGCTGCGGACTGCACCTGAGAAAGTTTACCGGGCGCTTCTTGATCCGGACGCGTTGGCGAAGTGGAGGGCGCCGGCTTCGCCGGAAGCATCAAACACCAAGATCCAAGCTCCAAAAAATTCTTGAATCGCGAGGCCGCGTGAGCGGGAAATCCCAAGCCCGCCTGGCGGGGAATCCCAAAACCAACAGCCGCGTCCGCGGAAAACCCAAATTCCAAAACCCAGGCTCCAAAAAAACCAAATCGCAAATCTCAAGGATGCCACTGATCGTCCCACGGCCTGAGGGCAGGCCGTCTCCAATTCGGGATGTTATTTGTTTGAATATTCCTTAGTCTTTGGACCTTGGGATTTGGGTCTTCTCGCCCGCGCAGACCCTTCACGCGCGCGATGATCGGGAAGGCGAACATGCCGGGCGAAATGCAGGTGACGATCACGTTGAAGAAAGTGTCGTGCGGGACGGAATTGAACATCGTGCAGGAAGGCGTGCCGGAGGTGATTCCGGCCGAAGTGTGTTACCTCGGCTGGCAGGAATCGCTCATTCTCCTGGCGAAATTGGTCGAAGCAGAGCCGGCGTAGGCCGGAAAAACCAAATCCCAAAACCCAATTCCCAGGTAATTTTTAATCACCAATATCAAAAGCGCGGCCAGCCAGCGTTGGATGTTGGGATTTGGGCCTTTACTTGGAGCCTGGGATTCGGGATTTGGAGGTTTCGCGCGGTGACGCAGTCACCCAGCGAAGCGCAGATAAATCCGTTTGCGTTTTTTATGTAGAATGAAGACAATCGCATTGTGTTCCGCCCGATCGCCACAGTTGCTCTCTTTGGCTCGCTCTTCTGCGCTTCGCTGACCTTGCTCGCCGCCGACCCGGTCAGCCCGCGCAATGCGAACGGCTCCATTACTAAAGCGATCCCGCAGCCGGACGGCAAAGTCATTGTCGTGGGCAATTTCAGTTATATCGGAACCGTTGAAAGAGCGGGAATAGCACGGCTAAAGGCAGATGGCACTCTCGATCCGACCTTTGATCCAGGTGCCGGGCCCAACGGAGCGATCAACCTGCTCGCGTTGCAATCCGATGGGAAGGTGGTGATCGTGGGCCCGTTCGCAACCGTGGCGGGCACGACGCGCCGTGGCATTGCGCGGTTAAACTCGGACGGCACGTTGGATCTAAATTTCGATCCCGGCACCGGACCGGACGATGAAGTCATGGACCTTCTCATCGACGGGAACGACAAAGCGATCCTGGCCGGGGGATTCCACTCCTTTAACGGCGTGACGCGACATATGCTGGCGCGGCTAAACCTCGATGGCTCGGTCGATCCTACGTTCGACGCCGGCAAGAATTTCACCGACCTCAGTCCCGGCTTCGGATACGTCAAGCGCATCGCTCTATATCCCGATGGCCAGCTGATCCCGATCGGCCTTTTCGGGGCTGGTGGCAAATACGACATAGTCCGCGTGGCGGTGGACGGCACGGTGGATCAAAGCTTCCTGGCTAACGGTGTAAGCATGGGTGCGGTGGCGGCGCAGCCGGACGGCCGAGTGCTCGTCGGTGACGGCTTTGTAAATGGTAATATGGGCGGTCTCGTTCGCCTGAACGCCGATGGCCAAACGGACATAACTTTCCAAGCCAAGCCCGGCCGTCCCACCGTGATCCGTCTGCAGTCGGATGGCCGCATCCTGGTTCTCGATGGGCGACTGGAGCGGGTGACTTACATCGGCACCGGCGACCCCACTTTCGCGTCCCCTGAAATCGGTTCCGGGCGTTCGGACCCCCCGACTCTCAAGGGAATGGAAGTGCAGGCTGATGGCGGGATTTTGATCTACGGGTCGTTCCACAGCGTCAACGGCGTAACCAGATATGGAGTGGCGCGATTGCTGGCGAATGGATCGGTCGACCCAACTTTCGTTCCCGACCAAAGCATCATCGCCACTGGCTTCGCTTTGAACCTTTCCACGCGGGTGGCGGTCGGGACGGGCGATCACGTGCTGATCGGTGGTTTCATCGTCGATGGGACGTCGCCGAAGAAGTTGATGATCCGCGGCATCGGTCCTTCCCTCGCCTCGAGTGGCGTGCCAACGCCTTTGGCTGATCCGCGCGTCAGCCTCCGCGACTCCAGCGGCGCTGCAATCGCCCAAAACGACAATTGGCGGACGACTCAGATCGGTGGAGTCATCACGAGCGACCAGGCGAGCGAGATCGAGGCCACTGGTATTGCTCCGAAAAGCAACGCGGAGTCCGCCATGATCGTCACCCTGGCGCCCGGCCCTTACACGGCGATCGTTGAAGGCGCCGGTGGAGGCACAGCTCTGGTCGAGATGTATGACCTTGATGGCAGCACGGCGACGCGAGTAGCAAATATCAGCACGCGCGGCCACGTTGCGACTGGCGACAATGTGATGATATGCGGAGCGATTCTCGGCGGCACACACCCGCCTGAGGTGTTGGTGCGGGCGCTCGGGCCATCTTTGACTGGCTCCGGCGTTACCGGTGCGCTGCAGGATCCGACCCTGACACTGCACAACGCAAATGGCTTTCTCGTCGGCAGCAACGAAGACTGGAAAGACAACCAGCGGGCAGCAATCGAAAGCACGGAGGCTGAGCCGACTGATGATAGAGAGGCGGCGATCCTCAGCGTTCTCCAGCCTGGAAGCTACACGGCGGTGGTCCGAGGCAAGGACAATACGACAGGCATCGCGCTGGTTGAGTTCTACTCGTTGTAGCGAGCAAATTCGGCAGCCAGGAGTCGTTGGCTATTCTGGAGAAGCTTGTCGAAGCAGAGGTACCCGCGTAAGCGGGAAATCCCAAGCCCCAATTCCCAAATCCCAGGCAAATTCTAAATCTCAAAATCCAAAGCTTCCAAGAAACTCCAAATCGCAAGCCCAAGGACGCGACTGATGGTCCAACGGCCTGAGGGCAGGCCGTCTCCAATTTTTGGGAATTAGGATTTAAATATTCCCTGGGATTTGGACCTTGGGATTTGGGATTTTCGCCGCGCAGACCATTCACGCACGGCGCTGTGGGCAGGCAAGCGTGCGCTAACCCTGCACACCAGATTGCGAGCGCGCGGCGACTGCTCCTCCCGCGATCCCGGCCAGCAGTTTGCCGCCGTCGGACGCGACGAAGAGCCACATGAACGGAGCTTGCATGGCCACCAGGAGCGCGACGTCCACCAGGGCGTAGATCAATCCGAACAGGAATCCGTGAAGAAGACGGCCATCGGCCAGCCCGCGGCTGACCCAGAGCGCGCCGAGAAAACTGAGAACGACCCCAGCTAGCGGTCCCACCCAGACACCGAGCCTCTCCGCGTAGGCCTGGGCCTGGGCCTGATCTCTCGGGCCAAAGATCGCAACGATGAGAACGAGAATCAAAATCGCCAGCACCTCGGCGGCGATCGCTCCGGCGATTAATTTGATCCAGCGGATTTTCATCGTGGCGGGAAGAGCGGCTGCGGATGACGCGCGCCCATTGAATGGATTAGCAAGCCGCGCGGGAGACGGCAAGCCGGTTTCGTGCGGCCGCGCGGTGTCAGGGCACTTATTCTCATGGCGAAAGTGCGTCGAAGCGGAAGTGCAACCCTGGTGCCCCTGCGCGAAACAGAGTTTCGGAGACAATTGCGTCCCAAACAGAGTTTGGGAAAGAGGGGAGCGACGATCTTTCTTAGTCCCGGCTTCGCCGGCATTTGGGCATCGAGCGACGGAGCGCTCGATCCACCTCCCTCTTTCGCGTTGCAAACCGGAACGCATCGGTGCAACGTCCGCGTTCTTATGCGTTCACCGGGTTTTGGGAGATTTGGCACTGGGCGCCCTCACGCACTGCTCGCTTTCGTAATCGTTGCGTTGATTGCCGCGGCCCTTCCGGCACCCGCGCAGCAGGCAAACCTCGCGAACATCTCCACCCGCATGCGCGTCGAGACGGGCGACAACGCCTTGATCGGCGGATTCATCATCACGGGTAACGCGCCGAAGAAAGTGATCCTGCGCGCCATCGGGCCGTCGCTGAGCAACGCCGGCGTCCCCGGCGCGCTGGCCGATACGACGCTGGAGTTGTTTCAGGGTGGGACGTCTCTGGGGTTCAATGATAACTGGAAGCTTGCCGCCGAGCGCGCGGAGATCGAGGCGAGCACCATCCCGCCGAAACACGACCTGGAATCCGCCATCGTCAGGACGCTCGCGCCGGGCGCTTACACTGCGGTCATGCGCGGGAAAGACGACACGACGGGAGTTGGCCTGGTGGAACTTTACGATCTCGACCCGGGCGCGGATTCGCGGCTGGTGAACATTGCGACGCGCGGCCTGGTGCAGACCGGCGACAACGCGATGATCGCCGGCATGATCGCGGTCGGTCCGGTTGGATCTTCGCAGCGTGTGCTGGTCCGTGCGATTGGGCCTTCCCTGCCGGTGGCCGGCAAGCTGGCCGATCCAACGTTGGAAGTGGTGAATGGCAACGGAACGGTGTTGCGCTCGAACGATGGCTGGCGGAGCGACCAGCGGGCCGCGATCGAGGGAACAACGATTCCGCCCACGAACGACCTCGAAGCGGCGATCATCGAGACGCTCCAGCCCGGCAACTACACTGCGATCGTGCGCGGCGCGGGCGGTTCGACCGGCGTCGCGCTCGTCGAAGTTTACACCCTGCCTAACGACTACGGCGTCTGGCCGTTGGCGGGAGACGAGCCGACACTTTCCGACACCACCGATCTCGAGCCGCTGCGCCAATTGATCGGCGGCGCGACTGTGGCCGGGTTCGGCGAGAGCTATCACACTTCTGGTGGGTTCTACCGAATGAAGCACCGGATCTTCCGCTTCCTGGTCGAGGAAATGGGTTTCCGCGCCTTCGCGATGGAGACTAATTGGCAGGGGGCCCAGCTCGCGACGGCTTACGTCCAAGGCGGCGGCGGGACTGCCGAACAGGCCATCAGCCAGCACATCGTTGTCTGGCAGGGCACGGAATACGCGGACCTGGTGAGATGGATCCGGGAATGGAACCTCGCGCATCCTAACCCGGCCGATAAGGTCGCCTTTTTCGGTTTCGATATTCAGCAGCCCGAGCTCGACGGCCCCGGCCTGGTCAATTACCTGCAACAGATCGGCATTCCGTCCAGCGACCCGCGCGCGACCGGCCTGTCGCAGTGCGAAGGGGTCAACCAATCTCATCCGTTCGGCCAGGTCCCGCCGGAACGGCACAATGCCTGTATTCAGACGCTGGCCTCGATCGAGGAGCATTTCACGGCGAACAAAGCCGACCTGATCAGCCGCACGTCCCAGCAGGAGTTCGACATCGCCATGCTCCGCGTCGTGGGATTGCGCGCCTGGGAAAACCAGGTCTTCATCATCGCGCACGACCGCCCCGGCGGTTACAGCGCGCGCGACGAAGGAATGGCCTATGCCTTTCATGTCATGCGCGCCATGAGGGCACCGAACGCGAAGACGATGGTGTGGGCCGCGAACTCGCACGTGGCGCGCGGACCACTTGTCACCGGCGAGGTGACGTTGGGCACTCATCTGGGGAACTTTTTCGGGCCCGATTACGTGACGTTCGCTCTGAACGCGTTCGTGACGGAAGTCGATTTCGGAAGCTGTGGGCCGGTCGCGCGCCAGCCCGATTCGCTCGAAGACGCGTTGGAACCTGTCCGCGCGGCGCAAAACTCACCGGCCGTGTTGGTCGAAACCCGCGGAAGCTCCATCCTGGCGCCGCGCGCCTACGCCACCGGCATCGACCAGCTCCGGCCGCACCTCGAGTACAACGGGCTCATCTTTATGCAGCACTCGCCCAAGTTCCATCCCCTCCTCTGGGCGCCGTGCAGTAACTGACGATCGACCGACTACCGGAAGGAGAGCGTTTACGCATTGCACGCTGCCGCCGCGGAAGGCAAAATGCGGCTCGAGCCCCGCATGAACTTCGTCCCTCACCCTGTTTCCCAGTTAGGCGGAACTTTTACGTCTGATTCTCGTTAGATGATGGACGCCGCTCATCCCCCATTGCCAGGTAATCCGCCGCCAGCGTTTCGTGTGCTTTTTGCGCTGGTTTGCTTTCATGCTCTAATTGCCTTTGCCTACTTTAAGGCCGCCAACACGTTGCTCTTCGGCGTAGCCATTCTCGCGTCGGTCGCTATCGTCTATTTTTTCTGGCGCAAACAAAACTGGGCGAGGATCGTTATCATTCTTACAGCGGTTACCGACTTCATTCTCGATGTCCCGCGCTTGGGCTCCGCACCACTGTTGATGCAGATAGTTCTCAGTCTTCGCCTCGTTGCCGGAACTGCGCTACTCATCTGGTTGAATACTCCAGCGATCAGGGGGTATTTTCAGCGAACCATCCAAACAGGCGATGCAGCAAAACCGCTTTAGGTGAACGTTGATCTTGCCCCTCGTTAGGGCTTCTCTTCGCATGACAACGAAACATCGAATTTTTACGATGAGCTTCGCGCGCGTCTATCCCTACTACGTCGAGAAGGCAGAAAAAAAGGGGCGGAAAAAATCAGAAGTTGATGCCGTTATTTGCTGGCTGACCGGCTACAAGCAGCGGGAGCTGGAACGACAATTGAAAAAGCAGACGGACTTTGAAACGTTCTTCAAGGAAGCGCCCAGGCTGAATCCTTCACGCACTTTGATCAAAGGGGTAATTTGCGGCATCCGAGTGGAAGAGATTCAAGAGCCGTTGATGCGGGAGATACGCTATCTGGATAAATTGGTCGATGAATTAGCAAAGGGGAAGGCGATGGACAAAATTTTGAGGACCTAACCACGCTCTGCAGCGAACTTCGAGTCTGTTGACTCTTTCGCTTCCACTCACCCGGTCTTTCAGGCCTCCCGTTTATCCTACGTGTTAGAACGAATTTCATGACCAGATATCGCACATCACTTATCGCGACTATCGCGCTGTTGACCACGACCATCGCCGCGGCTGCTGCGGGACCGGCGAACCAGGCTGGCGCCGACAAGACTCAGGTAACGGAGACCGTCCGCTCGATGTTTGCCGCCTTGGCGGCGAATGATGCCGATAAGTTCCGCGCCGTGCTTGCGCCGGACTTCTACGCCTTCGATGTCGGAAAACGGTTCACCGGGGATGCCCTGCTGGAGCTCATCAAAACGGCGCACGCCGCGGGCAATGTGTATGTCTGGACGGTAAACGAACCGGACGTTCACATTTCCGGCGACATCGCCTGGATTGCCTATGTCAATCGCGGCTCCATCACGGACGCTTCCGGCACGGAAAACGTGACCTGGCTGGAATCCGCTGTCCTTCAGAAGGAAAAGGGGGCGTGGCGGATTCGCTTCCTTCACAGCACGCGCGCTGTGAAAGAGGGCGGCAATTAGCGCGGCACCTTTGCTTCTTCCGCATAGGGACCGACGCGTAAAAGGTCGGCAACGCCTCCGCGATTCTGGAGGAGCGATTTCATACTCCAGTGAATGTGACCCGGCGCCTTCGTGCCGCGGCGTGTCAGAGCGATTTGATCGACGATCTCGCTCGCCGGACGCTTCGCGCCAATGCGCTCGGTCGCGATGCCGGGCCAGACCGCTTTCCCGCGGCTCTGCGCGCGCCACCATTCGAGCAGCACCGGGAAGCTTTGTTTCGCGGGTTGGATGCTCCAATAAAGCTGCGGCGCAAGGTAATCGCACCAGCCCTCGGCGAGCCACTTGCGTGAGTCGGCGAACAGTTCGCCGTAGGCATCCACCTGCGCCTCGGTCGTCGGCGGCACGCCCGGCCGCCAAATCCCGAACGGGCTGATCCCGACGCGGACGGACGGCTTGGTTGCTTTCACCGTCCGATACATCGAGCGCACGAAGTCGTTGATATTTTCCCGGCGCCAATCGGCCCGCGAAAGGCCGCTCTTCGTTCCATGGCGTCCCCAGGTCGCATCATCCGGAAAGGAGACGACGCCCGGCGTGCGCGGGTACGGATAAAAGTAATCGTCGATGTGGACGCCATCGATGTCATAGCGGCGGACAATGTCCTGAATGACGCCGAGGACATATTCGCGGGCCGCCGGCTCGCCGGGATCGAGCCAAAGCTGGGTCCCGACCCGGCAGACCCATTCCGGATGACGTTTCGCGACATGATTTTCGGCCAGCACCGTCTTCACGTTCGTGGCCGCGCGGAACGGATTGATCCAGGCGTGCAATTCAATCCCTCGCGCATGCGCTTCCTCGATCGCGAACTGCAACGGATCGTAGCCGGGCGAGCTGCCCTGGCGCCCGGTGAGAAATTGCGACCACGGCTCCTTCCCGGAGGAATAGAGCGCATCACTCGCCGGCCGGACCTGGAGGAGGATTGCGTTTAGCCTTAATTCGGCCGCGCGATCGAGGAGAGCTCGCAGTTGCGCTTTTTGCGTTGCCGCGGGAAGCCCCGGCTGCGATGGCCAATCCAGATTATGGACCGTCGCGACCCAGGCCCCGCGGAATTCATTCCCGGCCGCGGAAGCGGTCGTTAGGGCCAGAGCCAGGTAAATCGTGCCGAGAAAAAAACGCGCAAACATGATCGGACCACTAACGCGGGAACCGCTCGAGTTCTAGTCGAGCGCGGCCAAACGTGCCGCAGGATGTGGCCTCGGTGCTCTCCTCGTTCCCAATTCTCCTCGTTCCCAAACTCTGTTTGGGAACGCAATTGTCCGCGAAACTCTGTTTCGTTGCAGGGGCAACAGAGTTGCCAAGACAACGGCATTCCCAAACAGAGTTTGGGAACGAGCGTCGTGCGCGTTTCGCCGCTAACGCTGCGGGCCGTTTCCGCTGAGCTTATATATGCAGGCGTCCACGGTTGTGCCATCCCTGCGCTTCGCCGTGGTTAGGACCCGCTCGTATCCTTCGCCCTCAAACTCATCGAGCCGGGCCCAGTGCTCCGCCAGGCTTTCCGAGCCAAAGAGAAATCCATGAACTTCCCTGCCGCGCTCATCCAGGACGATTCCCGGGTAGCCCGCCGCCGCACCACAGCCTTCCGGAAACAACGTTCCAATTACCGTAGCTGGCTCCCATTCTCCCGGCACCTCCGCCAGAACGTGTTCGTTAGGCCGGCCCGGGGCGAGCGTTCCGTAAACGAAAAGCCGGTGCGTCATCGATCCGCCTCAGCGGCCCACGGTAGCCTGAAGATGGGCCGGATACCGTTCACCCTCGACCGTGATCGCGGCGGCGGCGCGCTCGATCTCGGCGAGGTCGTCCGCGGTCAGCTCGACGGCGGCGGCGCCGATGTTCTCCTCGAGCCGATGTAATTTGGTGGTGCCGGGGATTGGAACGATCCAGGGCTTTTGCGCCAGCAACCAGGCGAGCGCGATCTGCGCGGGCGTTGCCTTTTTCGCGGCCGCAATGCGTTTCAGCAGATCGACCAGCGCCTGGTTCTTCTCCAACGCCTCCGGTGTAAAACGCGGCAAGGCGCGCCGGAAGTCGCCTTCAGCGAGCCTGGTCTCCTTGTTCATCGCGCCGGTCAGGAAGCCCCGGCCGAGCGGGCTATAGGGAACGAAGCCGATGCCCAGTTCTTCGCACGTATCGAGAATGCCATTGGTCTCCGGTTCGCGCGTCCAGAGCGAATACTCGTTTTGAACCGCGGTGACCGGGTGCACCGCGTGAGCGCGGCGGACGGTCTGCGCGCCCGGCTCCGAGAGACCGAAATGCTTCACCTTCCCCTCGGCAATCAGCTCCCTGACCGCGCCGGCCACATCCTCGATCGGCACGTTCGGATCGACGCGATGCTGGTAGAAAAGATCGATCACCTCAATGCCCAGGCGCTTCAGCGACGCGTCACAAACCTCGCGGATGTGCTCCGGCCGGCTATCGAGGCCCACCTGCTTTTTCGTCTCGGGATCGATCTTGAATCCGAACTTTGTCGCAATCACCACGTAGTCCCGAATCGGCTTCAGGGCTTCGCCGACCAATTCCTCATTGGTGTAGGCGCCATAGACCTCGGCGGTGTCGAAAAGTGTGACGCCACGCTCTGCGGCCGCCCGGAGCAGCGCGATCGCGTCGTCCTTACTAATCGGCGTTGCATAGCCGAAGTTCAGTCCCATGCAGCCGAAGCCGATGGCGGAGACTTCGGGGCCGCTCTTTCCAAGCTTGCGCCTTTGCATGATCACCCGCGGTATTGTTCGTCGCTGACCTTTTCCATCCACTCGACCGCCTTGCCATCAAGCGCTTCCTGAACGGCGAAATGCGTCATCGCCGTGCTCGGGGCGGCGCCATGCCAATGCTTCTCGCCCGGCGGAATCCAGACGACATCGCCGGGCCGGATCTCCTCGATCGGGCCGCCCTCGCGTTGCGCGCGGCCGCAACCGGCTGTGACGATCAATGTCTGACCGAGCGGATGCATATGCCAGTTCGTGCGCGCGCCGGGCTCGAACGTCACGCTCGCCCCGCGAACCCGTGCGGGCGCCGGCGCTTCAAACAGCGGATCGACACGCACCGTGCCGGTAAACCAATCCGCGGATCCTTTAGTTGATGGTTGTGAACCACTTCTTTTGATTTCCATTTTGAGTTCCTTTTTTTGAGTTGGAGAGGCGGCCGCTTGTGCGCGGAAAATCGCCGGCATGCCGATCGCAGTCGCGGCAGCGGTTGTTTTCAAAAACGTGCGGCGGGAAATGGACATTAGTTTGCGAGCCCCGGATTTCCTTTGAGGCGATAAATGTAGGCGTCGATCGTTGTGCCGTCGCTGAGTTTTGCCGTGGTTAGGACGCGCTCATAGCCTTCGCCCTCAAACTCATCGAGACGGTCCCAGTGCTGAGCCAAGATCTCCGAGATGAAGAGAAGACCCTCCACTTCGCCGCCGCGCTCATCGGGGACGATCCCTGGATATCCCGCCGCTGCGCCCCACCCTTCCGGATACAACGTGCCCATGACGGTCGCCGGCTCCCACTTTCCCGGGACATCCGCCAGGACGTGTTCGTTAGGCCGGCCCGGGGCGAGCGTTCCGTAAACGAAAAGTCGCTGAGTCATCGATCTTCCAAAGGCAGTCGCTCAACCGACTACATCCGGACGGTTACGAACGGTCATTATCGTGGCAATCATGATAGCCACCGAACTCTCGACGCCGTCGGCCAGCATCGCCGCTTCCGCCTGCCAGACGGCAATGGTTCGCCCCGCTCGCAGGACGCGACCGCGCGCGATCAGTTCCTCGCCCCGCGCGGGAGCCAGGAGGTTCGTCTTGAACTCGACCGTGAGTACTCCGACGCCCTCGTCCATGAGGCTCAGCGCCGAGTAGCCGCACGCGCTGTCCAGGACGGACGTCACCACCCCGGCGTGAAGAAAACCGTGCTGCTGCGTCAGGTCGCGCCGGAAGGGCACGCGGATCTCGATCTCGCCAGCTGTAACGCTAACAAGTCGTGCCCCGATGGTCGCCATGAGTTGCTGCGCCGCGAAGCTGTCGCGCACTGTCTGCTCGAAAAGCGGGTTCCTCGGCTCGGCCATGAGTCATTGAACGACAAAAACCGCCAACTTCGAGCGCTTCTTTCAGTCTGAACCGCTCGCTGTGCGGGCATCCCGAGTTCGGTTTCCAAGTTGAACCTTAAAACGCGTGTCCCGGCGTTGTCAGTTTCCCCCCGAGGTCCCATCATTGAGCGACCCCGCTCGGCTGCTAGCGTCGCACATGTCCAAAACAGAAAGAGAGAAAATGCTAACGGGGGAGCTCTACCTCGCGAGCGATCTCGAACTCCGAACCGCGCACCTGCGTGCCCAGGCACTGCTCGCCAGGTTCAATGCGACGGCCGCAGATGCCGGGCAGGCACGCCGCACCCTGCTGACGGAATTGTTCGCCCGCTTCGGTGACGACACGGTGCTGAAGCCAACCTTTCGCTGCGACTACGGCTTCAATATCAGCATCGGCCGGCGGACGTTTATCAACTACGACTGCACGTTTCTCGACTGCAATCTGATCACCATCGGCGAGGAAGTGCAGATCGCGCCCGGCGTGCACATCTACACCTGCACCCATCCGCTCGACGCCCCGCAGCGGCGCGCCTACCTCGAGCTCGCGCTCCCAGTCACCGTTGGTGACGGCGTCTGGCTTGGCGGCTGCGTCATTATTTGCCCTGGCGTTACCATTGGCGAGAACACGGTGGTTGGTGCGGGAAGTGTCGT
>DASQLH010000089.1:0-6549 GCA_035630155.1 Chthoniobacterales bacterium
AGGAGATCGACATCGATGATATCTCCCTCTGCCACACGATGTTGTCTGCCGCCTGTTTTGATAATTGCGTAAGCCATACGAAAAGGAATGCTCTCTGGGGAAAAGCCGCGCAAAGTTCCACAGTTGGGTGGCTTTGACAAGCGGAAATGCGGGATGCGTGGACATCCCCGAAGGCTTGCTGTAAAATCGGGCAATGAAACCGCGGGTTCGTGAATTATTGCACGCGACGCCGTTTCAGCCTTTTGTGATTCGAATGGCTGATGGACGAGAATATCGCGTCGATCATCCGGATTTTGTCCTAGCTGCGTCCAACGAGCAAACCCAAATCGTGATCGAGGATCCAGCCGGCGGTATGCATTATCTCTCCCCGCTTCTCATAACGAGTCTTGAGCGAGTTCCACACGGGCCGAACGGTTCAGTGGTCGCGAGCTGAGATTACCAGCGTGATCTCGCCTTTCGCCGGGTGCGCGGTGTAATGGCCGAGAAGTTCCGCCGCTGTTCCGCGCCGGAATTCCTCGAACTTCTTCGTCAGCTCGCGCGCGACGCAAAGTTGCCGGTCGGGCATGATCTCGGTGCTAGCTGCCAGCGTTTTCAAAATCCGGTAAGGCGATTCGAAGAAAACCGTCGTCTCCTCGCGTTCCCCGGCGGCGCGCAATTCGCGTTCGCGCTGCCCGCTTTTCACTGGGAGAAACCCGCGGAAACAAAATTTCTCCAGCGAAAAACCCGATCCGGCCAGGGCGGTAACGATCGACGATGGCCCGGGAATAATCGTAAACGGAAGGTCGCGCTCGATGCATTTGCGAATCAGGCGCGCGCCGGGGTCGGAAAGCCCCGGCATCCCGGCGTCGGTGATCAGCGCCACGTTTTCACCGGCGGCCAGCCGCTCGGCCAGCTCCTGCGAGCGCATCGCTTCGTTGTGCTCGTGATAACTCACCAGCGGCTTCCGGATTTCGAAATGGCGGAGCAAATTCCCGGAATGCCGCGTGTCTTCCGCCGCGATCACATCCGCCGATTTGAGCACTTCGAGCGCACGCAACGTAATGTCGTTCAGATTGCCAATCGGCGTGGCGACGACGTAAAGCATGCCGGATCATCGGATCAGAATCCGTTTCGCGCCATCAATTGCGCAAAGCCGCAGGCCTGCTGCGAAACGAATCTCTTAATGGAGGCCATTATGAAAATACGTATTTACCTGTTGGCGTTGGCACCCTTGGCGCTGGGCGGCTGCGTCTCCTACCAAACGGCGCCGCCTGTGACCACCACCACTACAGTAACGCGGGAAGTCACGACCACCGGCCCGGTCTCCCGAGAAGTTCTCGTGACTCAGGCTCCGCCGGCCGTGCGGATCGAAACGCGAACTGTCTCGCCTGGCCCAAACTATACCTGGACCCGCGGCTACTGGCGCTGGAACGGCGCGACCTATGTTTGGGTTCCTGGAAGCTGGGTCGTCCGCCCCAGGCCTGCCGCCGTCTGGGTGGAAGGACACTGGCTCCGGCGCGGGGGCCGTCACGTTTGGGTGGCGGGCCGCTGGCGTTAGTTCCGCAGCGTCAAAAACTGCAAAAGATAAGGGGAGCCTGAGAGGGATATTCCTTTATCTCCTGGCGCGTCGCGCACATGTGTTCGTGGACGTTGTTCAACCACGAAAGACGCTCCCCGGACGAGTCGGCTGAGTAGATGGCGAAATGCACCGGCTTTATTTTCGACACGAGGTCCCTGAGTTTTCGCGTTTCAGCGGAATCAAGGAATTCCCTCGTGAACGGCTGGATGCGCAGATTCGGGAAACGCTCCTTGCCGTAGACCTCCAGGGCTGTCCGCGGATTGCCCCATTGGGTATCGGCGAAAATTACTCCCGGCCGCTTTTCCTTTTCCAACATGCTGACGATTTCTTTCACCCCAAACCCTGTCGACCAGCTGGTGAGGTAATTCCTGATCGCCCAGGGAGTGCTCCGCTCGATGTATCTTCCCGGCGACATCCCCATCAGGGCGTCCTGGTAGCCCCAATGAATTAGCGTGAGTGCGCCGAGCGTGAGCAGCGCTCGCCGCAACAGCAGAGTGGCTTTTCCAAGGGGCGCGGAATCGTAGAGGGACACTGCCATTCTGCCGAGGAAGGGCAAGAGAGCGACAATCAGCGCCGTGTTCAGCATGTACTCGTTGAAGCCGCGAAGCAGAAACGTGACGGCGACGGCTCCGGCCAGGCACATGCCGGCCAGCGTCAGTTCGGGAAAATTCTTTCTTCGCAACGCGAGCCAGGTGAACCAGCAAGAGAGTATCGCGGCGAGCCACGTATAGTACGAGCCGATGTAATCGGCCACCTTGGCCAGATTTACCTGCCAGATCTCAACCGGGAAGCGAAGGACTTCGCTGACCGGCATGACCCATTTGCTGTTGAACCGGTCGCGGGTGGCATTGAAGGCCGACGGCAGCATCGCGTCCGCCGCCAGGCGGGCGCCCACGATCACCGCGATGACGAGAGCAACATTCAAAGCGGTCGCCCTCCATTCATAACGACCGGGTTCGTTTGTTCGCAGCCTGGAGAACGGCAGAAGGCCCGCGATCGCCAGAAGCAGGAATCCTGATTGCTTGAAGAGAAGTAGCGCCGCGCCGAAAAGCAACGCGGACAGCGCCCAGACCCACCATTCGGATTTCTCCCGCCGCATTCCTTTGAGAAGAGCCCAGTAAAGGAACGGCGCGGTCGAAACCAGGAACGTCTCCGCGATGAACTGGTTGTTGTGGAAAAGAACTGTTGGACAGAGCAGGTAAAGAAGCGCGGAGAGAACGCCTTCCTTCTCGCCGAAAAGCTCTTTCGCGAACAAATAGAATCCGAAGAAGCCGGCGATCGATACGAGGAGGGCCAGCGCCCGGCCGGCGATGAGAGGGTCGTTCCCCCATTCGATGACCGGGGCTGCCAGCCAATACATCAGCGGCGGTTTCCAGTCGGTGAACTCGCCATCCATCGAGATGAATTTATTTTTCTGCCAGTCGTCGTGGATCCGCTGGGCGTATTGCAGGTAAATCGCCTCGTCGTTGAAGATCGGGAAAGCGCTCAGCGTCAGGATGCGCGAGAGCAGAAAAAGCCCGAGCAGGATCAGCAGCGCGTTTCGGCAGAACTTCGCGGCCGGAAGAAAATTCATTTCTCGCGGGGACGAACGAGCAAGATCGCTTCCGCAGGCGAAACGAGAACGTTACGGAAGTTTCTCGAGGTCATTCAGGTCTTGATGACGACCGCTGGCCCGCTTGTTCATTTTTAAATCTGCCAGGCTGATCACATCGACTTCAACGCCATCCATTTCGACCGTTTCGCGGCGGGGGTAACAATCTTGAAAATCGACTCCATCTATGGAGCTAAGAATTTCTAAACGCACCGGCGGCACTCCCATGCGCACGACATGCTGCGGCTTCTGAAAGAGAGATTCGTTAAGTTCCGGAACATCAAAGCCGAATTCTCGCAAGGCTCTGACGAGCCGGGTCGCATTTTCATTGTGATTGGCGACCCAAATATCGAGGTCACCCGTGGCACGAGGAAAGCCGTAATGCCCGACCGCGTATCCGCCGATCAGCAAATACTCAATCTTCGCCGAGCGAAGCAATCGTAAGAACTCTTTGAAGTCGGGTGCGAGCCGGGTCGTAGCCATAAATCATTTGCCGCATCAGCTCAACCGCCTCGAGCCTCTCCGCCGGCGATTTGCTGAGCCAATAGGCCTTTTCATCCGATTCGCTTAGCTTTCCCACCGAAAAATGCGCGCGATCCAACTTCGTCTTGCCCAATTCGTCCACTAATAATCTTACTGCGGAAAGTGCGGCTGTGCGACGGAGATTTTCACGGAGGGAATGACGACGTCGTCACCTTCCAAATCGAGCGCGCCTTGGCGGAGAGGAAAAGCCGAAACTGACGAAACTAGCCGTTAAATGACTTGCGCCGATTTTCGGACTGAACATGTGCTTGGATTCAGTGGGCCCAATTTGAAGACACTCACTCAGGTCAGGGGTGGATCGTCGACGAGGAAACCGGTGAAGCGGTGCATCATCTGAATCACTACAAATGCGTCATCACCAGAAAAGTCTTCAAGAACATTTTCTGCGTGCACGTGGCGGAGTGAGAAATGTAGAGCGTTTTACCGCTGTTTGTCGTCGATAGAGCTATTGTGCAGAACTCAATTTCCCACCGAGACCGCACCGAACGGAGCGCGAAACTCGGGCGTCGTATCGGGGGCGAAGCCGTGGCGCATGATGTTTTCGGTCACAACACGGGGGACGAGGAATTGGAGGAGATAATCGCCGCCGCCGGCTTTGGTTCCGCCGCCGGACATCTTGAACCCGCCGAAGGGATGGCGGCCGACGACCGCGCCGGTGCAGGAACGATTAATGTAAACGTTGCCCGCGACCAGCTCGGCCTTGATGCGTTCGATGTTGGCCGGGCTGCGGGAGAAAAAACCGGCGGTCAGCGCGTAGTCGGTGTCGTTCGCCACGCGGATCGCTTCGTCGAGATCGCGCACTTTCATGACGCTGAGGACAGGGCCGAAAATTTCTTCGCGCGCCAGGCGCATTTCCGCGGTCACGCCGGTGAAGATCGTGGGCGGGACGAAGAAGCCTTCCGCGGGAACGGTGCCTTGGAACGCGAGCGTCGCTTCCTTCTTTCCGATTTCGATCGCCTCCAGCTGGCGCCGATAAGCGGTCTCGTCGATGACGGGGCCGACCATAATGCCGGGCGTCTCCGGATTCCCAACGCGCAAGCTCGCCGCGGCTTCGAGAAGCCGTTTGACGACGCGGTCGTAGTTTTCCTCGAGGACAATCAGCCGCGAAAGCGCGGAGCATTTCTGGCCCTGATAGCCGAAGGCGGAATAAATCGAGTCGACGATGGCTTCGTCCAGGTCGGCGTCGGAATCGACGATAACGGCATTCTTGCCGCCCATTTCGCAAACGACGCGTTTCAGCTCAAGCTGGCCGGGGCGAGTCTGGCCCGCGCTTTCCCAGATGCGCAGCCCGACTTCCCGCGAGCCGGTGAACGCGATCATGTGGACATCCTTGTGATCGACCAGGTGCTGGCCGATGACGCGACCTTTGCCGGGCAGGAAATTGAGGACGCCCGGAGGGACGCCGGCTTCCTCGAACATCTCCATCAACATCGCGCCGCAGACGGCGGATTGCTCCGCCGGTTTCATGATGACGGTGTTGCCGGTGACCAGCGCGGCCGAGACCATGCCGGTCAGGATCGCCATTGGGAAATTCCAGGGCGCTATGACCAGTGCAACGCCGCGCGGCCAGTAATGCTGGTAGCTTTCTTCGCCGGGGACGTGCTGCGTGAGACGAGGCAATCCGCGCAAACGCATTTGCTGCGCGTAGAAAAGAAGGAAATCGATCGCTTCGCGAATATCGCCGTCGGCTTCCGCCCATGGTTTGCCGACTTCGTAAACTTCGAGGGCGGAGAGCTCGAAGCGGCGGCGATCCATGATGGCGGCGACGCGCTCGAGTAATTCGGCGCGGTGCTCGACACTCACACGGCACCAATGCTCGAACGCTTTCTTCGCCGCCTTCACCGCATCTTCCGCGTGCTCGACGTGCGCTTCCGCGACCGCGCCGACCACTTGCGTTGGGGACGTCGGATTGATCGAGTGGATCAGGTTGTCCGTCCAGATTTTCCGGCCATCAATGACGATCGGATATTTTTGCCCCAGCTTCGCGCGCATCTCGCGCAACGCCGTCTGCATTTTCTCCTGGCCGCTGCGATGGACGAAATTGACGAGCGGTGAATTTTCGTAGGTGTCGCCGACCGGAGTGTCGAGCGATTGCCCATTCCGCGAATGAGGCAGGGCAGGGCGTTTTTGTGAAACGCCGCCGTCCTGCGGAGCGGGAGACCGGCGACCGATAAGTTCTTTGGGATCGCGCAGGAGTTGCGCGGCCGAAGCGTTGTCCGAAAACTTCGCTTTGAGAAAGCCTTCATTCGAAGTGTTTTCGAGGAGCCGCCGGACGAGATACGACATGCCGGGCAGGAGTTCGCCCACGGGAGAATATTCGCGGACGCGATAGCCCATCTCGACCAGCGCGCGCTTGATCGGGCCCGCCATGCCGTAAAGCAGTTGAAACTCGAAGCGGCTTTTGTCGATGCCGAGCTGCTGCGCGCAGGCCTGTGCGTACGCGATGCTTCGGACATTATGCGAACCGAACGCGGCCGTGACGATCGATTCGTTGTCGAGCAGGACGCCCGTGCAAACTTCGAAATTCACGTCGCTCTCCGGTTTTTGGAGGTAAACAGGAACGCGCCAGCCGTTTTGGGCGGCCTTGATCTTTTCGTAATCCCAGTAGGCGCCCTTGACGAGGCGAACGGTAAAGCGCGTGCCGCGCTCGCGGGCCCAATCGATCAGGTCGCGCAAATCCTTCTCGGCATCGCGCAGATACGCCTGGATGACGATCCCGGCGTGCGGCCAGTCCCGGAATTCCGGCTCGGTGAAGAGCCTCCGGAAAAGTTCGAGCGTGGTGTTTTTGTGCGCGTAACTCTCCATGTCGAAATTGATGAAGGCGCCGACCTCGCGGGCGCGGCGCAGGATCGGGCGC
>DASQLH010000090.1:0-3498 GCA_035630155.1 Chthoniobacterales bacterium
GCTGGAGCTGTTCTATTTTTCCGCGCAACGCGACCAGCTGGTTTTCCGCAGCATCACGGTTACGTACAAGGCGATTTAGCGGCCGATCGCTTGTCATCCCGAGCCGCGCAGACGGCGAGGGACCTCGCAGTCGCAGAGGCAGCCACACAAAAAGCGCTGCCGCGATCCACGAAGATCGGCGTGGCGAAAGTTCTTTTCAGGTCAACCGTGTGACTTAAGACCGCCCGAGAGGTCCCTCGCCGTCTACCGCGGCTCGATGACACGCAGCGTTACAACTACTTCACCGTCTCTCTCTGCAACCGCTTCAGTTTACTCGCCAGACTCGCTTTCGCGGCGGAGCTCATTCGGTCGATGAACAAGATTCCATTCAAATGATCCACTTCGTGCTGCAACGCCCGTGAGAGCAGTCCGGAGGCTTCGATGCGGATCTTCTCGCCCTCGAGCGTTTCCGCTTCCAGCTCGATGGTGGTCGCCCGATCGATTTCCGCCGTGATGTCGGGAAAACTGAGGCAGCCTTCGCTCCCCGTATCCTTCTCTTCTCCCAGGCGCAGGGTCGGGTTCAACAAGACCAGCGGCATCGCAGCGTCGATCTCCAATGGCTCGCCGTTCATCGTCATCGTGCTCGGGCGATCTTCCACCTGCGAAACATCGAGCACCGTCAATTGCAGCGCCTCGCCTACCTGCTGGGCGGCGAGGCCGACGCCGTTCGCAGCGTGCATCGTCTCCAGCATGTTCTCCGCGAGCGAGCGAATGTGGTCGTCCACCGTTTCGATTCGTTTCCCTTTGGCGCGCAGGATCGCGTCGCCATATTTCCGGATCGGCAATCTCATTTCTCGCCGCGAGTGAAGGCCGGCAAATTTTTCACGCCCGCGAGTTTTAAGGCGTCCATCACTTTGATGATGGTGCCGAAGGACGCCTTCTTGTCCGCCTGCAAGGCAAGGGAGGCGCGCCGCGTCGCGGGCAAGTTCCGCACGGCTCCTTCCAATTCCTCCGGCGCGATCACCTGTCCATCGAGCCTGACCTCGTCGTTTTCATTCACGCTCACGATCGCGTGTTCGAGCTCCGAAGAACTTTTCGTGGAGGTCTTCGAGTCCGGAAGGTTGATTTGGACCTCGGGCTGATCGCGTTTGAACGTCGTCGAGACGACGAAGAAAATGAGCAGGATCGTCAGGATATCGACCAGCGAGACGATGATGATGGAAGGCGCCCGCCGTTTCCGGACTGCGATTTTCATGGCGAGAAAACTAGCGGCTGGTTCACCCGACAGGGGCGCGGGCCGGCGCGGGAGAAGTCGATCTCGGAGGCAGGACCGCTTCACCGCTTGGGATGCGCCCATAGTAACACTTCGCGATGAGGTCCGAGACGAGCGATTCCATTTCCACCGACATCACTTCAATTTTTTTCGAGAAGTAGCTGAAGCCGATCAGCGCCGGCACGGCGATCGAAAGACCGAAGACGGTGCAGTTGAGCGCCTCGGAAATGCCCAGCGCGACCGCCTTTGTGTCTGACGCCCCTGTGGCCACCCCGAGGCCGGAGAAAACATGCAGCAGACCAGAAACGGTCCCGATCAGGCCGATCAATGGTGCAATACCCGTCATCACTTCCAGCACGATCAAGCCGCGTTCGAGCCGGACGAGCTCGCGGCGCGCGCGCGTCTGGACCGACTCGATGTTCTCGGCGCGCGGCCAGCGCAGATGCTGCAACGCCGTGCGCACAACGGCCGCGAGAGAGGAGCTGTCGTCGTTCACGATTCGCATCAGTCGTTCCGCGCTGCCGCCGGGCGTGAGCCGTTCAATTTCACTTTCGATCACAAGAGGGAGCACCTTTTTTTCGCGCAAGGTCAGGGTCGCAAGAACGAGCGTCGCGACAGTAACGATCGAGCACAGAAGGAGCGGCCACATAAACATCCCGCCTGTGGTCAGGAACTTCAACATTGCCTGGAGCGTGTCAGTCATTTCAAAACGCGAGTCGGGGAACCATTAGTTCCCGTACAGGATAAACGTCAACTCCTGCTGCAAACCTTCCGACGGCAGCGTGCTCGCGACATCCTCCGGAATCGGAGGCAATTTTAGTTCCTGGACTGATTGAAGGCAGACGACGGCGAAGGCTTCATTGGCCGTGTTCTCCACCACTTTCAGATTTCCGACACGCCCGGAGCGATCGACCGTAAAGCTCAGGCGCGTGGTCCCGATGCTGATCAGGTCGCGCTTCTCCGCGGTGTGTTTATACCAGCGCGCGCCGACCGCGTCGTACATTTGCTTTTGATAACGGCCGAGCGGTGTCCCCACGGCATTGACCGAGGAAGGACCGCGATTCGAGATGCTTCCCGCGCTGCGCGTTTGCTCTTTTTGCGACTGGTAACTGGAGGCGGGAGTCTCCGGTTTCGGCCGGGGCGCGATGGGCGCCGCGGAGGCCTCGACCTCAGGCGGCGGCGAAGGCTCGGCTTCTTCGGGGGCTTTCAGCGGAGGGGGCGGTGTGGCGGTGAGCATGGCGAATTGTTCCGGCTCCGGTGTTGTGGGAGGGGAGAGATCGGGCGTGGACTTTGGCGGCTCGGAGGGACGCGATTTCGGCGACGCCGTGGTGGCAGCCGTGGGTTTTGCTTCCGGTTGGGGAGTTTCCTTCGGCTGGGGTTGCGGCTGCGACCCCTGGGTTGGCAGCGAAAAATCGTGGGTCTCGAGATTCGTGAATGGCCGCTCGGGGCCGTCCTGGGTCGGCACAGGCAGGTTGCCGGTCGCGGGCAATTGGCTGGCCGCCTGGGAATTGGCATTCGACTCAAAGGTCTGGTCCTTTGGTTTCTCCGCCAATTCCTTGGACGCTTCGGTTTCGATGAACTGCGGATTCTTCGGGACAGGCGTGGGCGCTTCCGAAAGGTCCATGATCGTCAGTTCGGATGGCCCCTCCTCGTCTGGGAACGTGGGAGCCAGGACGCCACCGAAAGCCGCGAGCGAGTAGCCGACCGCGAGGTGAAGCAGGAGCGACATAAGGACCGCGAACCCGACCTTTCGGCGCTGTTTCTCTTTTTCCATCATTCAGCGATTTCGCGCTGGCGAATCATATCGCAGATCGCCCGGCCTAACAACCTGCGCGCCGCCACCTTTCCGGGCATGATGAAAAAGATACTGCTGCGCGTAACCGCCGTGATCGCCGAAGTAGCTTTCGGAAAAGGCGCGGAGCTGTTGGGCCGTCACCTTTCGCTTCCGCGGAAAATATTTCTCCTTCAGGACGCGCTCGATCCAAACATCGATCGGGAACGCGCGCAGCCGCTCGTAGGCGAAGAGCATCACGCAGTTGGCGACTTTGGCGCCGACCCCTGGCAACTCGCAGAGATGCGCCCGTAATGCGTCATCGGGCAAGGAGCGCCATTGTTCGAGTTCGGCCTCGCTGCTCGCGACTAACCGCGCGGTTGCCAAAAGATTTTTCGCGCGATAGCCGAGCGCACATCGCCGTAGTTCCGCCTCCGTCGCGCGCGCGAGCCTTGCCGGCGCCGGGAATGCATAT